>JAEEHP010000023.1 GCA_016280855.1 Bacteroidaceae bacterium
AGGTGAGAACAGCTATCATATAGACAGAAGAAACATATTTCAACTTATCGCTCGGCTTTGCCGCTTCGCCTTTAGTGCGAAGAACCTCATAACCTTATAACCTCATAACCTCATAAGTTGAGCATATGCGAAACTTGAATACGTAATAACGTCGAAGCATGAGCACGTGCCTTTCCGTCATCATCCCCATCTTCCGCGTCGAAGCCTACATCGAACGGTGCACACGTTCGCTGATGGAGCAGACGCTGGACGACATCGAGTACATCTTCGTCGATGACTGCTCGCCCGATGCGAGCATCGCGGTGCTGCAACGGGTTCTGAACGACTACCCCGAGCGGCAAGGACAGGTCCGCGTCCTCCGCCACACCGAGAACCGCGGCCTCCCCGCAGCACGCAACACAGGTCTGGCCGCCGCCACCGGCGACTACATCTTCCATTGCGACAGCGACGACTTCCTGGAACGCGATGCCTTGGCCTCGATGTACGAGGCGGCCGTCAAGAACGAGGCCGACATCGTCTATACAGACTGGTACCTCAACTACCCCGATAAGGAACGCCTCATGCGATGTCCGGCTTACAACACGCCCGAAGAGGCTTTATGCGGATTGCTGCATGGCACGATGAAGTACAACGTCTGGAACAAGCTCGTGAAGCGGGAGCTTTATAACGAAAACGAAGACGGAAACGTAAGTTTTCCCGCCGGCCACGGCATGGGCGAGGACATGACGATGATCCTGCTGTTTGCCAAGGCACGACGTGTGACTTATCTGCCCAAAGGCACCTATCATTATGTGCGGCAGAACGAGAATGCCTTCACGGCAGCTCGCAGCGAAGTCTCCTACGACGACATGCGTTTCAACGCCGAGCGTGTCATCCAAGCGCTCGATGGACGGGTGCCCGACGAGGATCTCGCTTGCTTCAAGTTGAACGTGAAGTTTCCCTTCCTCATCAGCAACCGGCACGAGGACTACGAACGCTGGCAAACGTGGTTCCCGGAGGCGAACAACATGATTCCCAACCATAAGGTGTCAACGAGGGCACGAATGCTGGAACGCTGCGCTGCGCATCGCCTCTATGCCCCACTGAAGTTACATCACCTATTGCTCCAAGTCACTCAACGATGAAGTTCCTCAAAGGCTTAGCTGTTATCCTTTGCGTCGCCATAACGAGTATGTTCTATTTCCCCTTCGAGTTTCGCGCTCTGCCGGGAATGAACACCAAGAAGGCGATGGCAGCGATGGCCTTGGTCATCCTCTTCTTCAGGATGATCGGGAACAAGAAGCTCTCCGTAAGCCGGGACTTCATCCTCCTGTCCCTCCTGGCAGGACTCGTCTCGTTCGCCGGCATCGTTTCCGTGACGCTCAACAACACCACCGACTACACCTACGCCACCTATATCATGTCCTTTTGGGTGTGGTGGGGCGCGGCCTTCACGGTTTGCAGCGTCATCCGTTGGATCCATGGGCAACTGAATTGGCGGCTCATCGCCGCCTATCTGACTGCCGTCTGCGTGTTCCAATGCATCATCACCCTTGCCATGGACAGCAATCCATTGGTGAAGCAAGCCATCAATTCGGTGGTGCTGCAACAGGACATGGTGTTCATGGGCAACGTACACCGCTTATATGGCATCGGTTGTGCGCTGGATGTGGCCGGCATGCGCTTTGCCGCAGTACTCGCGATCATCATGTACTTGCTGACCGACAGCCGAGTCACCAAGCAATGGTACGAGAGCCTGCTCTATATCCTCGCCTTCCTGATCATCACGGTGGTTGGCAACATGATCGCCCGCACCACCTTAGTGGGCGTTGGCGTAGCACTTCTCTATCTGCTTTATGTCAGCGTGCGGCCTTCCTCGTCGTCACAGGCGAAGAAGAATAAGGTGTCGGCCGTGTGGTATTGGCTGGTCGGAATCGCCGTCGTCAGCATTCCGTATTTCGTCTATTCTTACAACAACGACCCCAGGATGCACAGCCACCTGCGCTTTGCCTTCGAGGGCTTCTTCAACCTGGTGGAGAAAGGCGACTTCAACTATACGTCCAACGACCGCCTGAGGGAGATGTATGTGTGGCCGGACAATGCCAAGACATGGATCATCGGCGACGGGTACTTCGAGAATCCCCTAGAGACGGATGTCCACTATACGGGCGAGACAACGGAAGGCTACTACATGAGTACCGACGTAGGCTACGTGCGTTTCATCTTCTACTTCGGTGTCGTGGGAATGCTGCTGTTCTCATACCTGATGCTCAAGGTGGCACAGGCCTGCGCCCATCAGTCCGATGACATGCTATGGCTCTTCGCCATGCTCCTGGCCCTGAATTTCATCGTGTGGTTCAAAGTGTCCTCCGACCTCTTCCTCGTATTCGCTCCCTTCCTGTGCTTAGGATATAACGATAACGTGAACCTTGACGAAAACGAAAACGAAGATTGTCTACTTGATAGCTGCCACATGTAACTCCGGCGGCATGGAACGGGTGCTGACCAACAAGGCCAACTGGCTCGTCGCCCAAGGCTATGAGGTGAGCATCGTGACCACCGACCAGCGGGGACGGGAGCCGTACTTCACGTTGGACGGACGCATCAGAACCTACGACCTGGACATCAACTACGATGCCGACAACGGCCGCCTGCTGAGCAAACTGCTTCGCTATCCCGTCCGGCAATGGAAGCACCGCCGCCGGCTGTCGAAGCTGCTCTGTCAGCTGCGGGCTGACGTGGTGGTCTGCATGTTCAACAACGACGTTTCGTTTGTCCACAAGCTACAGGACGGCAGCCGCAAGATACTGGAGATCCATTTCTCCAAGAACAAGAAGCTGCAATACGGCCGCCGCGGTCTCTGGGCGCTCGCCGACCGCTGGCGCACGAGGCAAGAAGAGAAGGTCGTCAGGAAATACAACCGCTTCATCGTCCTCACACACGAAGATGCGGCTCTCTGGGGTAACCTACCCAACATCCGTGTCATACCCAATAGCAGACCCGACACCGTGCCCCCTCCCATAAGGGAGGGCAACCGCTACCAGAGCAAGCGAGTCCTTGCCGTAGGACGCTACGACTATCAGAAGGGCTTCGACACGCTGATCAATATTTGGCATCAGATAAATAGGACTCATCAACTACCGGATGGCTGGCACCTCGACATCGTGGGCGACGGCCCGCAGCGCCAAGAGCTCCAGCTGCAGATTGAGCGTCTGGGACTTGAGGACAGCGTTCACCTCGTGCCTCCTACATCCGACATCCAGTCGCTTTACCTCCGTTCGACCATCTTCGTGCTGACGTCCCGCTACGAGGGTTTGCCCATGGTGCTGCTCGAAGCCCAGACTTACGGTTTGCCCATCATCGCCTTCGCCTGCCAATGCGGGCCGCGTGACGTCATTGAGGACGGAATCAACGGCTACCTCATCGAGGGTCGGGACGAGGCGCTGTTTGCTCAACGCCTGACGACTTTAATGAATGATCCATCCCTGCGCCAAGACATGGGCAACGCCGCCCTCCAAGCCTCCGAGCGCTTCTCCGAGGAACGCATCATGAGCAAGTGGCAAGAAGTAATGAATGAAGAATCGTAAACTACTCGTTGTCTCAGCAGTGAACCTGCGCAAGGGTGGCACACTGACCATCCTGCGCAACTGCCTACAGGAACTGTCGGAGCTGGCTCAGCGCGACGAACTGCGTGTCGTGGCCTTGGTGCATGACCGTCAGCTCTGCGACTATCCGGGCATCGAGTATATCGAGTTGCCGTGGTCCGTGCGTTCGTGGGCACATCGGCTGTGGTGCGAATACGTCACCATGCACGGCATCTCACATCGCCTCGGTGACATCGACCTATGGTTGTCGCTGCACGATACGACGCCTCGTGTGAAGGCACACCGCCAGGCCGTCTATTGCCACAACTCATACCCCTTCTTCCGCTGGCATTGGCACCACCTATGGCAGAACTACCGCATCGTCTGCTTCGCCCTCTTCACCAAGCTCATCTACCGCATCAACCTGCACCGCAACGCCTTCGTCATCGTGCAGTCGCAGTGGTTTCGCGAGGCATTCCAGCAGATGTTCCAATGGGACAAGAATAAGATCGTGGTGTTTCCACCAATAGCAGACCCACCCCCCGCCCTCCCTGTAAGGGAGGGAGCGGTTACCTTCAAGGACTGCAAAGCGGATGCCTGCTCAGAACATTCTGCTCCCTCCCTTACAGGGAGGGCGGGGGGTGGGTCTTCCTTTCTCTACCCCGCCTACCCCGACGTCCACAAGAACTTCGAATGCCTCTGCGAGGCGGCACGATTGCTGGAGGAGGAAGTTGGGGAGGGGCGCTTCGAGGTACTACTGACCACCTCACCCGATTTCAACCGCTACAGCCGATGGCTGCATCGACGCTGGGGTCACGTCAAGTCCATCCGTTTCTGCGGTTTCCTCCCCAAGGCAGAACTCGAGGCGTTGTATGCCTCAGCCTCCTGCCTCGTCTTTCCATCACAGGTAGAGACATGGGGACTGCCGATCAGCGAGTTCGCCAAGACCGGACGCCCGATGCTCTTAGCCGACCGCCCCTACGCCCACGAGACAGCAGGCGGAAGCGCCAGCACCGCCTTCTTCGACCCCGATGAACCACAACAACTCAAACAACTCATGCTTCAACTTCTACTAGGAGACCACAGCAACTTACACGACATTAAACCAACGATGCCCCAACCTCCTATCGCTCACTCCTGGAACGAAGTCATCAATCATCATTGAGCATTCATCAATCACCAATCACCATTCATCAATCATCAATCACCATTCATCAATCATCAATCATCAATCATGCGAATTCTTCAACTCGGTAAATTCTATCCCCTGAAGGGTGGCGTAGAGAAAGTCATGTACGCTCTGGCCGAAGGCTTGTCGCAGCGTGGCATCGACTGCGATGCCATGTTTGCCAGCAAGGATGGGCACACCGAGGACATACAGCTCAACGAGCACTGCCACATCTATGTCTGCCGTACCATCTTAGAAGCCAAGGCAACGATGATTGCCCCTACCATGGTGACGACGCTGGTGCAGATCTGCAACCACTACGATATCATCCACGTCCACCATCCCGACCCGATGGCCGCCCTGGCGATCTATGCCTCTGGCTTCAAAGGTCTTGTCGTGCTGCACTGGCATTGCGACATCATCCGCCAGAACAAGCTGCTCAAGTTCTACCGTTCCCTACAGAACTGGCTCATCCGTCGCGCCGATGTCATCGTAGGCACGTCGCCCGTCTATCTGCAGCAGTCCGACGCCCTGGCACAGGTACAGCAGAAATGCCGTTGCATCCCCATCGGCGTTTACGAGACCACGCCCAACCCGGCGCTGACGCAACGGCTCAAAGAACGCTACGCCGGCAAGCATATCATCTTCTCCCTCGGACGCCTGGTACTCTACAAAGGCTACGAATACCTCATCGAAGCCGCCACCTACCTGCCCGATGATTACGTGGTGTTGATCGGCGGTACGGGGTATCAGCAGAACCACCTGCAAGAACTCATCGTGAGCCGTGGCTTACAGGACAAGGTCAAGCTGGTGGGCTTCATTTCCGAAGACCACTTAGGCGCCTACTTCGATGCCTGCGACCTCTTCTGCCTCACGTCCATCGACAAGCGCGAGGCTTTCGCCATCGTGCAGGTCAAGGCGATGATCCACGCCAAGCCCATCGTAGCCACCGACATACCAGGATCGGGAGTGCCATGGGTGAATCAGAACGACGTCACCGGCATCAACGTGCCGCCGTACGACAGCAAGGCCACCGCCCAGGCCATCATGGACATCTGCACCGACCAGCAGCGCTATCAACGCTATTGCCGGCAATCGCGGCAACGCTACGAACAGCTGTTCCGCATGGAGGATATGATCACCGCCTGCCAACAGCTTTACGAAGAGATGATCAAGTCGTGATTTCGACATTTCGGAATTTCGAGCTTCGACAACAATAAATCAGCTAATGAAAAGAACCTTCGACATCATTTTAGCCATCCTTTCCATCATCATCTTTGCCATCCCCATGCTGCTCATCTATCTGAGTATATGCTTGAGTGGAGGTGGCTGCGTCATCTATCGTCAGGAGCGCATCGGCTACAAGGGCAAGCCCTTCATGCTCTACAAATTCCGCTCCATGAAGACCAATGCCGAGATGGACGGTCAGCCCATGCTCTTCACGAACGACGACCCTCGCCTGACACGCATCGGACGCTTCCTGCGTGCCCATCACCTCGATGAGTTCCCTCAGCTGTGGAACATCCTGCGTGGCGAGATGTCCTTCGTGGGTCCGCGCCCCGAACGCAAATACTACATCGACCAGATCCTGCAACGCCGTCCCGACTACGTACGGCTCTATGCCCTGCGGCCCGGCATCTTCTCACGTGCCACCCTCTACAACGGCTACACCGACACCATCGACAAGATGATCACCCGCTTGGACATGGACCTCGCCTACCTCGAGGAGCGGACCCTGTGGCTCGACATCAAGATCATCGGCCTCACGGCCATTGCCATCATCACTGGAAAGAAATTCTGATGCGACTCAAAGCTGACCTCCACCACGTCAACGTAGGCAAAGACCACTTCATCATCGACCCCGACGGCGGGGCCATCGACCTCACGGACCTCTACGCCATGAACGAGGCGGCAGCCTATTTGTGGGAGCAGTTCTCCAACCGCGACTTCACACCCGAAGAGATGGCCCGCGAGCTTGCCGCATCCTACGACGTAAGCCACGAACAGGCATTGACCGACGTACGCCAGCTTCTGCAGACATGGAACGAGTACGGACTGATCGTATGACACGCTGCCAGCAGGCTTTCTTCGAGCTCCTGCGCTGCGGACTCTGGGGCACCACACCCGCAGCCGACTGCTTCCCCCTCACACCCGGCGAATGGCAGCAGGTGTACGACGAGGCGTGCCGCCAGACCGTGCAAGGCGTGGTCTATGATGCGCTGCAACGCCTGCCCGACGACCTCGTGCCGCCAACGGCGCTCACCCTACAGTGGACCTCGGACGTCGCCGCCATCATGGCCTCGCACCGCAACATGCAACGTGTCGTCGCGGTCACCTACAACCTCCTTCGTCAGGCCGGCACCGAGCCCGTCCTCATCAAGGGACTCGCCTCGGCCCATTGCTACGAGAAACCACAGTTGCGGGTCAACGGCGACATCGACTGGTACCTGCCGTCCAACGTCCTGGACACCCTTCCCACCGCCCTCGAACGTCAGGGCATACAGAGCGAACGCCACGCCGACGGCAGCCTGTGCTTCAGCTATGACGACACCGAGGTCGAGCTGCATCCTCGTCTGGCAGACCTCCTCTGGCCCGCCCATCAGAAGACAATATATAATATGAACGTGCGTGAGGGCTTTGCCACACTCCAAGTCGGCGCCCCTGGAGAGACGTCCATCGACGTGCCGACGCCCGGCGCCGTGGTCACCCTCCTCATCCACGCCGCGCATATCTTCAAGCACACCGCCTCCGTAGGCATCGGCCTCCGCCAGTTCTGCGACCTGGCATGTGCCCTTCACCACCTCAGCGGGAGCTACGACCCCGCCCTTCTCACCGCAGCCCTCCGCGACACCGGCCTCCTGCGCTGGTCGCGTCTGCTGGAACAATTCCTCCATCGCCACCTTGGCATGGACACCACCCTACCCATCGACGATGCGTCGGCCTCCGCTGCCGACTGCGACCGTCTCCTCCGCCTAACCCTCAGCGGAGGCAACTTCGGGCAACACAACGCCCAATGGCAACAAGCCCACACACGGGGACGCAACCGTCTCCACACCCTGCGAAGCCTCTGCAGCCATGCACCCTTCGCCCTCCGATATGCACCCAAAGAAACCCTCAGCCTCCTTTTCTCGCTGGCCAAGGGACAAAAGAATATTCAAATTTAAAAATTATATACGATTATGGAAAAGAAAAACTATTCGGGACTGACAACGAAGCGTGTCAAAGTCGCCTGTCAACCCATCATGGCCGTTTCCGACAGCAAGATGAAAGTGAAGACCACTACTGTTAACGGCACAGATGAATGGGTAGAAGACAACAATGCCGGCTCGCTGCAAACCAGCATCAGCTCAGAGCTCTAACCCCAAGCCGGCACCCCATTCTCACACCTCTTAAGTAGCCGATCATCACGTTATGAATCACTATCCCCACCCATGCAGGGCTGCCACCGGCATCCTGCTCTGCATCGCCGTATTGATGCTGGGATCCTGCAAGCCCAAGAAATTCATCTATCTGGAGGATATGCCCGTGAACATCGCGGTGCCTATCTCCCAGAAACAGGAGACCCGCGTCAAGCCTGGCGACCGCCTCGACATCCACGTCAGCTGCACCAAGCAGGAGCTGGCGATGCCCTTCAACAATGCCTCCTACCGCGTCAACCTCGAGAGCACCACGGTCACCCCAGAGGCTACAGCCTCCGAGGGCTATCTCGTCGATGACGAGGGTTGCATCAACTTCCCCATCCTCGGACGGCTCCAGGTCGGCGAGCTCACCCTGCAACAGGTCAACGAGTTCGTCGAGGGACTGCTCACCGAAGGCAACCACATGCCCGACGCCCTCGTCGATACGCGCATCACCAACTTCACCATCTATGGCCTCGGAGCCCTCAACCCCAGCAAGCTGATCGTGCCCGAGGGACAAATCAACATCCTGCAGGCTTTAGCGCAGATGGGCGACTTGGAAGGACGCGCCAAGTATAAAAAGGTACGTGTCATACGCGAGGAGTACGGCCAACGAACGGAGTACGACCTCGACATGACCACAACAGCCATCTTCACCTCACCGGCCTTCAACCTTCAACAGAACGACATCGTCTATGCCGAGCCCAACAAGAAGAAGTCCGATGCCCCCAACAAGGCGGCCATCTGGATCTCCATGCTCGCCACGATTGCGTCTATTGCCTACAGCGTAACGTATATTTTGAAATAGTTGACGAGTTGACAAGTTGACAAGTTGACGAGTTGAGAGTTGACGAGTTGACGAGTTGACGAGTTGACAAGTTGACGAGTTGACAAGTTGACAAGTTTAAAGTTTAAGGTTTAAAGTTTAAAGTTAGTGGAAACAAGGAATAAACAAGCGGAGCAGCACAACGAGCAGTCCTTCAATGTGATGGACATCGTGCACTACTTGATCGCCAACTGGAAGTGGTACGTCCTGTCGCTGGCGGTGTGCCTCGTGCTGGCCTACAACAAGTACATCCACACGCCGCGCACCTACTTCAGCTCCATCGACGTGCTCATCAACGACCCGTCGAACAGCGACGGCGTGGTGGGCCTGGGCAAGTACAGCAGCGTCATCAACTCGGTGAACATCGCCAACGAGATGCACATGATGCGCTCCAAGGAGCTGTTGGAAAAGATGGTGCAAGACACGCACACCGACATGCTCTACACCATACGCATTCAGCTCTACCGGGGCGACATGTACGGCCGCGAACCCGTGAACATCGAGTTCCTCGACATCAACGAGAAGAAAGGTGCTCAGTTCACGATGCACATCAAGGACACGCTGCATGCCGTGCTCTCGGAGTTCTACGAGGACAGCCCCGAGGTGGACGTACGCTTCGGCGAGATCGTCAAGACTCCCGTCGGACGGCTGCGCATCACCCTCACGCCTAAGTTCGACGACTCGTGGATCGACCTCGAGACGCACGTCACGAAATATCCCGTCGAGAGCATCGTCAGACAGTACCACAATGCCATCAGCATACGCCAGGGCGACGAGGCAGCATCCATTCTCACTATGGCGCTGCAGGATCAGTCCTACCAACGTGCTCAAGCCGTGCTGCGCGGACTCATCAACGTCTATAATGCCGATGCGCGCGCCAGCAAACAGGAGATATCCATCAAGACAGCGGACTTCATCAACGAGCGCATCAGCATCATCGCCAGCGAGCTCGGCAACGTGGCTTCGCAACTGGCGACATTCAAGCGCAGCAACAAATACGTTGACCCGTCGCTCACCACGCAACGATACATCGACGAATCCTATACCGCCGAGAACCAGCAGATCAACAACGAGGTGGAGCTGCGCATGGCCGAGTCCGTCAAGGAATACCTCACCAACCCCGCCAATGCCAATGAACTCATTCCCACCAATATCGGTCTGGAGAAGAGCGGCATCGAGGGACAGATACAGAAGATCAACACCCTGCAGCAGGAGTACAACCGGCTCGGCGGCAGCAGCAGCGCACAGAACCCCATCGTCGTGGAGCTGCGCGAGAACCTGACGACACAACGCCGCATCCTCGCCGACCTGCTCAACAGCCACATACGCAACCTGCAAGCCCAGCGCCAGAACATCTCCTACCGCGGACGCCTCGCCGAGAACAAGATGGCCGACATCCCCGAGAAGGAGAGCGAGGTCATCAGCATCGAGCGACAGCAGAAGATCAAGGATGCCCTCTACACCTTCCTGCTCAACAAACGCGAGGAGAACGCCATCTCGCAGGCTATGGTGGCTGACAACGCACGCATCATCGACTCGTCGGACGGCGACGAGACGCCCATCAGCCCGAGCCGCACGAAGATCATGTTCCTCGGTCTGCTGGCCGGCCTGCTCATCCCCTCGCTGATCCTCCTGGCACGCATCTTCCTCGACACCAAGGTGCGCACACGCCGCGACCTCGAGGGTGTGCTCAGCGTGCCCTTCCTCGGCGAGGTGCCCTTCGACGAGGACGTGAACATCGAGAGCGCCTTCACGGCCGGTAAGGCCGAGGGCGGCTCCCACCGCATCATCTCCGAGGCCATACGCGTGCTGCGCACCAACATCGCCTTCCTCGGCAAGGAGAAGGAAGGCGCACAGGTCATCACCCTCACCTCGTTCCACGAGCACTCCGGCAAGACCTTCATCACCGCCAACCTCGCCAAGAGCCTTGCACAAACTGATCAACGCGTGCTGGTCATCGACCTCGACATACGCAAACGCTCGATGACACAGCTGCGAGGCATACGCAACCAGATCGGAGCCTCGGACTACCTCGCCAGCAAGCTCACGCCAGCCGACATCATCATCAAAGGCGAGAACGGTATGCCCGATTTCATCCCTGCCGGACACCTGGCACCGAACCCCTCGGAGCTCCTCATGCGTCCGCGTCTCGACACGCTCATCAAGGAGGTCACACCCGACTACGACTACATCATCATCGACAGCGTACCTATTGGCGGCATCGCTGATGCGAAGATCATCAACCGCGTAGCCGACCTCACGCTCTTCATCATACGCGCCGGTAACATCGACCGCCGACAGCTGCCCGAGGTGGAACGCCTCTATCAGGACAACACGCTCTCCAACATGGCCATCGTCCTCAACGGCTCAAGCCTCAAACCGCTCTACGGCTACGGTTATGGCTACGGATACGGGTATGGTTACGGCTACGGTTATGGCTACGGCTATGGCTACGGCTACACCGACCCCGAAACTCACCGGAAGCACCACCATCATAAGAAGTTCTCACTCAAGGAAATTCTTAAGAAACTAAAACTAAAACGATAACAATTCATAATTCACAATTCATAATTCACAATTCATAATTCATAATTCATAATTCATAATTCATAATTCACAATTCATAATTCACAATTCATAATTCATAATTCATAATTCACAATTCATCAAACGATAACGAAAAGACGTAATAACGTTATAACGGGATAACGAGATAACGGGATAACGAGATAACGGGATAACGTTAAAACTCAGGAATAAACAACAACAACAATAATCATTCATCAAAACAACAATGAAAAGAATTAAGATTTTCTCAACCGCGTTGACCGCAGCCGCCCTCGCCTTGCTTGTTGCCTGCAGCGACGACTTTGGCGTGAAGACTTACAACGACGGTTTCCTCCACTTCAAGTTCGACTTCGACAAGAACGGACAATGGAATGAGAACGGCGCGCAACAATCTCCGACACGTATGATGGCACCCGTCGAGATGATTTCGCCTGAAGGTCTTGACTCGCCGCTCTACCTGCACTGTGTTGAGTCTAACACCATCGAGACGGCTGCAGAAACACGCGGTGAGCGCATCTCTGGCGAGGCTTTCGATGACCGCAACAAGATCATGTGCTTCGGACTCTATGCCGTTGTCGATGGACAGCAAGTGCTGGCAACTTCGACATCTGAATTGACGGCCAGCTATACTGAGGTCATGCGTAACGAACTTACGCCAAGCGGCGACTGGCAAGTGAGAGAGACCGAGCTGAACTTCGCAGGAGACGGTGGATGGCCCGACGGCAAAACGGGCGACTTTTACGGTTTCGCTCCCTTCCCCGGATGGGATGCCGACGAGGATGCCGGCAAGGGTCACGCACGCTGCATACTCATTGACACAGATGGCTCAACGCCCACAATCACGTTCTTCATGCAACCTGAAGAGGAGCACAACAAGGACATTCTCACAGCCAAGAAGACTGGGGTCACCTATAGCCAAAAAGAATCGGGTATCGAGTTGCCGTTCAAACACGTCCTCTCAGCACTCAAGTTTAATCTCGATGCCAATAACGACCTGAAGTACACCGTAGGCGTCGGAGGCACAGAATACTATCTCCAGGTGAAGAGCATCACCGTGGAAGGTATCTACGACGAGGGCACTGTCGAAATAGGCGAAACGAACTGGACACACGCAACCACTACCGGCAGCTGCACTGCCGTGCTCAACCGTTCCTACAGCGATGTCACTGGCGATGCCAAGACTCTCATCAACACCGATGAGCACTGCATGATGGTGCTGCCCCAGACAGCCCCCACAGGCGCTAAGTTCATCATCACTGCCAACCTGACGACGGACGCTGCAGGAGGTACGGTATTCAAGGAAGATGTCACTTTCGAGGCCAGTCTTGCTGGACTGACTTGGCAGCCAGGTCATTCCTATACCTACCAAATCAAAAAAGATACGAAAGCTAAAAGCTACACGCTCACATCGACATACGGCGGCGTCAACGGCGGAACATTCACCTTTGATTCAGAAGGCGGTTCGCTTGACTTCGACGTACTCAGCAATGTGGAATTAAAGGAAGGTTCCACACCCGCTGTGGCACAACCTACCAAGTGGCACCTTGAATACTCCGAAGATAACGGAGCCACGTATAAACCGGGTCTGCCGTTAGGACTTTCTGTGGTTAGGAAGTCAACAGGTGAGCAGGTGGATGATGAACTTGCCATTTTAAATAGCTCCACTGCTGCCGAGACCTATACGATCACGGCAGAAGAACGAGTAGATGAAATGCCTACAATTACAACGCTCACCAGCCATGACTACAACCAATATGCCGACAACGATGGATACTATGACCTGTCGCTGCATCCCATGGGATACAGCGCCGCCATTTGCGGACATACCTCCGCACGCAACACCGCCAACTGCTACATCATCAACGGCTTCGGCAAGTTCAAGATTCCGCTCGTCTATGGCAACGGTGTGAAACAAGGTGTCAATAACCCCAAAGCCTATGCATACACCTGGAGCGACAGTTACGGAACCAACATGGGTCATGGTGTGTTCTTGGACCACACGGGCAACCAGATCAATGACCCCTGGATTACAGCACAAGTCGGAGCAATGACCGGTGCAGAGATTGTTTGGGAAGAAAACAACGTGATTACCCCAAATAGTGTGAAGCTCTCTGATGACGGAGACTACATCTGTTTTGAAATCGAAAAGAGCAAGGTGCAGCCGAGTAATGCTTTGGTGGCAGTAAGAGACGCTAACGGCATCGCATGGAGCTGGCACATCTGGGTGACGGCATTCGACTTTGCCAATAATATTACGGAGTTGTCATGTAACGTCAATGGTACTACCCGTTCTGCGAAATTTGCACAACGTAATCTGGGATGGCGCACCCCTGAAATAAAGAACTACCACGACCATAGAACAATTAAAGTCAGGGTCGCACAGAACGACCCCATGAGTGAGCATGTCGATCACAGCTTAACGCAGGATGGCGGTGTGGTCAGTCTTTCCGGCGCTAACCTGATCTATCAGAATGGTAGAAAAGACCCCTTCCCATACTTACGTATGGACTTGACTGGCTTCACCACCAATTCCACCACGGGTAAAATCGAGAGCGTTTCTTATGCAAACAGAGATCTGTTTACTCAAGTGGGATGTACTTATAATGATACCGATCAGCCTTCCGCAGATTATTCTATTAAGAATCCTACGGTTTTCATAGCTCATGGTACTGCAAATAATTCTAATTGGTTTAAACAAAACGACGCTCAATATCCTGGTCGTCAAGGGTATCCTTGCTGGGATCCAGAAGGAAGTATTACCCTTGGAGCATCTGCATTAAATGCGATTAATTATGGCTCTCATACCAAAACGATTTACGACCCCTGTCCTGTGGGCTTTATGGTGCCTAAATCGGGCGCGTTAACGATTCTCAACTACACAAGTTATACAAGTTCTTCTTCTAATACACCGCGATCGTGGAGCTATAAAACGACCACAACTACACTTGACGGTGAAGAGATCGAAGCACCTCTGGGTTATATAGAAAATGGTGATTTGACATTCTACCTGACGGGTGGTATGACATATAGTTGGAGTGGGACTCATGCAACATTTACTACTACCGCTACTAACACCTATGGATATATTTGGTCAACTGGCTTAATTTCAAATGCATCGTATTCGGTTTACGGACGGTCAAGCAGCTCTGGATTCCAAAACATGCAAACAAGTAATCAACGTTTTTCATTTTATGGCTTTCCAGTACGTCCCGTCGTTGATGAACTACAAGGCACGATTGAGGCTTGGGATTCTGAACCCGTCCAGAATTTCCATCAGGGAGATGCTGAGGGTGTAGTGCTTACAGAAACCAGTTCGGGCAACTGGGGCATCCTGTCCTCGTCTATGTCCTCTGTTGTATTTGACGTAAAGGACGTTAATGGGAATCACGTTACCAATCTTGCTTTAAATAATTTCCTGACCGACTCAAACAAGAAGAACAAGAGGGTTTACATCAAGAACGTACACGTCGAATTCACCTACAATGGTTATACCTATGGCATCATCGTCCCGCGCACACTGCAACGCTACAGCATCGTTTACACCAATGGCACCAGGACAGAGACACATGACAGCAGGGCAAACGTCGATGTGAGCACCATCCCCGATCACTATCAGTTCTCCCCCCAGTGGACGCGTTGGAATCCTACCGACCTCTTCAACACCGCTACTTGGGAAGGACTTGTACCCCTGACCACGCAGAGTGTCAACATCACAAAGGTCACAGCCGACTTGCGTGTCACCTACACTGATTAATGGACTCTAGGAGACAGACATCTGAATGACCTGCATCACTCAAGTCACATCAGAGGTCTCTCCCCTCACCTTTCATCATCAACGCCACCATGAGCAACCGTCTCATGGTGGCGTCGGTTCTATCACTGCCAACCTCTTTCCTCCTTACACCCCATTTTATTCATTTCTAAGCAAAAAAGGCAAAAATCTTTTGCCGATAAGGAAGAAACAAGTATCTTTGCGGCGAAAAACCTCCACTAAAGACTGCAACACATGAAATACCCCATTGGCATACAGAACTTCGCGAAGATACGCCGTGAAGGCTACGCCTACGTGGACAAGACTGCACTGATGTACAAGATGACATCAGAAGGAGAGTATTACTTCCTCTCACGCCCCCGCCGCTTCGGTAAGTCGCTGCTGCTGTCCACCCTCGAAGCTTACTTCGAAGGCGAAAAGGAACTGTTCCAAGGACTGGCTGTGGCACAGAAGGAAACAGAATGGAAGAAACATCCCATCCTGCACTTAGACCTGAACAGCCGTGAATACAAGGACGAGAGTTCGCTCAACGCAGAGCTGAACCGTCATTTAGAGGGTTGGGAGAAAATCTATGGCTGTGAATATAGAGACCGTGCACCGGAAGAACGCTTCTTCCATGTCATCAAAGCCGCTTACGAACAAACAGGGATGCGCGTGGTCATTCTCGTCGATGAATACGACAAGCCTATGTTGCAAGCCATCAGCAACGAGCCCTTGCAGACGGCCTACCGCAACACGCTGAAAGCCTTCTACGGAGTCCTGAAGTCCTGCGACCGATACATCCGATTCGCTTTCCTCACGGGCGTGACAAAGTTCGGCAAGGTGAGCGTCTTCAGCGACCTCAACAACCTCAAGGACATCTCCATGCTTCCGGACTACTCCAACGTCTGCGGCATCACGGATACGGAACTGCACGCCTATTTCGACGACGGCATTCAGGCACTGGCGGAAAATAACAGCATGACGAAGGAGGAAGGCTATGAGCGACTGAAGCGTGACTTCGACGGATATTACTTCAACGAGTACACCAAGGAGGGCATCTACAACCCCTTCAGCGTGCTCAACACCCTCGACAGCCGTATCTTCCGCGACTACTGGTTCGAGACAGGAACACCCTCCTTCCTTGTCTATCAGCTCAAGAAGACGAACTACCCCCTGGAGAACATGACGACCGAGGAACTCTCCACCGACACGCTCAACAGCATCGACATCATGGACGAGAACCCGCTGCCGCTGCTCTATCAAAGCGGTTACCTCACGCTGAAGAGCTACGACAAGGAGTTCGACAGCTACACGCTGGGCTTCCCCAACCGCGAGGTGGAACAGGGGTTCATCAAGTACCTTTTCCCGTTCTATACACCTAAGACTGAGGACAAGAGCACGTTTTCCATTCCTCAATTTGTGAAAGACGTGCGCAAAGGCGATCCCGAGGGTTTCATGCACCGCCTGCAAGACTTCTTTGCCACAGGCGACTACCAAGTGGTAGGCAAGGCTGAGAAATACTTCCAGAACACCCTCTACGTCTTCTTCCGGCTTATGGGCTTCTATGTCGATGTAGAGCGCCACACCTCCAACGGACGCTTGGACATCCTCATTCAGACCCCCGAATACATCTACATTCTGGAACTGAAGATTAACCAGACGGCAGCTATCGCCCTCCAACAGATTGAGGACAAAGGTTATGCCATCCCCTTCACCAACGATTCCCGTCTACTGTTCACGATCGGCATCAACTTCTCCACAGACACCAAGCTGATTGATGACTGGAAGGTTGGAGAAGGACACAACATAAAATGAAGACGAGTTATACCTACTACATCTGCTGGTTTATCGCTGATGAGGACAAGGCGACGTTCAGGGGAAATGTCACCGGCGTCCTGAAGATGAGATATGTCGTGAATCAGATGCAGGCCAGCGGCGTGTCGCCTTACGTGGTATCCCTTGCGCAGCAGGCCGGGAAAGGGTTCTTTGGGGCGCTGCGAAAAACGGTCATGGGCGGCGACGTGCCCCTCATGTATCTTGCAGGCTTCAACGGCCTGGGCGCTCTCGGCAGAATCATTAACAATATCATCAAGCTCGTTGAGCTCTTCTTCCTCCTGGTGTTCCGCGTCCAGCGCACCGACAAGGTCGTCCTCTACCACAACTACCCTCAAACACGTTTCGTGGCATTCATCAAACGATGGATCCGTGCCGACGTCATCGTCGAGGTCGAGGAACTCTATGGCTACTCGCCTACGGAGGACAGGCCCTGGGTGGAGAAGGAAATCAGGACCGTCAAACGCATGGACGCTTTCATCTGCGTGAATGAGGGTATGCCCCAGCTGCTCGGACTGCAAGAAGGAAGCTATGTGGTCAACTACGGCGCCGGCGTGATTCCCCAAAGGACTGCTGCGCGGAGAAACGACGGTAAGATACATGTCGTGTATGCCGGCACCATAGAAGCCTACAAGCAGGGAGCCACCACGGCCGTCGAAGCCGCAAGATACCTGACAGACAACTATGTGATGCACATCATCGGCTTTGGCGAGGACGAACAGATCAGACGGCTTGGACAACGCATCGACGAGGTCAACCAATCCCTGCATCGCCAAGCCGTCGTCTATGACGGATGCTTGAGCGGAGATGAATTAGACGCTTATCTCTTCGGATGCCACATCGGCCTGAGTTCCAATGTGATGAGGCCCAATTTTGCCAACAACTCATTTCCCTCGAAAGTGATCACCTACATGTGCCATGACCTGTCGGTCGTGTTAGGCTACGCCGAAGCATTCTACGACGTTCCCATGTCGGAAGGATGGACATTCTACCATGAGTTTACGCCCGAGACCATCTCGGCTGCCATCATGTCGGCGCCCGTGGTGCCCGAAGGCTACTACCACGCCAGGATCCGGCAGATGAACGACGACCTGCGACAATTCTTCAAGGCTCAGGTGATGCCCGGCCAGCATTAAGCCCCTTACTTCGAATATGATACATATCACGCAAAAAGCAGATTGCTGCGGTTGCAATGCCTGTGGCGACGTATGTTCCCACCACGCCATCTCCTTCAAGACCGACCGCGAGGGCTTTTGGTATCCGGAGGTGGACATGACGGCGTGTACCGACTGCGGACACTGCGAGACGGTATGCCCCATCATCAATGTCGAGGCGCTGAAACGAAACGACCTTCCGCAACCCGAGTGCTATGCCGCCGAGCATAAGAACCTGGAAGTCGTGTTCGACAGCACCTCAGGCGGTATGTTCTCAGCGTTGGCCGACATCATGTACAGAAGCGGAGGCTATGTCGGCGGAGCCATCTTCAATGAAGACTTCTCCGTGCGTCATTATATCTCCAACGATAAACATGACCTGGCGAAGCTGAGAAGCAGCAAATACCTGCAGAGCAACCTGGAAGGCTTCTTCGCCCAAGTGCAAGGACTGCTGAAGAACGGAGAGAAAGTCTTAGTGTGCGGGGCACCTTGTCAGATGGCGGCCTTGAGGGCCTTCATCAGAAAAGACTATGAGAACCTGATCATCGCCGACTACATCTGCCGCGGCATCAACTCCCCTAAGGTGTGGCGCAAGTATCTGGATTCCTTCGAGGAACGCTATGGCTCAAAAGTCATCTACTGCAAGGCCAAGTCGAAAGAATTCGGCTGGCGCAACCTGACGCAAAAGGTCGTACTCGAGAACGGGAAAGCCTATTACGAGACACAGGAGCAGAGCAACTTCACGAAAGGCTATCTGCGCACCAACGTGTACTGCCGACCCTCGTGTTACGACTGCAAGTTCAAAGGCTATCCGCGCATCGCCGATATCACGTTGGCCGATTTCTGGGGCATCGAACGCGTGGACCAATCCATGGAGAAAGACCTTGGCACATCGCTGGTGATGGTCAATTCCCAGAAGGGCCAGGCCTTCTTCGACAAGGCCAAGCAGCGTATCAACTACAAGGCTGTTGACTTCAAAGAGGCCGAGGCAGGGAATCCGGCCTTGAACAAGCCTCTTGGACGACCTGTTGTTGACAGGGAGCAATTCTTCGACGACCTCGACAAGATGTCATTCCTCGAAATAGCGGATAAGTATATCAAGCCCGAACCGCAGAACAAGCTGCGTGCATTCCTCAGGAAAGGCTATCACCTGTATCAGAAAGTCGGGCGTAATCCCCTGTCGTGGCTCAGGCTGCTGCGCTACAACAGCTTGTCGGACATACGGAAGGGAAACATCATGATCGTTTCCTCGAACTGCGTGATCGACATCCATCCGTCTGCCCACATCGAGAAACATGGCATCAGCTACGTCGGCAGCAAGATAAGGTTTCACCGTTCCAAGCTGGAGACCCGCCTCTTCGTCGGTAAGGATGCACGTCTGGTATTGGGCGACGGCACCGTCATCGGTTACGGCTCCGATGTGGAGGTCTTTGACAAAGCCTGCCTGACGTTCGGAGGCGATGGAGGCAGCAATATCGGGCTGACCATCATCTGCTCGGACCGCATCGAGATAGGCAGGCATACCATGATCGGCAGAAACGTCACCATCCGCGACAACAACGGCGGTCATTATCTGAACCGATCGGGCTATCGCGATGCACGTCCGGTCATCATCGGCGAGAAGACATGGCTGTGTGAACAATGCACCATCATGTCCGGCGTGAAGATCGGCGACGGAGCCATCGTCGGCGCTTGCTCGCTGGTCACAAGCCATGTGCCGGCACACGCCCTCGTTTCAGGCAACCCCGCCCAAATCGTTGACGAGGACATTCTCTGGAAATATTAATCTCTAATTATAAACCCCTAATCATTATGACACTCGAAGATTTTGTTACACAATTTGCCGACCAGTTCGATGACACCGATGCATCAGAAATCACCGCATCAACGGAATTCCACCTTCTTGATGAATGGAGTTCGCTGACCGGCATGGGCGTTATCGCACTTGTCAAGACCGAATATGGCAAGACCATCACCGGCAAGGAATTGCGTGAATGCGAAACCGTTGAGGATGTGTATAATCTGGTGGCCTCAAAGTAAATGGACTCCGTGAATCCTTTTTCGCTTGAGGGGAAGACCATCCTGGTGACAGGCGCCTCGTCCGGCATCGGACGAAGCATTGCTGTGGCTTGCTCGCAGATGGGAGCGAAGGTCATCGTCAACGGACGCAATGAGCAGAAGTTGAAAGAGACCCTCGCCATGATGCCAGGTGACGGCCACGACGTGAAGGTGGGTGACCTGACCGACACCACATCCTTGCCGACGATGGTCGGCACGCTGCCAAAGCTCGACGGCATCGTCCATTGCGCCGGCATTGGGACGCGTGTCCTATGCAAGAACGTCGTGGAGGCTGACATTGACCAGACGATGGGAACGAACTTCAAGGCGCCCGTCCTCTTACAGACCGAGCTACTGAAACAAAAGAAAATAAACAAAGGAGCCAGCATCGTCTTTGTAGCCTCCCTTTCCACCGATTCCCCGAGCGTAGGCAATGCCCTGTATGCGGCATCGAAAGGTGCTTTAGTGGCCTATGCCAACTGCCTGCAACTGGAACTGGCGCCCCGAATGATACGGGTGAACTGCATCAGTCCGGCCATGGTATGGACGGACTTGATCTTCAAGGGGGGCCTGACAGAAGAGGAGCTGCACGAAGACGAACAGAAATATCCGTTGAAGAGATATGGTCGTCCCGAAGACATTGCGCATCTCGCCGTTTATCTGCTCTCAGATGCTGCTTCCTGGATGGCGGGAAGCAATGTCAAGATCACCGGCGGCGCAAAATAAAACGTATTGACATGGCATACATCAAAGCAATCACTTATTACCAGCCCGACGAGGTCATCACTAACGAGCAACTCGAGAAGGAATTGGGAGGTATAGAACAAGTAGCCAAGACCGCAGGCGTTGATTCCCGACGAAAGGCTGCAGAAGAGGAAACAGCGAGTGACCTGGCCGTGAAGGCTGCGGAGAAGTTGTTCGAGGAGCATGGTCTGAAACCAAGTGAGATTGATTTCCTAATCTTCTGCACGCAGAGTCCTGACTATTTCATGCCATCGGCTTCATGTATCATTCAGGACCGACTGGGAATCCCCACTACAGCAGGAGCTTTCGGCTACGACCTCGGTTGTTCCGGCTATGTTTATGGACTGGCAATAACCAATAGCTTCGTTGACTCCGGTCTGGCTAAGAATGTTCTTCTGCTAACAGCTGATACCATCAGCAAATACTTACACCCACAGGATAAGAATCGCCTGCTATTCGGAGATGCAGCATCGGCGACGCTTGTAGCCCCCGAAGGAGCGGCTCGTATTGGAGCCTTTGAAAGGGGTACTGACGGCAGCGGCCTGGAACACATTATCATTCGCAACGGAGGGAACAGGCACAGGGCCATGACCGGCAATAGCCGTAAGGATGAGAACGGCAATATTCATTATGATGATTACTTCGACATGGATGGAGAAGCCGTCTTTAACTTCACGGTTGAGCGAATACCAGAGCTCATGAAGAATTGTCTGGCTAAAAATGAGATGGAAAAAGAAGACGTGGGCTTCTACGTGTTCCACCAGGCGAACAAATACATGCTCAACACGTTGAGGAAGCTGAACAAACTGCCCAAAGACGCTTTCTTCGTGGACTTGAGCGACACAGGAAACACCACATCAAGCACCGTGCCGATTGGACTCGTGAAAAGTATGAAGAACGGTCGTATTCATGAAGGCATGAATGTGATGGTGGCCGGTTTTGGCGTCGGCTTATCATGGGCGGCAACTATACTGAAATTCTAAATGGCATACATCAAAGCAATATCCTACTACCTGCCCGAAAGGGTAGTCACCAATGAAGAGCTGGTAAGCGAGTTCCCTGAATGGAGCGTGGACAAGGTGGCACAAAAGGTGGGCGTGTATGCCCGCCATCTTGCAGCCCCCGACGAGACGGCAGGCGACATGGCCGAGAAAGCAGCCCGCAAACTGTTCGCAGAGTATGGCATTGACCCGTCAGAGATTGACTTTGTGATGCTTTGCACCCAAAGCCCCGACTACTTCCTGCCCTCCACGGCCTGTATCCTTCAAGACCGGCTGGGCATACCCACCACAGCGGGAGCCTTCGACTACAACCTCGGATGCTCCGGCTGCATCTACGGCATGGCTATGGCCAAGGGACTGATCGCGGCAGGCATCGCCAAGAACATTCTCCTACTGACCGCAGAGACCTACAACAAATACCTGCATCCGCAGGACAAGAGCAACAGAAGCATCTTCGGCGACGGAGCTGCCGCCTGCCTCATATCCACGGAAGGTTTTGCGGAGATCGGCGAATTTGTGCTTGGCACGGACGGCAGCGGAGCCGACAACCTCATCGTGAAGACGGGAGCTTCGCGCATGAAAACAGCAACGGGAAAGTTCGTTGAAGACGAAGAAGGGCATCTGTGGCACGACGACTATCTGTACATGAATGGCAGCGCCATCTTCAATTTCACGTTGGATGCCGTGCCGGCGATGATGACTCAGATCCTGACAAAGAACAACATGCAGAAAGAGCATGTAGATTACTATGTCTTCCACCAGGCCAACAAATTCATGCTGAACACCATCCGCAAAGTGTGTACGCTGCCGAAGGACAAGTTCTACGTTGACTTGGAGCAGGTCGGGAACACGGTGTCTTCGACCATCCTGATCGGGCTCAAGGATTGCATCAGTCAAGGCACCATCAAAGCGGACATGAAGGTGATGGTGGCCGGCTTTGGCGTTGGACTCAGCTGGGGAGGAACCATTTTGAAATTCTAAGATGTCATGAAGCTGTCGGAATTCCTGCGCAACGGAGCGATACCTCAGATAGGGTTTGGGCCGGGTGGCATGGGTTACTCGCCCCGTATGCCCAAAGAAAGGAAAGGGCTATCGTCGTTCGCCTTTCGGGTGGCAAACAAGTTGTATTTCCGCCCAAAGATGCAACGGGATTACGTCGATGCCATCGCCCACGCCATCCAAACGGGGTTCCGCCTCATCGATTATTCTGCCGCCTATGGCGACGGCAAACTGATCGGAGAAGCCATCAGGAAGAGCCAGGTGAAGCGTAGCGACCTGCTGATTACCACCCGCGTCAGCAACGGAGCACAACGTGAACATCGGGTGCGCGAAGAGTTCATGTCATTCGTCCACAACGCAGGGATTGACCATGTCGATCTGCTCCAGTTCCATTGGCCTGTGACGGACCTGTACCTGGACACGTGGCGCGAGATGGAGAAGCTCCATGAAGAAGGGTTGGTGAAGCATCTCGGCGTTGCCAACTGCCACGAGCACCATTTGGAGGAGCTATTCAAGATGTGCAAGTACCGCCCCGAAGTGGGGCAGTTCGAGATCCATCCCCTGTTCACCCAGAAGCCGCTGATCGAGTACTATCGCGAGCAGGGGATTGTGGTGGAGGCCTATACGCCACTCGCCAGATACGACGACCGGCTGGTGCGTCTGCCCCTGCTGAAACGGTTGGAGAAGAAATACGACAAGACGTTCGTGCAGATCATCCTCCGATGGCACGTCCAGAATGGGGTCATCCCATTGGTGCGTTCGATGTCCAGGCATCATCAACAGGAGAATATCGACATCTTCGATTTCGAGCTCTCGGACGAAGACATGAAGGCCATCGACGGGATCAATATCAACAGCCGTTTGCGCTACGACCCGGACAACTGCGATTTTTCTATCCTGTAGCCACCCATGACGCCAACGACCAATAAGACCATTGCCAAGAATACCGTCGTCCTGTATCTACGGGTGCTGATCACGATGGTGATCTCGCTGTTCACCAGCCGCGTCATCCTGCAGAAATTAGGCGTTGACGATTATGGCATCTATCAGACGGTGGGCGGTCTGGTCGGATTGTTGGCTTTCGTCAACGGCGCCTTGGCCACAGGCTCTTCGCGCTTCCTCACCTTCGAATTAGGCACGGGTGACTCTGGCAAGTTGCGAAGGACCTTCTCCACGCTGCTCACCTCCCACATCCTGCTCTGTCTCCTCATCATCCTGGTTGCAGAAACGATCGGCCTACGGTTCATTCACCATAATCTCGTCATTCCGCCGGATCGGATGGATGCCGCGGTGGTTGCCTTTCATCTCAGCGTGCTCTCCACGGCTTTCTCCATCATCCAAGTGCCCTATCATGCCAGCATCATTGCCCATGAACAGTTGTCCATCTACGCCTACACCAGCATCGTAGAAGCTTTCATGAAGCTGGGCATTGTCTATCTGCTGGCGGTGGCGCCCTACGACAGGCTCAAGACGTATGCCCTGCTCTACTGTCTGGTATCGATAGGTCTGGCGCTGTTCTATATCTGGTACAGTCGGCGCCACAACAAGGAAACGCATTACCAGTTCATGCTGGACAAGCCCATCTTCAAGGAAGTCGTAGGCTACTCCAGCTGGAACCTGTTCTCCAACACGGCCATTGCCCTGAACAGTCAGGGAACGACGGTGCTCATCAACATGTTCTTCAGTCCCGGAGTGGTGGCTGCCCGCGCCATAGCCAATCAGGTCAACATGGCGGCGAACCAGTTTATCGTGAACTTCCGGACTGCTGCCAATCCGCAGATCGTGAAGCGCTATGCCGCCAACGACTATGAGGGCAGCAAGTCGCTCCTGCTGTCGTCCACGACCTATTCCTATTTCCTCATGCTCCTCATGGCGCTGCCCGTATGCCTTGAAGCCGAAACGCTGTTGAGGCTATGGTTGGGCATCGTCCCGGAGTATGCCGTTCCTTTCCTGCGATTGGCGATGGTCACCAGCCTGTTTCAGGTCTTCGACGCCTCGTTTTACACGGCGTTATATGCCAAGGGACAGATTAAAGAGAACGCCTTGATCAGCCCCTTGCTCAGTTTTTGTGCCTTCCCGTTGATCTATGTGCTGTTCCGGATGGGTCATTCGCCCATCACGATGGCATGGGTGCTCCTCGGGGTGTATGCCATCATCGGATTGCTGGTCAAGCCCCTCCTGATCATCAAGATCGTCGATTATACGTGGCGAGACGTCCTTTCCGTGTTTTATCCATGTCTGAAAGTCACCTTAGCCGCCGTTCCCATTCCTTTGCTGGCGTTCATCTGCTTGGAGGACAAGTGCAACGACATCGTGCGATTTGTGCTCATCTGCGTCCTTTCGCTGCTGTCCGTTCTCGTCAGCTGTTGGTATTTAGGCTTCGATGAGCATACGCGAACCCTACTGCTGGGCTTCGTGAGAAAGAGACTCCATAAATCCGTTACGCAGCCATGAGAATAGCCATCCTCACCCTTCCGCTCCACACCAACTATGGCGGCATTCTCCAAGCCTATGCCTTGCAGACCGTTCTGCAGAGGATGGGGCATGAGGTGCTGTTATTGGATAAAGACAGAGATATACATAAGACCCTGTTCAGGCAGATGCTTTCGTATGGCAAATACCTGCTGAAAAGATACCTCCTGCAGGAAGAGGTCGCTTTCATAACCCCTAAAAGACAAAACGCAGAACGAAAGATCAGGGAGCAGCACACGCAGCAGTTTATTCACAGCCACATCGCTACGTATCGCATCAGACGCCTCGAAGAGGTGAAGGCGGAGGACTTCGACGCCATCGTTGTCGGGAGCGACCAAGTATGGCGCCATCAATACTTTACCAGACTCTACGACAGCCCTATCGGCAACGCCTACCTGAAGTTCTGCACGAAAGCCCCCATCAAGCGCATCGCCTACGCTGCCTCGTTCGGCACGGACGAATGGGAATATTCAGCCCGCGAGACCGAAGAATGTGCTCGGCTGCTGCAGCTGTTCGACCGCATCAGCGTCAGGGAGGAATCTGCCATCGGGCTTTGTGAACGTAAGCTTCATCGGGCCGATGCCAGGCTGGTGTTGGATCCTACACTGCTCCTTGACAAAGAAGACTACATCGCATTAGTCCAACAGGCCGGAACGAAGAGAAGTCCGGGCAACCTGATGTGCTACATCTTGGACAACAACGACGAGAAAGAGGGGCTGATCAACCGAGTCGCTCACGAACGGGGATTGACACCTTTCAATGCGAGTTCGAAGGTCGAGGATCCCTATGCTACGCTGGAGGAAAGCATCCAGCCCCCAGTCGAAGCGTGGCTGCAAGCTTTTGTGGATGCGGAATTTGTCATCACCGACTCCTTCCACGCCTGCGTCTTCTCCATCATCTTCGGGAAACCGTTTGTCGTCGTGGGCAACCGCGAACGGGGTCTGTCGCGCTTCACCACGCTCCTGGAGATGTTCGGCGTAACGGGTAACATGCTCCATGCTGCCACCGACTACGACAGCCACTCATCCTACGGCATCCCGAAAACGACCGTTGAGCTGTACCAACGAGCAAAACAACAATCATTGGAATTCCTATCAAATGCTTTCCGCTAAACCCTTAAACAAGTTCTTGTCCAAACTGCTGTTTCCTGTCGTCGAGGAACTGCCCTTCTTCGGTATGTACTGCTTATTGATGAATCACTTCATGATAAGGAGGATATACGGAAAAATCACGATACCTCAGGAATACATCAACACAAGCTACTGGAGCATCCTGGCCTCCATGTGCGTCGTTTTCCTGGCAGCATACCTCTTCTCGTGGATCATAGCTCGTAGCGGCAAGACGTGGGTTCGCGTCACGGCCTATGTCGTCCTGCTCGTCCTGTTCGCCGTCGATATCTTTCTCATCGAACGCTTCGGCATGGCCATCTCGCCGACGATGCTGATCCTGCTTGCGGAGACCAACCGGCAGGAGAGTGCGGAGTTCGTGCAAACGTTCATGGGGTGGAACGACAACAAGGCCGTTTATTCCGCCATTTTCCTTGCCATCGCTGCGATAGGCATCTTCGAAAAGGCTTATCGCGGCAAGGCGCTTTCGTGGCTGAGGAACAACCTGTTGCGATGGAAGTGGGTGGTCGCGATACTTGCCGTTGGCATACTATGCAAACTCGGCATAGGCATCGCTTCGTTAGGGACTTACTACAGGATGTTCCAATGCGATGATTCCGATGCGCTGGCGATGTGGTCTGAAGAGAGTCCCTGCGACCCGCTCTCGAACACCATCTATGCTTTCTACGGCATCCAGGTGTCGAAGGCAGAAACGAACAGAGCCGTGGAGATCAGCCTCTTACGCGACGAGGCCGTGCAATGCGACGAGGATTCCATCACCGTGCTATTGGTCATTGGCGAGTCGTATATCAAGCAGCATGCAAGCCTCTACGGCTATGAGCTGAACACTACGCCCAACCTGTGCCGGGAGCAAGCGCTCGGGAACCTCTACGTGTTCAACGACGTGTGCGCCCCCTTCAATCAGACCACCTTGGTGATGAAGAACCTGTTGAGTTGCAACAGCATCTCGGACGGCGAATCATGGTCCGCAGCACCTTTCATGCCCAGCGTGTTCGCGCGAGGAGGATTTGACGTGCTCTACTGGGACAATCAAAGGTCCGAGACGTCAGTATTCGAGTTCACCGTCAACAAATACATTTACAACGAGCATTTCGATTCCATCTATACCGAGACGAATGCGAAGACTGAAAGATACGATCAGGACCTGATAGATTCCTTCAAAGCAAGAAAGCACCGTCGGGACGATGCGCCGCAGCTCGTCATGTTCCATCTTTGGGGACAGCACATGAATCCCGAAGAGAGGTACCCCGACGAAGCACGATTCATCCATTTCACGGAGGACAGCATCCGGAGGAACGAAGCCTATCTGACCCCGGAGAAGCGGCGGACCATAGCCAACTACGACAACGCCACGCTGTACAACGATATGATCATCGATGAGATCATCACGCTCTACAAGGACAAGAACGCCGTGATGGTCTATCTCGCGGATCACGGCGAAGAGGTGTACGACTATCGCGACAATCTCGGACGGCGCTCAGGAGGAATGGACGCGAACATCCTGCGATACCAATACGCGGTACCCTTTATCATCTGGTGCTCGTCGAAGTACCAGGAGCGTCATCCAGCGCATCTCGAAGCCATCAAGCGAGCCGTGGACAAGCCGTTCATGACCGACAACACCTGTCAAGTACTTTTCCATCTCGCTGGCGTAAAATCAAGATTCTACAACCCCGAGAGAGATCCGCTAAGCGACGAATACCGAACGCCTAAGCGCCTCGTAAACAGGAATGTTGACTATGACGACTATGTCAAGAGGCATTGACCTGAAATAGCAAACGCTCCTACCAGTCATCATCTTTCGCCGAACATAATTTTTCATCGGAACTTCAACGCTATAGTCTCTATAGCTTCTATAGTTCCTATAGCTATAATCCTGCCCCCACCTTCTTGCAAGGTGAGGGGCAGTTTTTTATGCTAAATGCCTATCTTCTGTCGCGGAAGAAGGCGGTCATGAGGGCAGCACATTCGTCGGCGAGGATGCCGGCAGCGACGGCGGTGCGGGGATGAAGGGCGTCGGGCGCGTAGCGATGGAAGCCGCGTTTGGGGTCGGAGGCTCCATAGACGAGGCGTCCGAGCTGTGCCCAGGCGATGGCTCCGGCACACATCACGCAGGGCTCCACGGTGACGTAGAGCGTGCAGTCGGTGAGGTACTTGCCGCCGAGCGCTGTGGCAGCTGCCGTGATGGCCTGCATCTCGGCGTGAGCGGTGACGTCGGTGAGGCGTTCGGTGAGGTTATGGGCACGTGCCACAACGGTGCCTCCAGCCACGACGACAGCGCCGACGGGTATCTCGCCTTCGGCGGCAGCCTGCCGGGCTTCGGACAGGGCGATGCGCATGAATTGTTCGTCTGTCATTGCGGCGGCAAAGATAACAAAAAGTTGAAAGTTGAAAGTTGAAAGTTGAAAGTTTTTTCGGTTCTGCGCAAGAAATTAACCTTTGTTGTCTTTGAAAAGAGGAAAATCAAAGTAACTTTAAAGTTCTCGAAAGTTGAAAATTACATAAAAAGGCTTAAAAGGGGCGTGTGTTTAAACAAAAATGCCTACCTTTGCAAATTATAACGCGTAGGCGTGACTAAACACTAAAAACTCACAAAACTAAGATATGGGAAAGATTATCGCTTTAGCCAACCAGAAAGGAGGCGTCGGCAAGACAACGACGGCCATGAATCTGGCAGCGTCGCTGGCCACCTTGGAACAACGCGTGCTGCTGATTGACGCTGACCCGCAGGCCAATGCGTCGAGCGGCGTGGGCGTCGATGCGGCACAGGTGGAGACGTCGATCTACGACTGTCTGGTGGGGCAAGCCGACGTCCGCGACACGATCTTCGAGACGGACGTGCCGGGGCTGGATCTCGTGCCGAGCCACATCGACCTGGTCGGTGCCGAGATAGAGATGCTGAACATGCCGAACCGGGAGCGTGTGATGGCGAGGCTGCTGCAACCGCTGATGAAGGACTATGACTACATCCTCATCGACTGCTCGCCGTCGTTAGGTCTGATCACGGTGAACGCGCTGACCGCTGCCGACTCGGTGATTATCCCTGTGCAATGCGAATACTTCGCGTTGGAGGGTATCTCCAAGTTGCTCAATACCATCAGGATCATCAAGCAGAAGCTGAACCCTCGGCTGGAGATCGAAGGTTTCCTGCTGACGATGTTCGACTCGCGCCTCCGCCTGTCCAATCAGGTGCGCGACGATGTGAAGCGCCACTTCCAGGAGCTGGTGTTCAACACGGTGATCAACCGCAACGTGAAGCTGGCCGAAGCACCAGGCCACGGCATCCCCGCCATTCTCTACGACGCCGACAGCGTCGGAGCGCGCAACTACATCGAGCTGGCTCAGGAAATCATGAGCAAGAATAACAAATGATGAATGATGAATGATGAATGACGAATTGTCAAATTGTAAATTGTCAAATTGTCCAATAACCTCATGGCACCACATAAGAAATTTCCGGCATTAGGCCGCGGTCTGGACGCTCTGATTCAGACCGATGACATCAAGACCGAAGGCTCGTCGAGCATCAACGAGGTCGAGCTGTCGCTGATTCACCCGAACCCTAACCAGCCGCGTCGCGAGTTCGATGCGGAGGCCTTGCAGGAGCTGGCTGACAGCATCCGCGAGATCGGTATCGTGCAACCCGTGACGCTGCGCCAGATGGACGACGGCACCTACGAGATCATCGCCGGCGAGCGCCGCTGGCGCGCTTCGCAGATGGCTGGCCTCAAGACCATCCCCGCCTACATCCGCACGGTGGGCGACGAGAATGTCATGGAGATGGCACTCGTCGAGAATATCCAGCGACAGGACTTGAACGCGCTGGAGATCGCCCTGGCCTACCAGCAACTCATCGAACAGTACGGCATGACACAGGACAAGTTGAGCGAGCGCGTAGGCAAGAAACGCGCCACCGTGACCAACTACCTGCGATTGCTGAAACTGCCCGCAAGCATACAGCTGGCACTCCAGAACCGCGAGCTCGACATGGGTCACGCCCGTGCGTTGCTGACGCTGGACAACCCGGCGCTACAGCTGAAAGTGTTCAAACAGGTTCAGAACGAGCACCTCAGCGTGCGTCGCGTGGAGGAACTGGTGAAGAAGCTGTCCGAAGGCGAGAGCGTCAGCGTCGGCGGCAAGCAGCTGCGACCACGCAACGCCACCCTCAGCCGCGAGTATGCCCTGCTGCGCGACAGCCTCTCGGAGTGCTTCAAGACGAAGGTGCAGTTCACGTGTTCCGATAAAGGCAAAGGCAAGATCACCATTCCCTTCGCCAACGAGGAGGAAATGGAACGCATCGTAACCCTGCTGGATAAGCTCAAGAATTAATCGCTTTCAACATTGAACTTCAAGAGCTCCATAGCACAGTTGATCGTAGCAGCCATCATCGCGATAGCTGCTGTGCCTTGTCGCGGTGCAGCCTTGCAGCCGGACAGCCTCACGCAGGTCAAGCCCTTCATGGCGGACTCGACGATGGTCCTCGTGGCGGACTCGACACAAATGCTCGTGGCAGACTCCGCGGTGGTACTCGTGACGGATTCTGCTCAGGCGGCGAAAATCGACAGCCTGGCCTCGAGGATCGGCGCTATGCTGAAGCCGCCATTCAAGCCCGATCCCACCCGCGCGTTGTGGCTCAGCCTCGTGCTCCCCGGTGCCGGACAGATCTACAACCACAAATACTGGAAACTACCCATCGTGTACGGCGGCTTCCTCGGCTGTGTCTATGCCCTGAACTGGAACGGCCAGATGCTGAGCGACTACTCGCAGGCCTACCTCGACATCATGGACAACGACCCCAACACGAAGTCCTACGAGAAGATGCTGCCGCTGAACTACAGCATCGCCGGACGCGAGGAGCAGTTCAAAGAGATCTTCAAGAACAAGAAGAACTACTACCGCAAATACCGCGACATGAGCATTATGGCCTTTGCCGCCGTGTATGCGCTGGCCGTCATCGATGCCTACGTCGATGCCGAGCTCTCGAGCTTCGACATCTCGGAAGACCTCTCGCTGCAGGTGCAGCCCACGCTGATAAAACCCATTCAACAGACATCCGATTGGCGACACCACGGCCTGGGGCTGTCGGTTTGCCTAAGATACTGATGAATGAAGAATATTCGCTTCGCTCAGAATGAAGAATGAGGAATGAAGAATGAAGAAAACTTTCAACTCTAAACTCTAAACTCTAAACTCTCAACTCTCAACTCTCAACTCTCAACTCTATAACATGCGTCAGACACCACTTATTATCTTTTTACTGCTGTTTATCACCAACGTAGCTTACGCCCAAGACGTCTATGACGAGGATGAAGACGACGACATCGAAGTCCTCGACGAAGACGAGGACGAGGACGAGGAGGACGAGGATGACGAAGACGAGGATGACAACGACGACGGCGAGATAGCGATGCCCGAGGGCATGACGACAGAACTCGACCGCCTGCTCATGGAATGGAACAACAAGAGCTACCTCATCCCAGAAGGCGACTGCGAGACAGGCGAGAATCCCGAATTCGACAAGGAGACCTATATCCATCGCCTGCAACGCCTGCCCAACGTCATCGAGATGCCCTACAACGACGTCGTGCGCTCGATGATCGATGCCTACACGGGACGGCTGCGGCGTACGGTAAGCATCATGCTGGGAGCCAGCAATTTCTATACGCCCATCTTCGAGGAAGCCCTCGAGGCCTATCAGCTGCCGCTGGAGCTGAAATACCTGCCCGTCATTGAATCGGCATTGAACCCGACGGCCGTCAGCCGAGCCGGCGCCGTAGGGTTGTGGCAGTTCATGATCACGACGGGCAAGCAGTACGGCTTGGAAGTGACCAGCCTCATCGACGAGCGCAAGGACCCGATCAAGGCCAGCTACGCCGCAGCCCGTTACCTCAAAGACCTATACGACATCTTCGGCGACTGGACCCTCGCCATCGCCTCCTACAACTGCGGTCCGAATAATGTGCGCAAGGCCATCACACGTGCCAACGGCGAGCGCGACTATTGGAAGATCTATCCCTACCTGCCGCGTGAGACCCGCGGCTATGTGCCTGCCTTCATCGCCGCCAACTACGTGATGAACTACTACTGCGACCACAATATCTGTCCTGCCGGGACGCAGCTGCCCGCAGCCACCGACACGGTGCGCCTGAACCGCAACCTGCACATGGATCAGATCGTGGCGATGTGCAATGTCCCCGAAGAAGAGGTGAAGGCGCTGAACCCGCAGTACCGCACACCCCTCATCCCGGGTGAGAGCCACACCTGCACCCTGCGCCTGCCGCAGATGGCAATGAACGCTTTCATCGAAGCGGGCGACAGCATCTACAACTACCGCGCCACAGAGCTCCTGACGAGCCGCAAGGAGATCGAGATTGCCAAGGACGAACCGGCACCGAGCAAGGTGAGCAAGGGACGCAAAGGCAAACGGTCGCGTGCGGCACGCAGCTCACGCAGCTCACGAGGAGGACGCAGCGTCACCGTCCGCAGGGGCGACAACCTCGGCGCCATAGCACGGCGCAACGGCACCACCGTGGCCAAGCTGCGCCGTCTCAACGGCATCCGCGGCAATAATATCCGTGCGGGTCAGAAATTGAGAGTAAAATAACCTGTTCAACGAGAAAAACGTTTCGACCATGGCAGAACAAGACAACAATCAGCTTCATCCGACTACGCCCCAATCGTCCGAGGCGCAGGGAGGCGTGACGGCGACTTCCGCCGACGACACCATGGTGCAGGAGGCGTTCCAGCATCTCATTGACACCTATCTGGCATCGCCGCACCGCAAGAAGACCGATATCATCACGAAGGCTTTCAACTTCGCCAAGCAAGCCCACAAAGGCGTGCGCCGCCTCTCCGGAGAGCCCTATATCATGCATCCGCTGGCCGTAGCGCAGATCGTCTGCGGCGAGATCGGCCTCGGGTCCACGAGTATCTGCGCCGCCCTGCTCCACGATGTCGTGGAGGATACGGAATACACGGCAGAGGACATCAGCAATATCTTCGGCGAGAAGATAGCGCAGATCGTTGACGGGCTGACGAAGATCTCCGGCGGCATCTTCGGCGACAAAGCCTCCGCGCAGGCCGAGTCGTTCAAGAAGCTGTTGCTGACGATGAGCGACGACATACGCGTCATCCTTATCAAGATCAGCGACCGCCTGCATAACATGCGAACCCTCGGATCGCAACCGCCGCACAAGCAGTACAAGATTGCCGGCGAAACGCTTTACATCTACGCGCCCCTGGCCAACCGTCTCGGCCTGAACCTGATCAAGGAGGAGCTGGAAGACCTCAGCTTCCGCTACGAGCAGCCTGAGACCCACGACCGGATATGCCAACAGCTCGAGGAGATACGTCCGCATCTGGATGAATCGTTCCGCACGTTCATCCTCCCCATACGTCAGAAGCTCGACAAACTCGGCTTCACCTACGACATCAAGGCACGCATCAAACGACCGTTCAGCATCTGGATGAAGATGCAGAACAAACACGTCGGCTTCGAAGAGATCTACGACCTGCTGGCCGTGCGCATCATCTTCGACCCGAAGAGCGAGGAAACGGAGATCGCCGACTGCTTCCAGATCTTTGCCGCATGCACCACCATCTATCGCGCCCACCCCGACCGCTTCCGCGACTGGCTCACCAACCCCAAGAGCAACGGCTACCAAGCCCTGCACACCACCCTCATGAGCCCACAGGGACGATGGATTGAACTGCAGATACGCTCGCGCCGCATGGACGATATGGCAGAACGCGGGTTTGCTGCACACTGGAAATACAAAGAAGGCGAGAAGGACACCAACGCCAGCGAAACGGAACTCGACAAATGGCTCGCCACCATCAAGGAACTGCTCGACGACCCGCAGCCCTCGGCCATGGACTTCCTCTCGACGATCAAGCTGAACCTCTACTCCTCGGAGATCCTCGTCATCACGCCCAAGGGTGAATTCAAGACGATGCCCGCAGGATGCACCGTGCTCGATTTCGCTTTCAGCATCCACTCGGAGTTGGGAACAAAATGCATCGGCGCTAAGGTGAATCACCAGCTTGTGCCAGCCAACTACCAGCTCAAGAGCGGCGACCAGGTGGAGATCCTGAGCTCCAACGCGGCTCGGGTCACCGAGGACTGGCTCAACATAGCCACCACCGCCAAGGCCAAGAACAAAATCGCGGCCATCCTGCGCAAGCAACGCCGCAAGCAACAGAAGGACGGCGAGGACCTGCTCGAGGAATGGAGCATTCAACACGAGGTGGTGGTCAACAGTCTCGTCATGGACCGCCTCTGCGAAGCACACGATATCGGAGCACGCGAAGACCTGCTCGTGGCCATCGGTGCCGGGCAGATCGTCCTCGACGACAACGACTATCAGGCCGTGACGCAGCCCGTCGAAGAGGCGAAGACACAGAGCCGCAAGGGGTGGAAACGCTTTGTGTCGTTTCTCAAGAACAAAGACAAAAACGCGGCTGCGACCGAAAGCGCCACGAAACCCGCCCTGCCGGCCATCGACCGCAAGAAACCGCTCTACCTCAACGAGGAGAACATATCGCGCGTGACGATGTGCCCCGAATGCAATCCCATTCCCGGCGATGAAGTCTTGGGCTACTACGACGACCAGAACCGCGTCATCGTCCACAAGCGCCGCTGCCCCATCGCCGACCGCCTGAAGAACGTCGATGGCAACCACATCATCGCCGTCTTCTGGGACACCCACAAGAAGCTACACTTCGCAGCGATGCTACATCTCGAAGGCATCGACCGCGTAGGCATCATCAAGAGCTTGACCGATGTCATCACCGAACAGCTCAACGTCAACGTACGTCAGTTCTCCATCGCCGCCAACAACGGCATCTTCCAAGGCGACATCGAGCTCAGCGTCCACGACACCGAAGACCTCAACAACATCATCAAGAACCTGAAGAAAATCGATGGCATCGAAGAGGTCACACGCATCAACTGACAATCATCCAAGGAAATCAATATTCACTTCACCTACACTATGAAACGCTCATTTCTTTTCAGCACTTTCCTTCTTGCCGCCGTCACACTCTTCGCGGCAAAAAGCACTCTGGTCACTCGCATCGACCCCACCGACTGGTATGTGGGGCTGCGTCATTCGTCGTTGCAGCTGATGGTCTATGGTCCCGGCATCCGCGAAGCCGCAGTTACCACCTCCCGCACCGATGTACGCATCGACTCGCTGGTACGACTCGACTCGCCCAACTATCTTCTCGTCTATCTCGATTTAAAGGAATCACGCGCAGGCGAGCTTCCCCTGACCTTCACCATCGGCAAGCGTAAGCAGACTGTGGCCTACCAGCTCCGTGAACGCGAGAAGGCCGGTGCCGAGCGCGAGGGCTTCACCAACGCCGACGTCCTCTACCTGCTCATGCCCGACCGCTTCGCCCAAGGCCCCAACCACCAAAAGCAGATCAAGGGCTTGAACGCCTATGTGGAGAACCGCCAGGAGCCCAGCCTGCGACACGGCGGCGACCTCGAAGGCATACGTCAGCACCTCGACTATTTCAACGACCTCGGCGTAACGGCACTTTGGTTCACCCCTGTGCTCGAGAACAATTCGCCCGACGACGGCACCGCCTCGACCTATCACGGCTACGCCACCACCGACTACTATCGCGTCGATCCCCGCTTCGGCACCAATGCCCAGTATCGCGCCTTCATCGACGATGCCCATGCCCATGGCCTCAAGGTCGTCATGGACATGATCTTCAACCATTGCGGCTTCGACCATCCATGGGTCGCCGACCTCCCCGCCAAGGACTGGCTCAACACCAGCGAATGGCTGCCCGGACACGACCGCCGCAACGAGAAAGGCCACGTCATCACGGGCGACGGCTTCGTGCAGACGTCCTACAAGATCACGCCCGTCTTTGACCCCTACGCTTCGGAAGTGGATCTGCGCGAGACCGTGGACGGATGGTTCGTTTCGTCCATGCCCGACCTCAACCACCGCAACCATCACCTCATGACCTACCTCATCCAGAGCTCCATCTGGTGGATAGAGACTGCTGGCATCGACGGCATACGCATGGACACCTACCCCTATGCCGATGCACGTGGCATGGCCCGCTGGATGAAGACGCTCGACGAGGAATACCCCAACTTCAACGTCGTCGGAGAGACCTGGGTCACCGAACCGGCCTACACGGCAGCCTGGCAGAAGGACTCACGACTGACGCCCTACAACTCCTATCTCAAGACCGTCATGGACTTCAGCTTCTTCGACAAGCTCGCCAAGGCCAAGAAGGAGGAGACAGATGCCTGGTGGGACGGCTACAACCGTCTGTACAACAGCTTCCTCTACGACTATCTCTACGTTGACCCGACGCACGTGATGGCTTTCGTCGACAACCACGACACCGACCGATTCCTCGAGAACACGCAGGATGCCGACCGCCTGCAATGCGCCCTTGCACTGCTGCTCACAGCTCCACGCATTCCACAGCTATACTATGGTACCGAGATCCTCATGAACGGCACGAAGGAAGTCACCGACGGCCTCGTACGCAAGGACTTCCCCGGAGGCTTCCCCGGCGATCAGCAAAACGCCTTTACGGCTGAAGGCCGCACGCAAGCGCAGCAGGCGATGTTCCAATGGCTGAGCCGCCTGCTCCATTGGCGCAAAGGCAACGAAACCATCATTCGCGGCTACACGACACAGTTCACACCGTGGAAAGGCGTGTACGTCATCGCCCGACGCTGGCACCGCGACACGGTGATCACCGTCATCAACGGCACCTCCAAACAAGCCGTGTTCGAAGTCAGCCGATTCGCCGAACTGCTCGACACCACCGCCACCGCCACCAGCCTCAAGGCCGTCGACGTCCCCACCGGACGCACGTTTGACCTCAGCCGTGATGTCACGCTGGCACCTCATGAAGCCCTCGTACTCAATCTGGAATAACCCAAAAAGAAAGCACTATGCCACTCAATCCCAACAAAGACCTCAAACAATACTACTCCATCGCCGAGGTCAGCGAGATGTTCGACCTCCCGGCATCGCTGCTGCGATACTGGGAAAAGGAATTTCCGACCATCAATCCCAAGAAGGGCGGCAACAACGTGAGGATGTACACCAAGGAGGACATCGAGGAGATACGCCTCATCAACGATCTCGTGAAAGGCCGCAACATGAAGCTGGCCGCCGCACGCGAACTCATCCAACGCAACCGCGAAGGTGCCAAGAACAGCAGCGACCTGCTACTCCGGCTCACCAATGTGCGCGAACAGCTGTTGGACATCAAGAGGTCGCTCGATGCCATTGTGTAATATATTGGACATGTGAAATGAAACGATTAACAACCATCCGACTCACCCTGCTTCTCACCCTCGTCACGCTCACGGCAGCAGCACAGAAAGAGAACCAGTTCGCCGTGGATGCACAGCTGCGCACCCGTGGAGAGTACGACAACGGCTATGCCACCCTACGCTCGCAAGGCCAGGAGCCCATATTCTATATCTCCGACCGGGCACGCATCGCCCTTGACTACCAACGCAAGAACCTGGAGCTGAAAGCCTCCGTTCAACACACGGGCATCTGGGGCAGGGAAGATATCAACAAAGGCGCCGGCAACGTCACGCTCAACGAAGCCTGGGGAAAGATGACCTTCGACCCCGGCATCTTCGTGCAGATCGGTCGCATGCCCCTCTCCTACGACGACGAACGTCTCCTGGGCGCTGCCGACTGGAACAATGCCGGCAACTGGCACGATGCCCTGCGCTTAGGTTTTGAGAACAACGTCCACCGCGTCCACCTCTTCGCCACCTACAACCAGAACACCTCCGACACCCACGGCGGCTACTACGCCAAGGTCATGCCCTACAAACAGATGCAGGGACTGTGGTACCACGTCGATCTCCTTCCCCAGATGCCCCTCGGCATCTCACTCCTCGCCCTGAACATCGGCTACGAGGACGGCAAGGCCGAAAGCGGTCACACCCGTTTCATGCAAACCTTCGGCGGCTACGTCAACTTCCGTCCGGAGCCTTTCTTCGTCGATGCTTCCTTCTACTACCAACGTGGCAAGGACAGCTCCTCCGACTACGTCTCGGCCTTCATGGCATCAGGCAATGTCAGCTACGACGTGCTCGGCTATCTCGACATCCGTGCCGGCTACGACTACCTCAGCGGCAACGACGGCCTGAACTACAACCAGCACGCTTTCGATCCCCTGTTCGGCACGCACCACAAGTTCTTCGGCGCTATGGATTATTTCGTCGGTCGCGTCGGCTTCGGCTTGCAGGACATCCACGCCGGCCTCACCGGTCACTTTGGCCGGCACGTTGACCTCAGCGCCGACTACCATCGCATCTCGATGGCCGAATCCGTCTATGGTTTCCATTTCGGCAAGCATCTCGCCGACGAAGTGGACATTCACCTCAGTGCCAGGATCATGAAGGACGTCACGCTCACGGCCGGCTACTCGATGATGTTCGCACAGGAAAATCTCGCCTACATCAAAGGTGGCGACCACACGAGCTGGCAGGACTGGGCATGGCTGAGTCTCAACATCAATCCACGTATTCTGTTCACCACATGGTAAGCGCTCCGCGGTCATGGAAACGCTCACCCTATACCAGCTCAACACCCTCGTCCGCGATGTTCTCCAGCAGACGCTCGGCGACGAATACTGGGTCGAGGCCGAGATTGCCGAAGCCCGCGTGGCACAAAACGGCCATTGCTACCTCGATTTAGTGCAGAAGGACGACGCAGGCAACCATTTCGTCGCCAAGGCCAGAGCCAACCTTTGGGCACGCAACTACCAGATGCTGGCACCCCTCTTCGAACGGGCTACGGGCGAGAAGCTGCGGGCAGGACTCAAGGTGCGCGTTCAGGTCACCGTCGAGTTCCATGAGTTCTACGGCTACGCCCTCAACATCCTCGATATCGACCCCACCTTCACCATGGGCGACCTCGTCCGTCGTCGTCGCGAGATTCTCGCACAGTTGGAAGCCGACGGCATCATCCACGACAATCAGGCGCTGCAGCTGCCTCGCCTCGTCAAACGCATCGCCGTAGTCTCGTCGGCCGGTGCTGCCGGCTATGGTGACTTCTGCAACCAGTTGGCTCACAACGACTACGGTCTGCACTTCGAGGTGCGTCTCTTCGCCGCCGTCATGCAGGGAGCCAACGTCGAGGAGAGCGTGCTGGCAGCGCTCGCAGCCATCGCCGCCGAGGCCGACCGATGGGACTGCATCGTCATCATCCGTGGCGGCGGTGCCACCAGCGACCTATCCGATTTCGACAGCTACCCCCTTGCTGCCGCCGTAGCACAGATGCCCCTGCCCGTCATCGTGGGCATCGGCCATGAGCGCGACGAGACGGTGCTCGATACCGTAGCCCACACGCGCGTCAAGACCCCCACCGCCGCTGCTGCCTTCCTCATCGACCTCGGTGCCCAGCAGCTCGCAGCCTTGGACGCGCTGCAACGACAGCTTACCCTTCATGCCCGTCATCAGCTGGATCACGCCCGTCAGCGACTCACCCATCTCACCACACTCCTGCCCCATTATTTCTCATCCTACCACGAGCGCCAGCTGCGCCGTCTCGCGCAGCTCTCCCTGCGTCTCGCCACCGCACCGCGCCAACGTCTGCTCACAGGGCGCCACCGCATGGAGCTCCTGCACAACCGCTTCACCCAAAGTGCACGTCTGCGCCTGCAAAAGGCAACCTTCAAGGTGCAAGCCTACGAGCAGCGCCTCACCGCGCTCGACCCTACGCTCCTGCTGCGCCGCGGCTATTCCCTCACCCACACCTCCGACGGCCGCCTCGTCCGTTCCATCAACGACGTCCACCCCGCCGACACCCTTCACACGCGCATCGCCGACGGCACCATCACAGCTGCCGTGGTTGCGATTAACGAAAACGAGAACAAAGACTAAAACGAAAAAGAGAAAAGTGAAAAGTGAAAAGTGAAAAATAAAAGTAACTTTCAACTCATCAACTTACCAAAGATAATGAACAAACTATTATTGCCCACAATTACACTGTGCATGATGCTGACAACGGCTCAAGCACAAAGTGTCATTTTCCCACAAGAGCAGCAGGCAGGTACAGCTTCGGTCACGGCTTATGCACTCCCCTCCTCCGAAATGTACGCCATCGGCAACGACCTCTTTTCGGCCGGCTATGCGAAGGCCGACGGCGTCATGCGTTTTGCTGGCTGCGAGGCTTTAGGCCTGAAAGGCGGTACGGAATTGTTTGCCATTCGATTCGGCAACGGCGCTGAAGTGAAAGCCTCCGAGATGACCCTCGATGACGTACGCACGGCTGATCTTAACGCCGACGCAGCCGCCGCAAAAGGCTCACTAAAATTGCCAGGAAAGGCCATAGAAGCCGACTTCACCTACAAAGACCTCAGCCTCACGTGGCGTGCTGTACTACGCGACGGCTCACACTACCTTCGCACTGAGCTAGAGTTGACAGCACAGGCCGACGTCGCCATGAACGCCATCATACCGATGCTTTATTCCGTGGACCTCAATAGCAGCGAGCAACCGCCAGCCGTAGTGGGCAACACCCGTGGAGCCGTCATCGCCAGCGACAAGATCTTTGCCGGCCTCGAAACGCCGATGGGCAAGAACAGCGTCGTCAGCGCTCAGGGCTCCGTTATCGCCGTGCCCTTTGCATTCACGGCTTGGACGGGAACGACGTTCGGCTGGGTTCCTGGCAGCGCTACGCCACAAGGCATCCTTGCCCTGGGCTTGTCCACCGACTACATCACCGCTACGCAAGGCTATCTCGCCATTCACGAGAGCGGCCGCCACAGCGTGAAGTTTCAATACACCAGCGGTTACCATCGTCTCGACATCGCAGGCGTCGATGTCGTGGATCCGCTGACGGGCGACGTCGTAGCCAGCGACTACCACAAAGGCACCACGGGTGGCAGTAGCAGTCGCAACACCTACACACTCACTATCCCCGAGGCCGGCTACTATCTCGTGCGCTATTTCCGCGACTTGACCGAAGAACGTACAGGCGCCATCACCGGCTCGTTCAATTCCAACGGCACCATCACGTGGAGCGGCACTGTTGTAGCCGCCGACGTGGTTTACGACGGCGCCGCATCGGTGCTTGCCGAAAACGTGCTGCACCTGCCGGCAGCCACAGAAACGAGCATCTGCGGCGAGTGGAGCCGTCAGGCTACGCTCAAGGCCGGACAGACTTGGAAGGTCAGCGCCGTCGTAGGGCTCATCGCTCCGGGGCAGGCCCGTCGTTCCTTCCTTTGCTACAGTGAGCGTGAGCGCGCCGTACCGTGGCGACCGTTCCCGATGTACAACTCGTGGTTTGAACTGAACATCGACCGCAACAATGACCAGCACTACACTACCAACTTCAACGAAGCGCAATGCATGCAAGTCCTCGACCAGTGGAAGACACACCTCTTCGACAAGTACGGCGTGGGCATCGGTTCCTTCGTCTGGGACGACGGATGGGATGAATACGGCACGTGGCAGTTCAACCCCAACTTCCCCAACGGTTTCCAGCTCCTCAGCGACAAAGCCGCAGCTATGGACTCGCACATCGGTGCCTGGCTCGGGCCGGTCGGCGGCTACGGGCAAAGCGGCAACTACCGCCGCAACTATTGGAGCTCGCGTGGCGGCATGCAGCTCTCCAATCCGGCCTACTATAACGTCTTCCTTGAACGCACGAGCTTTATGCTCAACACCTACCACTTCAACTATTTCAAGTTCGACGGCATCAGCGCGCAGTTCAGCGCCTTAGGTCCCGACGGCGGTGCCACGGGCGAGGAGAATGCCGAGGGCATCATCGACATCGAGCGCCGACTGCGCGAGGTCAAGCCCGACGTGTTCTTCAACACCACAGTAGGCACGTGGGCATCGCCCTTCTGGTTCCAGGTCTCTGATGCCGTTTGGCGCCAGGAGAATGACTGGGGCACTATCGGCGACCAAGGCAACTCACGCGAACAGTGGATCACCTATCGCGACCGCCTCGTCTATCAGAACTTCGTGCAGAACTCACCGCTTTGCCCCATCAACGCGCTGATGACCCACGGCTTCATGCTATCCAAATACGGAGGCGGCGTAGCCAACATGAGCCGCTCTTATGCCGACGTCGTGCGCGAGTTGCGCTGCGCCTTTGCCTGTGGCAGCGGCATGGTTGAGGTCTATGCCGACTACGCCCTGATGAACAGCATCAGCAACGGCAAGCTCTGGGGCGACCTCGCCGAATGCATCCGATGGCAGAAGGCGCAGGAGGATGTGCTGCCCGACGTTCATTGGGTTGGTGGGAATCCGTGGGACGGCAGCCGGGCTAACGTCTATGGCTGGGCTGCGTGGAACGGCAAGAAGGCCACCCTCGCGCTGCGCAATCCCGCGGCTTCGCGACAGACCTTCGTCACGACGTTGCGCGAGGCGCTTGATATCCCCGACTACATCCACACCACCATCACCTTCAGCAAAGCCTTCACGCAGAACAACCTCTCCGGTCTTCCTGTCGGCGAGCCCATTGATATCGACACCCAGCTCTCGCTCTCCTTAGCCGCCTCCTACGTGTATGTCTTCAATGGCAGCGATGGCAGTGATCCCGATGCCATTGGCGAGGTGCAGTCCGAGGAGCGCGCGACCGGCAATGCTCAGAAGGCTGCACCAACCTACGACCTCTCCGGCCGACCCGTAGGCAGGAACCACCACGGCATCACGATTACCCAAGGACAAAAAACATTCAATAAATAGCTTATGTTAACCTACGAAACCGCCATGGAGCGCCTCGAAGCGCTGGCACGCGAAATGGAAAACGGCGACATCGTCATCGACGAACTCGCCACGAAACTCAATGAAGCCCAACAACTGCTGGCCTTCTGCAAGGACAAACTCACCAAAGCCGAAGATGAAGTGAAACGATTGCTCGAAGATGACGAGCGGAATGACGAAGGTTAATTTCTTACGCAGAAACGCAAAAAACTTTCAACTTTCAACTTTCAACTTTCAACTTTTTATTACCTTTGCGGCCAAATTTATTCACCAAACGCAAGAAGCAACATGAAAGAAATCGATTGGAGCAATCTGTCCTTCGGCTACATGCCGACCGACTATAACGTCCGCTGCAACTACCACAACGGCAAATGGGGTGAGATCGAAGTCCACTCCGAGGAGACAATACCCATGAGCATGGCCGCCACCTGCCTCCACTACGGTCAGGAAGCCTTCGAGGGCCTGAAAGCCTACCGCTGTCCCGACGGCAAGGTGCGCATCTTCCGTCCCACCGAGAACGCCGCCCGCCTGCAGGCCACCTGCCGCGGACTCGTCATGCCCGAGGTGCCCACCGAGATGTTCATCGAGATGGTCAAGAAGGTCGTGCGCCTCAACGAGCGCTTCATCCCGCCCTACGAGAGCGGTGCCACACTCTACATACGTCCCCTGCTCATCGGCACCACGCCGCAGGTCGGCGTCCATCCCGCCAGCGACTACCTCTTCCTCATCTTCGTCACCCCCGTAGGTCCCTACTTCAAGGGCGGCTTTGCCACCAATCCCTACGTCATCACACGCGACTACGACCGCTCAGCACCCCTCGGCACCGGCTGCTACAAGGTCGGCGGTAACTACGCCGCGAGCCTCCGTGCCAACAAGTGGGCGCACGACCAGGGCTACTCTTGCGAGTTCTACCTCGATGCCCGCGAGAAGCGGTACATCGACGAGTGCGGAGCCGCCAACTTCTTCGGCATCAAGGACGGCACCTACGTCACGCCGAAGTCCAACAGCATCCTGCCCTCCGTCACCAACATGAGCCTCATGCAGCTCGCCGAGGACCTCGGCCTGCGCGTCGAACGCCGTCAGATACCCCTCGAGGAACTCGATACCTTCGAGGAGGCCGGCGCCTGCGGCACGGCAGCCGTCATCAGCCCCATCCAGCGCATCGACGATCCCGAGACAGGCCACAGCTACGTCTTCGCCAAGGACGGTCAACCCGGACCCGTCTCCACCAAGCTCTACCGCAAGCTCGTCGCCATTCAGTACGGCATCGAACCCGACACCCACGGATGGACAATGGTCGTGATAGAGTAAAAACATTCCTTAGACAACGAATTACACGAATTATACGAATTATTTAAACCATCAATGGAATATCTGATTTGACGTTATGGTTAAGAATGATATCGTTTAATTCGTTTAATTCGTTGTGAAAGAGAAAAAGCAAGCTCATGTCTAAAGGTAAGTTAGCCAAGTTCGCCGACATGGCGAGCTATCCCCACGTCTTCGAGTACCCTATGGGGGCATTTTCGAATGACGAGTTACGAATGACGAATGACGAATGCAAGTTACCTGCATCTTCTGGCAGTGACTCAGATTCGCCATTCCCCATTCCCCATTCGTCATTCCCCCTAAGGGGTCGTTGGCGCGAGCAGTTCTTCCACAACGAGGGCCCCATCGTCCTCGAGCTGGGCTGCGGCCGCGGCGAATATGCCGTGGGGTTGGCACGGCGCTACCCCGACACGAACTTCATCGGCGTCGATATCAAGGGCGCCCGCATGTGGAGCGGTGCCACGGAAGCCCTCAACCTCGGCCTCACGAACGTCGCCTTCCTGCGCACCAACATCGAGATCATCGACCGCTTCTTCGCTCCGGGCGAGGTACAGGAAATCTGGCTCACCTTCTCCGACCCGCAGATGAAGAAGCCCACGAAGCGCCTCACCTCATCCTATTTCCTCAACCGCTACCGCCGCATCCTCACCGACGGAGGCCTCATACACCTCAAAACCGACTCCCGCTTCCTCTTCACATACACGCGCCACGTCACCGACGTCAACCATCTGCCCGTGGACGTGTGTACCGACGATCTGTATCGGAGCACCGTCGGCCAAGCGACCCTCGACCTCTCCATCCGCACCTACTACGAGCAGCAGTGGCTCGACCGAGGCATCACCATCAAATACATACGCTTCCACCTCCCCGCCCAGGGACAGCTCATCGAACCTGACATCGAAATCGAAATCGATGACTACCGAAGCTACAAACGAGACAAACGAAGCACTGCCACAACGAGAAAGTAAAGAGCTTGTACGAAGAAACTATATAGCTTTGCGCTTTTTCCTTTAGCGGAAAAACGTTTTCCCACTAATGGAACAACCCGATTCAGCGATATGAATCCAGCTAGTCTATCAGCAGAGTCGCATTAAATGCTCATTAAGATGAAACAGATAGAAGTCGTTGCAGCGATCATTCGTAAGGGAGATCGGATCTTCGCCACTCAAAGAGGGTATGGCGAATGGAAGGACTGGTGGGAATTTCCCGGTGGAAAGATGGAGGTTGGAGAAACGTCAGAGGAGGCGCTGAAGCGAGAGATACGTGAGGAGTTATCAACCGAAATCAGTGTGGACGAGTTGCTATGCACAGTGGAGTACGACTACCCTAAGTTCCACCTCACCCTGCATTGCTTCATCTGTTCGCTGCTTAACGAGGCATTGCATCTGAACGAACACGAAGCGGCTCGATGGCTCACGAAGGACGAGCTGGGCAGCGTTCGGTGGTTGCCTGCTGACTGGGAAGTAATCGAGCGATTGAGCGATACGATGTAGAATATCATCGCGAAAGCGGTGTCTTTGCTTATAAAGAAGGAATAAAGGTTATATGGCATTCACGAAACGGACATATTACTATGCAGCGCTGGCGGCTGTGGCAATAGCATTGGCCATGACAGGCTGTGCTACCCCACAGGAGCGCGCCGAACGACAGGCACGCACGCAGCGGGCCGTGGCCGAAGCTTTAGAACAACGGCATATTCACATCGATATCACATCCATGAGCACGGCACGTTATGGCACCCGCATGATGTCGTCAGGCTTCTTCCTTGAGGTGAAAGGCGACACGCTGAACAGCTACCTTCCCTATATGGGGCAGGTGTATCAAACAAGTGTTTTTTCAACGTCGCAGGGACTGAACTTCGAGCTCCCCATGCTGAGCTATCGCCAGACCCGTCCGAAGCCCAGCTACACACGCCTTGAGATAGCGGTTAAAACGCAGGAAGACCTGTACCACTATGTGATAGATGTGTTCGACTCAGGGAAGGCTATGATACGGGTTCGTGGTGAATTGCGCGATCCCATCAGCTTTGACGGTGACTGCGATGTGGCAGTATGACGTTATCCTTCTCGAAGCTTGTAAATCACATATTATGAAGAAAAGTATTTTGCTCTTATGCGCCTTGTGTCTTACTCTTGTTATTCATGCGCAGACAGCACCGAAGAAAGTGTATGACGAAGACATTAATCCATTGACGCAGATTGACGAGGCGTTGGCAAAAGCCCGCAGAAGCGGGAAGTTTGTCATTTGTCAGGTGGGCGGGAACTGGTGCCCGTGGTGCCTGCGCTTTGCGGCATTCGTGAGCAACGACTCAACCATCAGCAAGGTGGTGGACGACAACTTCGTGCTAATCCACGTGAACTACAACCCGCGCAAATCGGAAGGAGAGGAGAAGGCGCTGCAAGCCAAGGCTATGCTGAAACGGCTGAATAACCCGGCTCGCTTCGGCTTTCCCGTATTCGTAGTTCTCGATGAACAGGGCAAAGTACTGCACATCCAAGACTCAAGCTTCCTTGAAGAGGGACAAGGCTATAGTCCAAAGAAGGTTCTCCGCTTCTTCCTGAGCTGGACACCAGAGGCGATGAAAAGGACAGATTAAGTCGTTGCAAGAGCGTAAGCGTGGCATTACTCTTGCTTGACAATTTATTATCGCGTGTCGCCCATAGCATTCATATATTCTTCCCAGAGGGCATCGACAGTGTTGCCTGGCCCTAGGACGTAGGCTATGGCACCGTCCCACGACCAAGGTATGACGTGGAGGCAGGATTGGTTGATCTTGCGAATGAAGTCTGGGTCTTTGTTGAGGCGCAGCCAATTGAAGAAATAGCCGATGTAACGGTATCCGTCGTGATAACTGCCGCCCTTGGGACGGTCGGCCTCGCCGTGGAAGCCGTCGCAGGCTACGCGCACAGCATCAGCCGTTCCTTCTATAAGTTCCCACACAGCTTTGTTAGGGCCTCCGTAAGGACCTATGCCCTGAGGCTCAAGCTGGAAGGCATGTGTCAGTTCATGAAGTAACACGCCACGTGTCTCGAAATCGACGCGAGCAGTGTCGTTGCCTCGGAACGAACGTTCAATGTGACCTGTAGTGTAGGTAATGCGAACGTGACCATCACCGCCATCCTTCCACGAAACACCGTCGGCATCACGAAGGATGTAATCGAGACGGCGGAGCATTGGGATGCTGTCCTCAGGCGAGAAATAGAGGCATCGCATAACCTCGCGAGCCACGCTGCGAATGTAGGGATCTGGATCTGGAATGAGGGCATGGTAGATGGATGATCCGCGAGTGGAGGGGGCATTGTCTGTAAAAGTGATGGCTTGCAGATGGGTATTCCACCGACGGTCGTCGTCAGTGAGCTGTGTACTCATGCGCCGGGCTATGGAGGCACTACCCGATTGCAGCTCATTGGAAAGGGAATAGGGTTTGTCGGAGGGTGCAAGGCCGCGCTTGGTATTGGGCTTCGACGACATCTCGAAATCGATAGTGCATCCCTCAGTGAGCTGGGCATGAGTGACGTAAAGCTTCGTGTAGGGCTTGCCATTTAGACGCACACTGCGAACGTAACGGTTCTTGTCACTGACTTTCGGGGCTCGTATCTCGATGGTGCGGCCGTTCTCGAGCGTGACCTTCATGTAAGGTAGATAGGGCGCGCCGAGAACGTACTGATCGGAACCCGGGCAAACGGGATAGAATCCCATGGCGGAGAAAATGTACCACGCCGACATCTGTCCGCAGTCATCGTTGCCTCCAAGGCCACGAATGTGGTTGCGGTACATCTTGTTCATGATGGTTCGCAGCCACAGCTGTGTTTTCCAAGGCTGCGAAGTCCAAGCATAGAGGTAGGGCACGTGGTGCGATGGCTCGTTGCCGTGGACATAACCTCCTACAAGACATTCGGCGGTGATGTCCTCATTGTCGGCGTAGTAGCGCTCGGGCAAGTCCATGCCGAAGAGGCTATCAAGCTTAGCTGTGAAGGAGCGTTCGCCACCCATACATTGGATGAGGCCGCTCACGTCGTGGGGCACATGGAAGGAAAAGTTCCATGAGTTGCCCTCGATGAAGCCTTCACCATAGGTCTGATAGGGATCGAGGTCGGCTTTAAAGCGTCCATCGCGATAACGCGGCGAAGCCATACCGCGAGCGGGATCGTAGGTATTGCGATAGTTGCGGGCACGCAGACGGAACTCATTGGCGACATCATCGCGTTGCAGATGGCGAGCGGCAGCATAAACGGCCCAGTCGTCGTAGGCATATTCGAGAGTGTTGGAGGCTGCCGTGCCATCACGGTCGTAGGGGGCATAGCCCAAGCGCCGGTAGGCGGTGACGGAGGGGAAGTAGCGGTTGTTGGCAGTGGCAGTCATGGCGGCAAGTGCTTCATCGGCGTTGAGGCGAGCGCCCTTGACGAGAGCATCGGCGACGACGCTGACGGCATGGTAGCCGGTCATGCACCATCCCTCGTTGCCCATCAGGCTCCACACGGGCAGCATCCCAACGATGTTCTGCTGCTGGTGGGCAATCATGGAACGAACCATGTCTGTGTTGCGCGAAGGCTTCAACAAGCCCAGCAGGGGATGCTCGGCGCGGTAGGTATCCCAGATCGAGAAAATAGTGTAGTTGTTAAAATCCTCAGCTTCGTGGATATTGCCGTCGAGGCCACGATAGCGGCGATCTACGTCCATGTAGATGGAGGGATTGATCATCGTGTGATAGAGCGATGTATAAAGCATCGCCTTCTGGTCGTCAGTGCCCTGACACTCAATGACAGAGAGTTCCTTCTCCCATGCCTTACGCGTATTTTCCGCTATTTCATCAAAGGTTTTGCCAGCCGTCTCTGCCTCGAGGTTACGCTTGGCACCTTCGGTGGAAACAGCAGAAAGGGCTACCTTAAGGGTGAGTGTCGATTCGCGACGGGGAGAAGCGTTTTCAGCACGGTGAGCATTGTTTCGCAATGGTGAGAGGAAATCGAAATAGGCAACGATGCTGCGGCCTGCAATGTCGGGGAAGTTGTGATGAATATCGAACTTACCCCAGAAGCCACGGTACTTTTCCTGTTGGCGGTCGATGTAACCATAGTTACGGATGGGTCGGCTGAATGAGATAGCAAAGTAGGTGTAGTTGGAACGTGCCCAGCCGTCGGTGATGCGGTAGCCGGTAATGAGCGTGTCGTTCTCGATGCGTAGCGAAGACCACAGCACTTTGCCGTCGTAGTTATAGATGCCATGAACGAGATCGAGAATGATACGCTGATTGGGGGCATCGGCAGGGAAGCTATATTCGTGGATGCCGACTCGCGGTGTGGCGGTGAGGCGTGCTCGTACACCGTTGTCGGCCAAAGTGACTTCGTAGAGACCGGGCGAGGCGTGCTCGGTGGAGTGGGAGAAACGTTGGCGATAGCCGCCGTCGGGGTTATCGGCAGTGCCTGGATTGAGTTGCAGGGGGCCTGTCTGCGGCATGACGAGGAGGTCGCCGAGGTCGGAATGGCCCGTTCCGCTGAGGTGAGTGTGGCTGAAACCGACGATGGTATTGTCGGTGTGCTGGTATCCAGCGCAATACTCATAGACCTTGCCTTGGTAATGGCCATCAACGTTATGGGGAATGGTGTCGGTGTCGGGTGAGAGCTGCACGATGCCGAAAGGCGCACATGCTCCGGGGAAGGTGTGTCCCATTCCCTCTGTGCCGATCATGGGATTAACGTATTGTATGCTACTCTGCTGTGCATGAACGAGAAGAGTTGCGCAGCAGAGCGCGATGAGTGCTTTTCTTTTCATGTGTGTGGTTGTGATTATCTGTATTTGCTTTCGTCCTCATCGTTGAGCATGGAGAGGTAGGAGCGGTAGCGGCTGTCGGCAATCCTGTGGTCGGCGAGGGCTGCGAGGACAGCACAGCCCGGCTCGCGGGTGTGGGTGCAGCCACGAAAACGGCAGTCATGGCCGACGGCGAAGATGTCGCGGAAGTAGTGGGACACCTCCTCGCGACTCATGTCGTAGGTGCCGAAGCCGCGGATGCCGGGGGTGTCGATGATGGCGCCCGACGGCAGGTCGTACATCTCGGAGAAGGTGGTGGCGTGGCGACCCTGGTCGTGGGCGACGCTGAGGGCGGCGGTTTTGGCACAGGCATCGGGCACGAGGCGGTTGATGAGCGTGGACTTGCCAACGCCACTGTTGCCGCTGAAGAGGGTGGTCTTGCCCGCGAGGTGCTGCCGCAGGATGTCGAGTCCCTCGCCTGTCGCAGCCGAGACGGCGACGCAGTCGTAGCCGATATGGCGATAAAGCGCCATCATGGCGTCGAGGCGGCGGTGCTGGTCGCCGTCGTAGAGATCGACCTTGTTGAAGATGAGGAGCACGGGGACGCGGTAGGCTTCGGCCGAGGCGAGGAAGCGGTCGATGAAGGTGGTGGAGGTCTCGGGATGGGCCACAGTGACGATGAGGCATGCCATATCAACGTTGGCGGCGATGATGTGACTCTGCTTCGAGAGGTTGGAGGCACGACGGACGATGTAGTTGCGGCGGTCGAGGATCTCGGTGATGAACGAGACGGAAGCCTCACCCCCAGCGCCTCCCGCGGAGGAAGGGGAAGCCCACTCCCCTCCTCTCCCCGAGGGAGGGGTGAAGACAACGCGGTCGCCGACGGCCACGGGGTTGGTGCTGCGGATGCCGCGCAGGCGGAAGTTGCCCTTGACCTTGCACGCAAAAACCCGGCCGTCGTCCGTGCGGACGTCGTACCAGCTTCCTGTATTGCGAACTACGAGACCGGTCAAGGGAGGAATGGGGAATGAAGAGTGAAGAATGACGAATGAAGAGTGAAGAATGAAGAATGAAGAATTAAAATTACCTGAAGCTTAGTTGGTAACCTGTATTCGTCATTCTTCATTAGTCATTCTTCATTAGTTTAAACAGTCATGATTTCCTTCTCCTTGGCGGCGAGGAGGTCGTCGATCTGCTTGATGAACTTGTCGTGCTTCTTCTGGAGCTCGGCTTCGCCGTCCTTTTGGAAGTCCTCGCTGAGTCCGTCCTTGACGGCTCGCTTGAGCTGTTCGTTGCCGTCGCGCCGTGCGTTGCGCACGCTGACCTTGGCCTGCTCACCTTCCTTGCCGCACTGCTTGTTGAGCTGTTTGCGTCGTTCCTCGGTGAGCGGCGGTATGCCGATGCGTATGATCTCGCCGTTGTTCTCGGGCATGATGCCGAGGTCGCTGTTGATGATGGCCTTTTCGATGACCTTGAACATGGACTTGTCCCAGGGCTTGATGGCGATGGTGCGGGCATCGGGGGTGGTGACAGCGGCGCACTGGTTGATGGGCACCATGGAGCCATAGTTGTCGACACGGATGCCGTCGAGCAGCTTAACGTTGGCCTTGCCGGCACGGATGTGTGAGAGTGCGTCCTCGAGATACATTACGGCCTCTTCCATGCGCTCCTCGGCGTCGGAGAGAATTACTTTGTAGTCTGCCATATTATAAAGTTGTAAGTTGAGAGTTGAAAGTTGAGAGTTGAAAGTTGAGAGTTGAGAATTGAAAGTTTATACATTATTCATTGTTTCGGCGACAAAGATAGGTGTTTTTATTGATACAAAAAGCCAATTAGTAGAAAAAAAGTGCTGAAAGCGCAAAAAACTTTCAACTTTCAACTTTCAACTTTCAACTTTTTGTTATCTTTGCCCCCGAAAATGTATGTTTTTGCAATGCTAAGCACGGATCAACGCATAGAACACTGGCTCGCACAGCTGCCTCCCATCTCGCTGGATGAGATGAGCGGCATCAAACTGATGAACCGCACCGACACGAAGTTCGTCACGAACAAGGAGAAACTGGCGAGCCTGCTGGAGCTGGCGCAGGGGCAGTACTACGCCCAGCAGATCGACGGCAGCCGCGTCGCCAACTACCGCACGACGTACTGGGACACGTTGGCCCACCGCTTCTACCTCGACCACCACAACGGCCGTGCCCCTCGCCAAAAGATACGCGTGAGGACTTATCTGGACAGCGACCTGACGTTCCTCGAGGTGAAAACGAAAAACAACCACGGCCGCACGAAAAAGAAACGCATCACGGTGCCGTCGCAGGACAAAGCCGACGTGGTCGGCGCTGGCGGCACGGCGTTCATTCAGGCGCTGACGGGCGAGACGTTCGACGGCATCATACCCACGGTGCAGAACCGCTTCCAGAGGATCACGCTCGTGAACTTCGGCAAGACGGAGCGCCTGACCATCGACTTCAACGTGGGCTTCCACAACTTCGAGACAGGGCACGACGCTGCGACTGGCGACTTGGTGATCATCGAGCTCAAGCGCGACGGCAACGTGTTCTCGCCCGTGCTCGACATCCTGCGCCAGCTGCGCATCCACCCCTCGGGATTCTCGAAGTACTGCATCGGCTCGCTGATGACCAACGGCCGACTGAAGAAGAACCTTTTCAAGAAGAAGATGATACGCGCCAGCAAACTGTCTGGAGCAGACATCCGGCCTGACGAACGGTAATGATAACGAAAAAAAGATAATAAGATAATAAGACAATAAGAAAATAAGATAATAGTATATAATTATGGAAGTTATCAGAGAACTAAACTATCAGCTTGGCAACCTGTTCGGAGTCACGCTGTTCGACCCTCAGCAATTCATTTCCCTGCTGATTCGTTTCACGATTAACATCATCGTGGTGAGCATCATCGCTCGCTGCTTCTACTTTCCCCGCAGTCGTCGTCACGACTATGCCTTCATCTTCATCTTGATGGCCCAGAGCATCTTCCTGTTGGTAAGCTTGATGGAAGGTGATGGCATGGCTATGGGTGCGGCAATGGGTCTGTTTGCCATCTTTGGCATCATGCGTTTCCGCACCGAGGCGGTGCCAATCCGCGAGATGACCTACCTGTTCATGCTCATCGCGTTGAGCGTGGTGAACGCCGTAGCCCATGGTGACTACCACCCAAAGGCCGATTACTGGGACGGCGTAGGCATCGTGACGCTCTTGTTCGTGAACATCGTCTTCATCGTCATGGCTTGGATTTTCGAGAGCTCGAAGGTGATGAGCCAGGAGGCTTCGAAGATCATCCTCTTCGACAACGTCAACCTCATCGCACCCGAAAAGCGCGAGGAACTGAAGGCTGAGCTGGAGAAGCGCACAGGACTGAAAATCACGCGCATCGAAGTCGGCATGATCGACTACCTCAAGGACAGCGTCATGATCCGTATCTTCTACAATGACCCATCAGATGTCGCCAACAGCATCGCCCGCTACGGACGGATGCCAAAGGAGATGTGATGGGATTGGACAATTGGACAATATACAATTTGACAATTTACAGTTTGCAATTTGACAATTCATTCAATGCAATGAGACGCTTTTTACTCTGTACCCTCTGTTTATTTGGTGTCCTCTGTGTGTCGACATATGCCCAGGACACCGAGAACTACGGTGCCGTTTGGACCGAGGTGGGCGCCACGAAGGTGCTGCCCTATAACCTGAGCCTCGAAGGCGGCGTGGGTTTCCGCACCTTGGACTGGTTCCACGATGCCAACCGCTTCGACGCCAGCATCGGTCTGGGCTACAAACTCGGCAAGTACCTGAAGTTCGGGCTGAGCTACACGTTCATCGAGCGCCGCTACCTCGAGAAGACGGAGTATAAATATGCCGGCGACTACGATTTCTCCTCTTATCAGGGAGCAGTTTTTGTTGCCCCGGACGGCTTGTCGTACGACTACGAGGGCTACAACATCGATGGCGCCCATTGGGCGCAGCGCCACCGTGTGTCCTTCGACATCACCGCCGACAAGCGTTTCTGGAAGACCCTGCGCATCAGCTTGCGCGAGCGCTATCAGTTTACGCATCAGTCTTCGCGCGCCGTGGACCGCACGAAGTTGCGCGAGCCGTCCTTCGACGGCAATGTCGTGAGCTATGCCGAGGAAGAACAGACGGTGAAGGAGAAGGAGGCGTGGAACCGCCACCTCCTGCGCTCGCGACTCAAATTCGCCATCGACAAGAAAGGATGGAACTGGGAGCCCTTCGTCAGCGCTGAGCTGCACAACGACCTAGGCAATAGCTGGCACCTGGACAAGATACGCTGCGCTGCCGGCACGGAATATGCCATCTCCAAGCAGCACAAAGTCTCAGCCGCCTACGTTTTCACCCACGAGAACGACGATGACGGCAACGAGAACATCCACGCCATCAGCGTGGGCTATAAGTTTAAGTTCTAAGAATACCTACTTAAATATCGACTTTTATGAAACACAAATTTCCTTTGATCCTACTTGCAATGATCGCCCTCACGAACCTGGCAGTAGGATGTCACGACGATGATTCGAACGAACCTACGCCAAGCGACACAACACAAACCAAGCCCCCTGTATTGAAGCCTGCCGAAGGTCTTGTGCAAAACCTGACAACAGAGGCCGGGGAGGCCATCATGCTGAAAGTAGTCGCGACGGATGGTACTGACATCACCGGATGGAGTTTCGCCTGGAGCAAAGGAACAGATACGGATGCCCTGACTAAAGATGACCAGCAGGCCACCGACACCTACATCTTTGCAGAAACAGTTGCTGGCACCTATTATGTAGCTGTCAAGGCGACCAATGCAGACAAGACCTTGACAACGGATGCATATACCTTCACGGTCACTGTCAATGAGGCAGCACCCATAGACAGCACCGTTTACATTAAATGGAGCGGCATGACGGCAACCATTGAAATGGCCGACGACTTGAGTGACGCGATCACATACGAGATTAACGGTGCTGACGTCGTGCTGACCAACAACAATGTCGAGAACGAGTTCCTTTTCGTGCTCAGTGGCACAAGTCAGTCGGGATCGTTCACCTATAATGGCACGTTCAAGACATCGTTCCAGTTCGATGGTCTCAATCTCACCTCCACCAACGGCGGCGCCATCGACATACAATGTGGCAAGCGCATCAAGCTCAACTTGAAGGACGGCACCACCAATACGCTCGCCGACGCTACCACAGGCGAACAGAAAGCGGCTTTCAACTGCCAGGGCCACATGGAGATTGACGGTAGCGGCACCTTGAGCATTGCCGGCAACCGTCGTCACGGATTGCGCACGAAAGAATACCTTCAACTGAAACAGAATGTAGGAGCCATCGGCGTAGCTGCAGCTGCCGATGGCATCCACTGCGGCGAATTCTTCCTGATGGACGGTGGCGAGATCACCCTGAGCGGCATCTCGGGCGATGGCTTGCAGGTGGAGACAGATCCCGGCTCGGAAGAAGTGCTCAATGGTCAGTTCATCATGAATGGCGGCAGTATCAACCTCATCATGACAGCAGAGGACACCAAGGGCATTCGTCTCGACATCGATTCGTTGAACCAAACCTCGCCAGTGATGAAGATTCTTGGCGGCTCAATTACCGTGGATCTCACCTCTACGGCTCTCGGTGCCAAGGCCATAGCCAGTGACGGCGACCTCATCATCGGCAGCAGCACCACGAATCCCACTGTGGACATCAACGTGGCTGCCGAGACCTTCACCGATCCCACCACCTCCGAAGAGAACCGCGCCACAGGCATCAAGGCCGACAAGACGCTGACCATAGCCGGAGGCACGACGACCGTAATCGCCTCCGGTAAGAAGAGCCGCGGCGTACGTGCAGCAAAACTGGTGGCTGCCGGCGGCACGCTCACCGTGAAGAACACGGGCAGCAAGAGCCAAGGCATCAAGCTCGACGGAGCCAAGACAAATACTGATTATTATCAGGAAACGGGCGGCACCGTAAATTGCACCAACTGGAAGTACTAATCCGTTTTTCATGCTTAAAAGCAATAAAAGTGCACGCTTCAACGTTCATATAATGATGAAGCGTGCACTTTTCATATTCCTGTGCTGTCTCACGGCCTGCTGCGTGCAGGCTCAGGAGCTACGCATACAGAACCGCCCCTATCTGGACCGGCGGTTCCTGCACTATGGCTTCTTCATCGGACTGAATATGATGGACATGGAGCCTGCCAACAACGGCTTCATTGACCCTGAAACAGGAGAGCAGTGGTACACCGAAGTGGACAGCTACCAGCCTGGCTTCACGGTGGGTGTCCTGGGCGAGTTGCGACTGAGCCAAACATTAGGGCTGCGACTGCAACCGACCATCCACTTCGGGCAGAAGCACGTCGTATTCCACGAGCAAACGACGGGGCGCGACACGACGCAGAATCTTAAATCCACATATTTCGCTCTGCCGCTGAACCTGAAAATTGCAGCACCGCGCTACAACAATTTCCGCCCCTACGTTGTGCTGGGTGCATCGCCGACCATTGACCTCACGACACGCAAGCACGGCGCGCTGCTCACCGAGCGCTTCGACTGCTACCTCGAAATAGGCATGGGATGTGACATCTATCTCCCTTATTTCAAACTTATTCCCGAGCTGAAGTTCAGCTTCGGCCTGCGCGACATCCTTGTGCACAAGCGCAACGACCTGCTCGATGCATCGCTGATGAAATACACGCAATCCATCGACCGTGCCCCGGGAAAAATGATCTCTTTAGTCTTTTATTTCGAGTAGCATTCGATTTCAGCGGGTGCTTTTGGTGTCCCTCCCCACCGTCAGGCGCAGTGTGCCGACATAACGGGCATTCTTGCCCATCTGATTGTTAGGCACGAGAATCCCATCGAGGTTCTTCAACAACTGAGGGTTAACGAAATAGGTATGGGAATGGCCGCCGATGACGACATCGATGTTGCGCGTGGCTGGAATGAACTCATCGTCGCTGATGCCCGCGACTTTCCATCCGAGATGTGAGAGGCAAACAACGAGATCGCACTTTGCTTTATTCTTCAGATAGTCGGCGATGGGCTGCGCGGCGGCAATGGGATCGTTGTAGCGGACACCAGCGCAGGTGTGAGCCGACACAAGACCTTCCAGCTGAGGCGAGACACCGAGGATACCGATTTTCAATCCGTTGCGTTTGATAATCACGTAAGGCTTGACAATGCCTTCGCACGCCGTGCCCGTGAAGTCGTAATTGCAGCAGACGATGGGGAAGTGGGCCATACGGAACAGGCGCGCCATATTCTCCACGCCGAAGTCGAACTCATGGTTGCCAATCGTAGCGGCGTCGTAGCCCATCAGATTCATCAGCCCCACCTCGACGTCTCCATGATAGAGGTTGTAGTATGCCGAGCCTTGCGAGAAGTCGCCGGCATCAACCAGCAAGAGCTGCGGATCCCTTGCACGCAGGTCGTTTAACAATGCCGCACGACGTAGGTAACCGCCCTTGTCGGCTTGTGCCGTATCGGCGAGATTGGGATTAAGGGGTTCAACACAGGAATGGGTGTCGTTGGTGTGCACGATGAGCAGTTCGCGCGTCTTGCTGCCGCCGACGGGTCGGATGCTCATCAATGTCTTCTCTGCTTCCTGCTGCGATGCCGCCGCCTGATGAACCGTCTCGCCAACGATGTTCATCGTGACACGTCCCTCGATGGCAGCATGAGCCTTCTGCCCTTGCTGATCCAGCAGCTTGACGTGCTTCATCAGCGTCTCGCGCACGAGTTCGTCGGTGTCGATTCGCTCCACGGCTTTCTTCATTGCCACGAGTTTGTCGTTGCCGTCAGCTACGTAGTCGAGCGTGGCAATGGTGTATATGCGATTGGGATCGATGGGTTGCCCGCCGATCGAAGCACTTTGGAGCTGCCCGTCGCTCGTGATGACGACGCGCACGACGCTGCTAACACCTTCCCCCTTGACGGTGGCGATATTCTGCATCAGCTCCATGACGTCGCTACCCTTGAGCTTGACGATGGAGAATTTATTCTCGAACGGGGCGATGGCCATGATGTCGCCGCGGCACACACGGCCTTGAGGCAGCGCGGCACGGAGGCCGCCGATATTACAGAGGCCGAAGTCAGCCGTATAGCCCATGCGACGAGCGGCTGTTACGAAAGCGTCAGCGACCCAGTTGCTGAGCAGGCTTTCAGGACGATGACCAGGCATATAGACGGCGCTCTCACCGATATAGGGCATCCTGAGGCTGTCCACTCCGACATGGTAGGGAGCGATGAAAGCGGTAACCTTGGCATCGGGATGCGCATCCAAAGCTTTGGTGACTTCTATGCGATGAGGAACAACGCTGAGCAACTGATAGGGTGTGCTCTGGCAGCCCGTCAACACGAAAAGGATGACAAGGCTTGAGATGATGGAACGATAGGAGGTATTCATTGTTTAAAGAGTGAAAAGTTCATTCTCCACTGATCACCAGTGTAGCTTTTTTCAGGCCTTTAGCTGATGCTTCGAGGGTGATGGTGCCCGGTCGGTTACTGCTTTGGACGATGGCGGTGAGCTGTCCGGCGAAGGCATGATGCTGAGGCAGATGGAAGAGGTCGAGGTTGGAGGCGTCGCCATTGGCTGCGGCTCGGAAACGGCCTGCTCCCTTGACCTTGAAGGAGACGAGGTCGGCAGCATCAGGAATGAGATTGCCGTCGCGGTCCACGACACGCACGGTGACATAGCAGAGGTCTTCGCCGTCGGCGGCGAGGCGCGTGCGGTCGGGGATGAGTTCGAGATGATGAGGACGGCCGGCTGTCTTCACGGTGACGCTGGACTCATTGGTCTGACCGGGATAGTGGGCGACCACTTTAATCTCGCCCGGCTCATACTTCACGTTGGTCCACATGAGACGGTAGCGACGCTGAAGCCACAGGCTGTCGCCGGCAGCTTTGGCGGCCAGCGCTTCCTCGCGCGAGTACTTATATTGTATGCCCTGGCTCTTGCCGTTGACAAAGAGTTCGGCAGCAGGGGCATCGGTATAGACGAAGACGGGCACCACCTGTCCTTCATGGCCGGGCCACGTCCAATGGGGAAGCACATGCAGCGTGTGCTCACGGCGGTTCCAGATACTGCGGTAGAGGTAGTAGCGATCCTTGGGAATAGAAGCTAAATCAATGATGCCGAACACACTGGAATGCGAGGGCCAGGCATTAGTGTCGTAGGGCGAGGGCTCGCCGAGGTAGTCGAAGCCTGTCCACACGAACTGACCCATCTCCCATTCGTAGTCGTCAGCATTCGCAAAATCGACGTCTGGCGTATTGGACCACCAGCAATACTCGAGGTCGTAACCGCTGCACTGATGGTCGGGGTAGAGAGCACCAGCCCGCAGACGTGCCGGCAGCTTATAAACACCTCGGCTACTGACGGTAGAACTGGTCTCACTGCCGAGGACGACGTTCTTGGGCAGACGGGCATAAGCTTCCTCATAGCGGTTGGCACGATAGTTGAAACCCGGGATATCGAGCTGGGCTGCAAAACCGTTATTCATCGCACAATCCACCTGATCCATGCCACAAGTGACAGGGCGTGTCGGATCCTCGCGATGGCAGATGTCCTGCAGGAAGCGGGCAACCTTGTAGCCGTCGGGAGAGCATTGCGTCGGCACTTCATTGCCGATGCTCCACATGACGACACTGGCGTTATTGCGATAGTGATGCACCATATTGAGCATATCTTTCTCAGCCCATTCCTTGAAGAAACGGTGGTAACCATTCTTGCACTTGGCACGGTCCCATTCGTCGAAGGGCTCGACCATCATCATGAAACCCATGGAATCGCAGAGCTCTACGAGCTCGGGAGCCGGCATATTATGACTCGTGCGGATGGCATCGCAACCCATCTCCTTCAGCAGGGTGAGCTGGCGGCGCAGCGCGGCGCGGTTGATGGCAGCGCCCAAGGGACCGAGGTCGTGATGATTGCACACGCCTTGGAACTTACGCCGCTGACCATTGAGGAAGAACCCTCGGTCAGGCACGACATCGATGCTCCTGATGCCGAATACCGTAGAGTAGGTATCCAGGAGGGTGTCATCGCTGAAGACGCGCGTGACAGCCTTATATAAATAAGGTGTTTCGGGTGACCACAACTTGGGATTAGGCACAAAGAGATTCTGCTGCAGCGGTAAGCCGTGGGCCACGGTCTGCACATTCTCTTTCTCACTGACGGGTCGTCCGTCGGGACCGAGGATCACAGTCTTCAAACGAAGCGTCTTGCCCTCGGCGTTGGCGATAGTGGCCTTCAGAGTGACTGAGGCAGCATCGGAGAGCTGTTTCGTCGTCACCTGCGTACCCCAGACATCGACGTGAATGTCAGAAGTCGTGACAACATGTACATTGCGGTATATGCCTGCGCCACAGTACCAACGGCTGCTCTCGGCACGGTTCTCGAGGCGCACAGCAAGGGTATTGGGCGTCCCGTCCTTGTGAATCAGGTCAGTTACGTCAACGTAGAACGAGTTGTAGCCATAGGGCCAGAATATCGCCTCTTGGCCGTTGACATAGACGCGCGCCTCGCTCATTGCCCCGTCGAAGATGAGAGTTGTCCGTGAGGCTGACTTTGAACCTTCAACGTTCACTCTTGAACTTTCAACTTTAAACTGCGTCCTATACCATCCAACTCCGATGTAGGGCAGTCCGCCCGTGCGCCCCGTCTTGAGGCTGGCTTCCTTCTCGCCATTCTGCGTGACGGCTACGTTTTGGAGATCATATTCGCTGCCGAAGGGACCTTTAATAGCCCAGTCGTGCGGCACGCTGACGCGCTCCCATTTGCTGTCGTCGAAAGAGGGTTGTTCAGCACCTGGTTGTTCACCACGAATGAAACGCCATCCGTCGCGCAACAGTTGTTCGCTGCGCTGAGCGTGGACGGGCATTAAAAAGAGAGCCATTACGGCCATGAAAACGTTAAATCTGTGCATAATCTGTTATTTTGTCTTTGATTTGAGGGCAAAGATAAGTAGTTTTTTCCAAACTCTGCTCGTCAATTGCAAAAAACTTACTATCTTTGCGCCGCTTTTATGGCCGCAACGATGAAAATCATCAAGAAACTCGACATATTTATTCTTAAGCAGTTCTGTCTGTTGTTCGCCGGCACTTTCTTCATCGTACTGTTCATTTTCATGATGCAGTTCCTGTGGAAGTGGGTCGACGAGCTTATCGGCAAGGGCTTGAGCCTCGACGTGTTGGGACGTTTCTTCTTCTATGCCGCGATGACACTCGTTCCCGGCTCTTTTCCGCTGGCGCTGCTATTGGCTTCGCTGATCAGCTTCGGCAACTTGGGCGAGCGCCTGGAGTTGCTGGCGATGAAGTCAGCGGGCATACCCTTGGTGAGGATACTGCGTCCGGTTATCGTATTCTCGGTTTTCGTGGCTTTCGGTTCTTTCTACTTCCAGAACGTCGTCTCTCCCGAATCGAGCAAGCAGCTGGCTGCACTCATCTATTCTATGCGCCAGAAGTCGCCCGAGCTGGAAATACCGGAGGGAGTGTTCTACAACGAGATTCCCGGCTATAACCTCTTCGTCGAGCACAAGGATACCGAGAAAGGAATGCTCTATGGCATCATGATTTATAATCAGGGCGCCAGCTTCGACGACACACAGGTCGTTCTTGCCGACTCCGGCCGCCTGCAGAGCACTGCCGACCAAAAGCATCTCCAGCTCACGCTCTACGACGGCCAGCGCTTCCGGAATATGCAAAACACGGGCAGCGCCATGGATCGTACGACGGTACCCTATATGCGCGAGACCTTCAAGTCGGAAGTGGACTTGATACCTTTCGACAACTCGCTCGACCTGATGGATGCGTCGCTTTTCGACAACGATGCGCGAACGAAGGATTTGAAGATGCTCACCAGGGGCATCGACTCCCTGCGTTCAGCGCTCGATTCTACAGGTCGCGATCAGTACATGCAATATTCCTACAGTTTCCTTCTTCACACGCGTTTGGAGGGTCGCAAGGACTCGGCCATGCTCAGGAATCGCGTCGCTACGCAGCCCCGCAATCTCGACACGGTCTATGCCCACATCCCCGACGAAGTACGCGGAAAGATAGCGTCATCAGCTTTAGACCGTGCCAACAGCGGCCAGCAGCAGACTTCGATGATGGCGGAAATCAGCACCTTCAACAACCGTGTGCTGCGCACCCACCAGCTGGAACGGCATAAGAAGTTCACGCTGTCGCTGGCTTGCATTGTGTTCTTCTTCATCGGCGCTCCCCTAGGCGCCATCATCCGCAAGGGAGGATTAGGACTGCCGGTAGTCGTTTCCGTCATCATCTTCATCCTCTACTATATTGTCAACCATTTCGGCGAGGTGATGGTGAAGAACGGAACCATGGATCCCGTGTTCGGCTCATGGCTCAGCACGATGGTGCTGGCGCCTATCGGCGGTTGGCTGACGTGGAAGTCCAATCAGGATTCTGCCGTCTTCAACTGGGAAGGCTACCAGCGCTTCTTCCGTCGTTTCCTCGGACTGCGCCAACACCGCAACATCGCCATGAAGGAGGTCATCATGGAGGACCCCGACTACGAGCGTCTGCTACCCGAGCTCCAACAGTTCAGTGCCGACTGTTCGACCTACGTGCAACAGCGCCGTTTGTATCAGATTCCCAACTACTTCCGTGTCTTCTTCCGCTACGAGCCCGACACCGTAGTCATGGAACTTTGCGAACGCCTCGAAGCGCTCATCCTCGAACTCGCCAATTCCAGTGATATATTCATCCTCTCCACCCTCAACGATATGCCCATCGTGGCACCAGACGCCCATACACGTCCGTTCCGCAATGCCCGCCGCAACATGATTGTCGGCGTGCTGTTCCCCATCGGCATTATCCTTTGGATTCGCATCTGGCGCTATCGTCTGCGACTCTGGCGCGATATGGAGCAGCTGCAAAAGCAAGTGGGCTTCATCTGCCAGCGCATCGTCAAGGAGCACCTGCCACAAAAGCCTGCGGCTGAAACCATTGTAGAAACAGAAGAAACAAATTCGCTATGATAGAACTTTCATCCATTCAGGATGCCATCAACGATTTTCGCGAAGGCCGTTTCGTCATCGTTGTCGATGACGAGGACCGCGAGAATGAGGGCGATTTCATCATCGCCGCCGAGAAAATCACGCCCGAGAAAGTCAACTTCATGCTACGCGAAGGGCGTGGCGTGCTCTGTGCACCCATCACCATCAGCCGTGCCCAGCAGCTCGAACTACCTCATCAGGTGCAAGATAACACCTCCATGTTGGGCACACCCTTCACGGTAACCGTCGATAAGCTCGAAGGCTGCACCACAGGTGTGAGTGCCGCCGACCGCGCTGCCACGATTCTCCACTTGGCCAACCCCGAGGCCAAGGCCGCCGATTTCGGTCGTCCGGGACACATCAACCCGCTGTACGCCCAGGACCGCGGAGTGCTGCGTCGCGCCGGTCACACCGAGGCCGCCATCGACCTTGCCCGCCTCGCCGGACTCCAGCCTGCTGCTGCGCTCATCGAGATCCTGAACCCCGATGGCACGATGGCCCGTATGCCGCAGCTCAAGGAGGTAGCTGCGAAACACGGCATCAAGATCATCACCATCCGCGACCTCATCGCCTACCGCCTGCAGCGCGAGCAGATGGTAGAAGCAGCCCCCGAGGTGGACCTCCCCACAGCCTACGGTCATTTTCGCGACATCACCTTCCGCCAGCTCAGCAACGGACTCGAGCACGTAGCCTTAATCAAAGGCTCTTGGGAACCCGACGAGCCGATTCTCGTCCGTGTCCACAGCTCATGTGCCACGGGAGATATTTTCGGCAGCCAACGTTGTGACTGCGGCGAGCAGCTCCACCGCGCCATGCAAATGATTGATGCTGAAGGGAAAGGCGTTCTACTCTATATGAATCAGGAAGGACGCGGCATTGGGCTGTTCAACAAGATGAAAGCCTACAAGCTACAGGAACAAGGCGACGACACCGTGGAGGCCAACGTGCACCTCGGGTTCCGTCCCGACGAGCGCGACTACGGCGTGGGTGCTCAAATTCTGCGTCAATTAGGTGTCCACAAGATTCGTTTGCTCACCAACAATCCCGTCAAGCGCGTCGGCCTCGAAGCCTATGGCCTTGAAATCGTAGAGAATGTGCCCATCGAGATTCAACCCAACCCCTACAACGAACGTTACCTCAAGACCAAACAGCAGCGCATGGGCCACACGCTACACTTCAACAAGTGACCTTTTCCGCATTGCAAACGCCCTTTAGCAGACACGCCTATATGAAATCGCCAACTCATATAGGCGTGTTTGTGTTGCCCTGTATCAAAAATCTTCATCTATGATGAAAAATAGTAGCACGTTTCGTGCGGTGGATTCAAGTTTTTGTGCTACCTTTGCAGCCGAATCCAATGACCCTTACGTAATGAACACATTATCCGATCGTCTCAATCGCCTCGCACCGTCAGCTACACTGGCCATGAGCCAGCGTAGTAGCGAGCTGAAGGCCCAGGGCATCGACGTCATCAACATGAGCGTCGGCGAACCCGATTTCAATACTCCTGACCACATCAAAGCCGCTGCCATCAAGGCCGTAGAGGAGAACTACTCGCGCTACTCACCCGTGCCGGGCTATCCTTCGTTGAAGCAGGCCATCGTCGAGAAGCTGAAGAACGAGAACGGCCTCGACTTCGCGCCCTCGCAGATTCTGTGCTCCAACGGAGCCAAGCAAAGCGTCTGCAACGCTGTGATGGCACTCGTCAACGCTGGCGACGAGGTTATCATACCCGCCCCCTACTGGGTCAGCTACCCGCAGATGGTACTGCTGGCCGAGGGTACTCCCGTTTTTATTGAAGCGCCCATCGAGCAGGATTTCAAGATCACGCCCGCTCAGCTCGAGGCTGCCATTACTCCCAAGACACGTGCCTTCATTCTCTGCTCGCCGTCGAACCCCACGGGCTCGGTTTACAGCAAGGAAGAGTTGCGGGGGCTGGCTGAGGTCATCGCCCGCCACGAGAACATCATCGTCCTCGCCGACGAGATCTACGAGCACATCAACTATGTCGGCCGCCACGAGAGCATCGCGCAGTTCGAGGAAATTCGCGACCGCGTCGTCATCATCAACGGCGTGTCCAAGGCTTATGCCATGACGGGTTGGCGCATCGGCTTCATCGCTGCCCCCGAGTGGATCGTCAAGGGGTGCAACAAGCTGCAGGGACAGTACACCAGCGGCCCGTGCTCCGTGAGCCAGAAGGCTGCCGAAGCTGCCTACACAGGTTCGCAGCAGTGCGTCGAGGATATGCGCAAGGCTTTTGAGCGTCGCAAGGAGCTCATCGTACGTTTGGCCAAGGACATCCCCGGCCTCGAGGTGAACAACCCGCAAGGCGCCTTCTACCTCTTCCCCAAGTGCAGCAGCTATTTCGGCAAGGCCGATGGCGACCGCGTCATCCGCAACAGCACCGATTTCGCCATGTACCTTCTGGAAGTCGGTCACGTAGCCACCGTCGGCGGCGACGCTTTCGGGTCACCCGAGTGCTTCCGCATGAGCTATGCCACCAGCGACGAGAACATCATCGAGGCCATGCGCCGCATCAAAGAAACATTAGCAAAATTAAAATAACACGATATGAAACAGATTCAGACAGCCCTCATCTCCGTCTTCCACAAGGACGGCCTCGACGAGTTACTTGCCAAGCTTCATGCCGAGGGTGTGAAGTTCCTCAGCACCGGCGGCACACAGGCTTTCATCGAGAGCCTCGGCTATCCCTGCCAAAAGGTGGAGGACGTGACCACCTACCCCAGCATTCTCGGCGGTCGTGTGAAGACGCTGCATCCCAAGATCTTCGGTGGCATCCTCGGCCGTCGTGACCTCGAAGGCGACCAGCAGCAGATGGCACAGTACGAGATCCCGGCGATTGACCTCGTCATCGTCGATCTCTATCCCTTCGAGCAGACCGTGGCCAGCGGAGCTTCCCCAGAGGATATCATCGAGAAGATCGACATCGGCGGCATCAGCCTCATTCGTGCCGGAGCCAAGAACTTCAACGACGTCGTCATCATCCCCTCCAAGGAGCAGTATCGCCCCTTGCTCGACATCCTCAACGCCCAAGGCGCTCAGACCACCCTCGAGCAGCGGCGCCACTTCGCCACCGAGGCCTTCGGCGTCAGCAGCCACTACGACACCGCCATCCACGGCTGGTTCAAGAAGTAAATTGTATAATTGTAAATTGTCAAACAGTAAATTTCAATGGGATTTTTCTCTTTCACTAAAGAAATAGCCATGGACCTCGGCACTGCCAACACCATCATCATCAGTGGTGACAAGATTGTGGTGGACGAGCCCTCCGTGGTGGCTCTCGACCGCCACAGCGAGAAGATGATTGCTGTGGGCGAGAAGGCCAAGCTGATGCACGAAAAAGTGCATGCCGGCATCAAGACCATCCGTCCGCTGCGCGACGGCGTCATCGCCGACTTCAACGCCTGCGAGCAGATGATCCGCGGACTCATCAAGATGGTTCATACGGGTAGCCGCCTGTTCACACCCTCCCTGCGCATGGTCATCGGTGTGCCGTCGGGCAGCACCGAGGTCGAGCTTCGTGCCGTGCGCGACTCTGCCGAACATGCCGGAGGACGTGAGGTCTATCTCATCTACGAGCCCATGGCAGCAGCCATCGGCATCGGTCTCGACGTACTGGCCTCCGAAGGCAACATGATCGTGGACATAGGCGGCGGTTCCACCGAGATTGCCGTCATCAACCTCGGCGGCATCGTGGCCGACCAGAGCCTTCGTATCGCCGGCGACGAACTGACACGTGACATACAGGATTACATGAGCCGTCAGCACAACGTCAAGGTGAGCGAACGCATGGCCGAGCGCATCAAGATCAACGTAGGTTCTGCCCTCACCGACCTCGGTGACCAGGCACCTGAGGACTACATCGTCCACGGTCCTAACCGCATCACGGCGCTGCCCATGGAGGTGCCCGTGTGCTATCAGGAGATCGCCCACTGCCTCGAGAAGACCATTGCCAAGATCGAGACAGCCGTGCTCGCAGCTCTCGAGGAGACACCGCCAGAGCTCTATGCCGACATCGTCAAGAACGGCATCTACCTCACCGGTGGCGGCGCCTTGCTGCGCGGACTGGACAAGCGCCTGACCGACAAGATCAACATCCCGTTCCACATCGCTGAGGATCCCCTCCACAGCGTGGCCAAGGGTACGGGTGTGGCGCTGAAGAACATCCACAACTTCTCGTTCCTCATGTAGTAGCCGATGCGCGCCCTGTTAGACTTCCTCGTTAAGTACTACCATTGGCTGATATTCATTGCGCTGGAAGGGATAAGCCTCGTGCTCCTCTTCCAGTTCAATCATTATCAGAACAGTGTGTGGCTCACTACGGCCAACACCGTCGTGGGCCGCATCAACGACTGGGAGCAACAGGCACTGCGCTACATGACGCTCGGCGAAGTCAACGAGGCGCTGACCCAGCGCAACCTGCTTCTGGAGCAGAACAACCGGGCTTTGGCACAGCACATCAACGAGCTGTCGCACGACAGCACACGCTCCGAGCGCCTGCAGGCCGACCGCCTCGAAGGCATCAAGCTCATACCTGCCCGCATCACCACGAACAGCGTCATGCGTCGCGACAACCTGATGACCATCAACGTGGGCGAGGCCGACGGCGTGCTGCCCGAGATGGGCGTCGTCAGCGGAACGGGCATTGTAGGCATCGTCTTCATGACATCACCCCACTACTCCATCGTCCTACCCCTGCTGAACAGTCGCTCCAACATCAGTTGCCGTCTGCGCGGCACGAAATATTTCGGTAGTCTGAAATGGGACGGTGCCCATCCGCTCTATGCCATCCTCGATGATATTCCCCGTCATGCCCGCTTCAAGATTGGCGACATCGTCGAGACCAGCGGATTCAGCTCCGTCTTCCCGGCAGGACTCTTCGTCGGCAAGGTCAAGACCATCGAGAACAGCGACGACGGCCTCAGCTACAAGCTGCGCGTGCAGCTCAGCATCGACTTCGCACGTCTGCAGGATGTATGCGTCGTAGCACAGAAGTTCCAGGCTGAGATTAAGGATCTCGAGCAGCGTGCCGACTCATTGATGAATCAGTAATCCACAACCATTCCCGAAGGCTTTCCCTGATGACTAAAGAGATATGATCACACAATTCCTTCAACGACTGCTTTGGCTGGTGGTGCTCGTCGCCGCTCAGATGGTGGTGTTCAACTACATCCACATCTACGACTATGCTACGCCGTTGCCTTTCGTGTACCTCGTGCTGCTGTTTCCCCTGGGCACTTCGCGATGGAGCATTCTGTTGTGGGCATTCGTCTGCGGTCTCCTCTGCGACATCGCCTCCCTGACATTGGGCATCGGTGCCGCCTCCATGACCCTCGTAGCTTTCGTGCAGCCCGTGTTGCTGCGTCTGATGACGCCCAAGGATGCACCAGAGGATATGCAGCCCGCCTATTCTACCATGGGCTTCTGGAACTATGTCGGCTATGCCGCCATCCTCACCTCCCTCTTCATCCTCTGCTACTTCCTCCTCCAGTCGTTCACCTTCAACCATATCATCGACCTCGGCATCTCCAGTGGTGCCAGCTGGCTCCTCACCCTCTTCCTCTGCCTCATCTTCGAAGGCTTCCGTGACCATCGCAGTCCTAACACCCAGTCCTAATTATCGTTTAACGTCTAACGCTTAGCGTTTAAATCGTTATTTCGAAGCCGAGCGGTTCATTCTCCATTGTCCATTGTCCATTAATCTTCACCCGTGTCCAACAACCTGTCGAACCGCAAATATATTCTTGGCTTCTCGGCGATACTGATCATCGTCGTGTACATCGTCAGGCTGTTCACCCTGCAGCTCATGTCCGACGACTACAAGCAGCGTGCCGACTCCAACGCCCTCATGCGCCGCATTCAGTTTCCGGCACGTGGCGCCATCACCGACCGCAACGGCACCCTCCTCGTCTATAACCAACCAGCCTACGACATCATGGTCGTCATGCAGGAGCAGCTCGGCGTCGATACCCTCGACCTCTGCAACAGCCTCGGCATCGATGTCGATTGGTACAAGCGGCGCATGGTGGAAATCAAGGATCGCAATCGCAACCCGGGCTATTCACCCTACACGCAACAGCTCTTCATGAGCCAGCTGTCCGTGGAGGAGTTCAGCGTGTTTCAGGAGAAGCTCTTCCATTTCCCCGGCTTCTACATCCAGAAGCGCAGCATTCGACAATATTCCTACCCCTATGCCGCACACATCCTCGGCGACGTAGGTGAGGTGAACCCCAAAGACATTGAGAATGACGACTACTACCGCTCCGGCGACTACATCGGCACACAAGGTGTCGAGCGCAGCTACGAGCGGCAGCTGCGCGGCATCAAAGGTTCCGAGATTCTTCTCCGCGACGTTCACGGGCGCATCAAGGGCCGCTATCAGAATGGTAAGTATGATGTCAAGCCCATCCCGGGAAAGAACCTCACCCTCAGCATCGACCTCGAGCTGCAGAAGCTGGGCGAGCGCCTCATGCAAGGCAAGCTCGGCAGTATTGTCGCCATCGAGCCCTCCACGGGCGAGATCCTGTGCATGGTGTCGTCGCCCACCTACGACCCGCGCACCATGGTTGGCCGTCAGCGTGGCAAACGACATCGCGAA
>JAEEHP010000183.1 GCA_016280855.1 Bacteroidaceae bacterium
CTGCCGACGGATCCGCTATATTATATAATAATGTGTTGACATAGATGTAGTCGTTGCCAGCCCCGTGCATTTTCGTGAAGTGGATTCTATGTGTCATTTTGTTGCGATTTACCTTGTTTTGATAACATTTGTTCGTTTTCTTAGTGCAAAGGTAAGCATTTTGCTGCTAAGTGCGCAAATTCCACGGCAAAAAAGTACTTACTTGGCAGCTATTAATTGATTTATGTCAAGTAAATCGCTGTTTTACTTGTCAAATTGATTAAATATTTGCACTTAATCAAACAAAATGACGTATCTTTGCACCGTAAACATTGCAAAGTGTAAAATGGAATGCTCATTATTATTAATTAAGGTATGAAAAAGATTGAGGCAATTATCAGGAAGACAAAGTTCGAAGATGTCAAGGCGGCATTGCTCTCGTCGGACATCGACTGGTTTGAGTATCACGACGTACATGGCATCGGCCAGAGTCGGCAAGAGCGGATTTACCGTGGCGTCCAATACTCGACGGACGTGATAGAACGAGTGGCTGTGACTATCGTTTGCCGCGACCAGTTTGTACAGCCCACGGTAAAAGTAATTATTGATACCGCGCATACAGGCGAGGTTGGCGACGGCCGTATCTTTGTCAGCGACATGATTGATACGTGGAGCATCCGCACCGGCGAGCACGGAGATGCTGTTCTGAGAGATAAAATGTAAATATTTATGACAGACTTCATATATATCGGTCAGTACCAGTTGAAAATTTGGTTGCGACCAATTGGAGAATTGGTCGCGACCGATTTGCAAATTGGCCGCGGCCAATCCATAAATCGGTCCTAAGGGACTTAATTGTCAACCACATCAAAATGTAAAATATTATGAACGAAATAGCTTTATCACTCGATACCGTATGGATGTTACTGGCTGCGATGCTTGTGTTTTGGATGCAGCCGGGCTTTGCGCTGTGCGAAGCCGGTTTTACACGCGGCAAGAACACCGCCAATATTCTTTTCAAGAACTTCGTGGATTTCATGTTCGGTTCGCTGCTTTTCTGGTTTGTGGGCTTCGGCTTCATGTTCGGCTCAGACGGATCTGGCTTCATCGGTTCGCCCAATTGGGGCGACCTCTCCTTTTATCATGGCGACCTGCCCGCAGAAGGTTTCCTGATGTTCGAGACCGTCTTCTGCGCCACTTCTGCCACCATCGTCAGCGGAGCAATGGCCGAGCGCACCAAGTTCTCGATGTATGTCATCTATAGCGCTGTCATCTCCCTTCTTATCTACCCTGTCGAGGGGCATTGGACATGGGGAGGCGGCTGGCTCTGCAACGATGCTGCCGACTCGTTCATGATGAACACTTTCGGCACTGTCTTCCACGACTTCGCCGGCTCGGCAATTGTTCACAGCGTGGGCGGCGTGCTGGCCCTGATAGGTGCGATGGCCTTGGGTGCCCGCCGCGGCAAATATGCCAAGGATGGCAGTAGCCGTGCCATTCCAGGTCATTCCCTGACGTTGGCAGCCCTGGGCGTCTTCATCCTCTGGCTCGGTTGGTTCGGCTTCAACCCCGGTTCGCAGCTGGCCGCTTCGGGCGAGGTGAACCGCACAGCCATCTGCCACGTTCTTCTGACCACCAACCTGGCTGCGGCTGCCGGCGGTGTCGCTACCATGTTCCTCACGTGGTGGAAGTACGGTAAGCCTTCGTTCTCGCTGATGTTGAACGGTGTGCTGGCTGGCCTGGTGGGCATCACGGCTGGTTGCGACCTCGTTTCGCCAGTAGGCGCGTTGGCCATCGGCCTTGTCTGCGGTACTATTCTTGTCTATTCCATCGAGTTTATTGATCATACACTTCGCATCGACGATCCGGTCGGCGCCTCCTCTGTTCATGGCGTTTGCGGCATCCTCGGCACATTGATGACGGGGTTGCTGTCCACATCCAATGGCGCTTTCTACGGTCATGGCTGGAGCTTTTTCGGAGCACAGTGCTTCGGCATCCTGGTCATCGACCTCTGGGCCGCAGCCTGTGGCTTCGTCTTGTTCTACGGCATCAAGAAGTTGCATGGTCTGCGCGTGGATGCCCGTATTGAGGACGAAGGACTGGATGTGTATGAACATGGAGAAACATGCTACAATTAAAGACTGGATCATTTGAAATGAAGCCGAAAATGAGAAGATATATTATGCTATTCCTGTCTATGGCCAGTATGGCTACGGCAGGAGCACAGGAAAAAGTTGAATCCATCCTCGGTGCCGACTTCGTGAGCCAGTACATCTGGCGCGGTCAGAAACTGGGCAACGTGAGTCTGCAGCCGACGCTTGGTTTAAGTTATAAGGGCCTGAGCCTAATCAGCTGGGGTAGCGTTGGGCTTGATGTTACGGAGACCAAGGAATTGGACTTCACCTTGGGCTATACCTATAAAGGTTTCAACGTAGGCGTGACCGACTACTGGTTCTCTAATGGAAGCTACTTCCAGTACAAGGCTCATCAGACGACCCATATCTGGGAGGCAAACGTCGGCTATGACTTTGGTTTCCTCAGTGTAAAATGGTTCACGAACTTTGCGGGCAACGATGGCGTAAACAAGAATGGCGAGCGGGCCTACAGCAGCTACTTCGAAATGACTGCACCTTTCCGTCTCGGAGGCCTCGAGTGGACTGCGACATTGGGTGCCGTCCCGTGGCGCACCACATCCTATGATGCCAATGGCTTCTGCATCACCAACGTGAGCCTGCGTGCTACCAAAGACATTGTCATCAAGGAGAAATATCACCTTCCTGTCTTTGCGGGACTGACGGGCAACCCAAGGGCAGAGAAACTCTATATCATCTTCGGCACATCATTCTCTATATAAGACCAAACGCGTATGAATACGAAATACATCTTTGTTACGGGCGGCGTGGTTTCCTCTCTCGGAAAGGGAATCATCTCGGCCAGTATCGGCAATCTGCTCCAGGCGCGCGGATTCAAGGTGACGATTCAGAAGTTCGACCCGTACATCAATATCGACCCGGGCACGCTCAATCCCTATGAGCACGGCGAGTGCTACGTGACCGCCGACGGCATGGAGACGGACCTGGACCTGGGGCACTACGAACGATTCACGGACATACAGACGACGCGACGGAACAGCATAACGACGGGGCGCATCTATCAGGCCGTCATCGAGAAGGAACGCCGCGGCGACTACCTGGGCAGGACGATTCAGGTGGTTCCGCACATCACGGACGAGATAAAGCTTCGTATCAAGGAGAATGCCCGGCACGAGCATTTCGACTTCGTCATCTCCGAGATCGGCGGCACGATTGGCGACATCGAGAGCGCTCCCTTCATGGAAGCCATCCGGCAGTTGCGATGGGAGATGGGACGCGATGCCGTCAGCATCCACCTGACCTACGTGCCCTATCTGCATGCGGCAGGCGAGTTCAAGACGAAGCCCACGCAGCATTCGGTCAAGGAGTTGCAGGGCATGGGCATCCAGCCCGATATCCTCATCCTGCGCACTGAGCACCACCTGGAGGAGGGCATCCTGCGGAAGGTAGCATCCTTCTGTAACGTCGACCTGGAATGTGTCGTGCAGAGCGAGGACCTGCCGAGTATATACGAGGTGCCGGTAAACATGCAGCGGCAAGGGCTTGATGCCGCCATCCTGCGCAAGACCGGCGAACCGGTGGGGGAGACGCCGCCGATGACTTCGTGGCACGCCTTCCTCGACAAGCTGCACGGTGCCGCCGGCGAAGTGGACATCGCCCTCGTCGGCAAGTATGACTTGCAGGATGCCTACAAGAGCATTCGGGAAAGCCTGGTCCTGGCGGCCATATATAATAATGTAAAGGCAAAGCTGCATTTTGTCAGCAGCGAGGAGATAACTCGTCAGAACGTGGCGGGGAAGCTGTGCGCAATGGCCGGCATCGTGGTCTGCCCCGGTTTCGGAAGCAGGGGTACCGAGGGCAAGATTATTGCCGCCGAATATGCCAGGACTCACAACCTGCCTGCCTTCGGCATCTGTCTCGGCATGCAGATGATGGTTGTCGAGTTTGCACGTCATGTGCTGGGATTCGGTGATGCCAACAGTAGCGAGATGGATTCGGCGACTAAGCATAACGTCATCGATTTGATGGAAGGGCAGAAGTCTGTCAGGCAAATGGGCGGCACGATGCGGCTCGGCGCCTACGACTGTGTGCTCGAAGCGGGTAGCCGGACGCATGAAGCCTACGGCGGGGCGACGAAGATCAGCGAGCGTCATCGGCACCGCTACGAGTTCAACAACAGCTACCTGAAAGCTTTCGAGGCAGCAGGCATGAAGTGCGTCGGTACCAATCCCGAGACTGGTCTCGTAGAGATTGTCGAAATACCGGCATTGAAGTGGTACATCGGCACGCAGTTTCATCCGGAGTATTGCTCAACGGTTCTGCATCCGCATCCTTTGTTCATGAGTTTTGTTAAAGCCTGCTTATC
>JAEEHP010000001.1 GCA_016280855.1 Bacteroidaceae bacterium
GCAGGCCGTCGATGGTGAGGATATAACCGTTGTCGCGTCCTTTGGGATGGAACTGCTGTCGGCCTTCCGTCGTGTTGTAAGCGGGCACGGCCTCAACGGTGATGTCATCAGCGAGCTGCAGCTTATCGCCATTGACCATAGCTTTACCCTTGCCGAACATCTCGGCGCAGCGCTTGTTCATGACGAGCTGCGTCGTCTCGGCAGACAACTGCGTGAGAGCACCCTTGTCGAAATGGTCGCCGTGCTCATGGGTCACGAAGATGTAGTCGGCCTTCGGCATCGCCGTGTAGTCGATGGTTCGTTGTCCGAGTTTCGTCACGGGGTCAACCATGATCTCGCGTCCGTCATATTCGATGCGTATGCTGGCATGAACGAGCGCATGGAACTTCACGGTCTTGCCGCTTTTGGTCTTAAAAACATCGACCTCGTAGGTGTCTGTGGTCACAGGCTTCTGACCATTCTCACGATTCTGTTGGCCGCAGGCAGAGCCGAATCCTAAAGCTGCCAGTAAACAAACGATAATCTTTTTCATTGTGCTATGTTTTGATTTTTGTGTTATATGTACTATTGTCTCTTGAATATGTACTCGATGCTTTCGCGTAGAATCTTGGCACGGGCTATCCAAAGGCTGCCAACGTAGAGGACGACGGCGATGAGGATGCGGAGGAACATGCGAAGCCAGGAGATGGGAAGCGACTGAGTGGCGAAATAAGCGACGGCCATCACGGCAAAAGCGAAGACGAAGAAGGGGATGATGTCCTTGAAGGCGTGCCACCAGCTGAGGCCTATGAGACGACGGGCGCAGGTTTGCCACACGAGAAGCCAGCCGATGTTCAACACCACGTAGAAGATGACCATCTCCGTCAAGTTATAGCCCAAGGCATGCAAAACGATGATGCCGCCCCACACGAAGGCACAGTTCAACAGGCCGATGACCATATTAATAGTAGATCGTCCGCGCGAGATGACGAGGTTAGAGTAGAGCGTCACGACGGGGGAGAAAGCGCCGTAGATGCAAAGCATAGACAGCAGTAGCGCACTCTCGTGCCACTTCTCGCCAGCCAACAATACAATAAAGTCCTCGGCGATCAAGGCTAAGCCCAAGAGGCAGGGGAAACTGACGAAGCAGGTGAAACGAAGGAGTTTGCGGAAAGTAGGGACAATAAAGGATTCCCCTCCAGCTGCCTCTCTCAGCACCGGTTGTGCCACGCCCTGGATCATACCTCCGATGGTAGCAATACCCATATCGTCCCACTTGCGGGCATTCGAGTAGATGCCGGCAATGTGACCGCCAGGATAGAAGCGGTTGAGCAGCACGCCGAAGGCGTTGTTGTTGAACTGGAAGGCAAGGCTGTTGACGAGGAGCTTGGACGAAAAGCCAAACATCTGCCACGCGGGGCGGAGCGTGGCAATAAGGGCGGGGGGTGGGTCTTTAGGAAGACTCGGTCGCCAAGGCGAGAAATACCAGGCGAAGGCGGTGACGCAGCCAACATAGACGAGGTTCTGAATAGCCAGACCCCAATAGGCCAAACCCGCGTAAGCCAGGCAGACAGCGACGATGCCGGAGATGGTGATGGAGGCCATCTGCATGATGCTCGTCTGCTTGACCATCAGATGGCCGAAGAGGTAAGCACGCTGGGCGGTGCCGAAGCACGAGAAGACGAAACCGAGGAACGCTAAACGGCCCAAAGGGCACAGCACCGGCTCGTTGTAGAAGTCGGCAATGAGAGGAGCCGCAAAGAAAAGAATCACGTAGAGCACGATGCCCACGATGATGTTGAACCAGAAGACGGCGTTATACTCTTCGTGCGTCGGCTCACGTTTGTTGGCCAGCGCAGCGGTGAAACCGCTCTCCTGCAGCACGCTGGCGATATTCGAGAAGATGACCAGCGCCGCCATCTTGCCGTAGTCGTCAGGGTCGAGGATATTGAGCAACCACACTCCAAAGACTGCCCCCAGCAACTGAACCATGCCGTTGCTGAAGCCTCCCCAGATGAGGCCTTGGGCGGTCTTTTCGCGCAAATTCATATTAACAGATTAACAGATTAACAAATTAACAGATTAACAAATTAACAAATTAACAGATTAACGGTTTAGGGTAGAGTTGATAATTTTAACAAGTGTTGCATTTATTTGCCTATTGTCATTATAAATAGAAGTGAATTCAGTTTCATTTAAATAACCAGTGTCATGTAGAAGTTCTAACCAATAGATACATTCATCGCCTTCTTTTAACGCAATCTTCATTTTACTGATGAAGTCTGCTGTACTTTGAGCCGCCTTGCTCTCTAACGTTGGCGCCTATGCTTGTTTCCGAGCGTAACATCTGTTTGGCCATAGTTTCGACAATGTAATCAAATTGATACGTTTTCTTTAAGTGAGAACAGAGCTTGACAACACGTATAGCAAAGGTCTTGCTTAACTTATGTATAATGTTGTTTTCAAACATGGCTACCAAAATGTTAACCCGTCAATTTGCTAATCAGTTAATTCGTTAATCAGTTAATTTGTTAATATGTTAATTTGTTAATTTGTTTATCGCAAATTCCATTCTCCTCAACACTTCCTCCTTGCCGAGGAAGGCGGCGAGGCCGTACATGTCGGGACCTTGACCTTCGCCTACAAGGCAAACTCGCCAGGCGTTCCAGGGCTTGATGCCTGTCTGCTCGACCCACGGATCCACGACGGCCTTCTGACCTTCGACGCTGAAATCATCGATCGTGGCGAGGACGTCGTGCAGCTGCTGCATCTCGTTGGCTGTCTCAGGTTTCCAGTTCTTCTTGATGAACTTATCCTCGGGATTGAATGACGTTGGTGCCACGAAGAAGAAACGACAGAGGGGCCACAGGTCGCTGACGAACGATATGTTGCGCTTCTTCGGACCTTCCTTTGTCTCGTATTCGATGACCTTGGACTTCATCATGCCCACGACTTGAGCTGCACGCTCTTCGCTGCAATCGATGCCCTGCTCCTTCAACAGCTTGACGAAGGCCGGTGCCCACTCCTCGTCGGTGAGCTTCATGAGGTATTCGCGATTGAACCAGAAGCCTTTGACGTAGTCGAAGCGTGCGCCGTTCTTGGAGCACTTCTCGAGGTTGAACTTCTGGATCATCTCGTCCATCGTCATGATCTCCTGATCGTCGCCGGGGTTCCAGCCGAGC
>JAEEHP010000184.1 GCA_016280855.1 Bacteroidaceae bacterium
CAGATGCATTCGGCGTACTGCCTCCCGTCAGCATCCTGACTCCCGAGCAGACGAAGTACTACTTCCTCTCCGGTTTCACAGCAAAGCTGGCCGGCACAGAGCGCGGCATCACAGAGCCCACTCCCACCTTCTCGGCTTGCTTCGGACAGGCATTCCTCGAGCTGCATCCCACAAAGTACGCTGAGGAACTCGTCAAGAAGATGGAGAAGAGCGGTGCAAAGGCTTACCTCGTCAACACAGGTTGGAACGGCACCGGCAAGCGCATCTCTATCCCCGACACACGCGGTATCATCGACGCCATCCTCGACGGCAGCATCCTGAAGGCTGAGACAAAGAAGATTCCTTTCTTCGACTTCGAAGTGCCCACATCTCTGCCCAACGTCAATCCCGCCATCCTCGATCCTCGCGACACCTACGCTGACGCAAGCATCTGGGAAGAGAAGGCAAAGGACCTCGCCGCACGTTTCATCAAGAACTTCGGCAAGTACACAACCAACGAGGCTGGCAAGGCCCTCGTCGCCGCAGGTCCGAAGCTGTAAAGCAATAAGACCGAAAGGCAACGAGCTCTAAAAAGAGAACTCGTCGCCGCAGGTCCAAAGCTGTAAAAACATGAGGGTGTGTCAAATTGACACACCCTCTTTTATATTACATTATAGATAAATACGCGCGTACGCGAGGCAAGTCTTCTTACTGGAAGAAGGAGAAGTTGACGCTGCCGTAGGCGCGGTGCTCGACGAAGCGCGGGTGCTGCGAGAAGTCGTTTGTCTTGCCGTGCTCGAGGACAAAGAGGCCGTCCTCCTTCAGCAAGTTGTGGCTGAGGATGATGTCGGGCAGCTCGGGCAGCTGCGGCAAGGCGTAGGGTGGGTCGGCAAAGATGAAGTCGAACTGTTCGCGACACTTTGCGAGGTACTGGAAGACGTCGCCGCGGACGGGCAACGCCGCCGTGTCCTGCAGCTTATCGAGGAACTGGCGGATGAGGCGGTGATGGCGCACATCGAGCTCAATGCTGATGACGCGGCTGCAACCTCGGCTCACGAGCTCCAGCGTGATGCTGCCCGTCCCGGAAAAGAGGTCGAGAGCCGTCGGCCCCTCGCTGAAGTCGAGATAGCCCTGCAGGACGTTGAAGAGGTTTTCCTTCGCGAAGTCCGTCGTCGGGCGTGCCGAGAAGCTGCGCGGCACTTCGAAATGCCTGCCTTTGTATTTGCCTGTGATGATTCTCATGTCTTCGTAAGCGAAGAGTGAAGAACGAAGAGTGAAGAGTGAAGAATTAGAGTTACTTTCGCCGCTGTTTAGTTACTTTTATTCTTCACTCTTCGTTCTTCACTCTTCACTCAATATTTAGGATATACTCCGCTAACGTTTTCTTCAATTCCTTCGATGCGCCTTCCAGATGGCAGGCGTCGCGTTGTGCTCGCAGCTCGAGGGCTTTCCAGATGCCGAGCAGCAAGTAGGCGCGGTCGTTGTCGTTCGAGGCCTCCTGCGACGCGGCGTATTGCAACTTGCCCCGACGGAAGACGGCAACGAAGAAACGTTTGTCGGCGAAACTGACATAGACATCTTGCCCCTCGGCATCCTCCGGAGCGGGACGTTTCTCCTGTTGAGCGGCAAAATGCTCCAGCAGCAAGGCGTCCGTGCAGCAGACCCTGACATCGGGATAACACTCCCTGACGACCTGAAGGACGTCGCTGTCGAGGCAGAATATCATGACGGCTTCGAGCGACGACAGTATCTGGTACTGCATGTCTGCCACGCTTGATTGCCGAGTCGGAAAGCATAGGCGATAGAACGCGAGCATGTCGCTCTTGTTGAAGTGCTCGAGGGGGACGATGGTGGTCTGCGTCTCGACGGCAAACTCGACGCTTTGGAAGCGATAATCCATCAGGTAAGGTTTCCGCAGCGCTTGCCTCAGCACGTCCGCCATAGCCGATGGTGTCGGCACGGGATAGCGGTCTGTCTGCACGACAGAGCCGTCGAGAGTGCCGAGTACAGAAAAAGAAAATCCATCCGCACCGAAGCGGATGGATAGTCTATAGCCAGCAAGTGAATTACTCCCAGTTGCCAGCATTGTTGTTCCAGTTGTTGCCGGCGTCGCCAATCTTCAAGCCAGGATAAGCGCCCTTGGCGTTTGCCTCTTCATTACGATTGTAGATGAGGCGGCTGCCAGCCTTGCCCATTCCCTTGAGGAAGCAGCTGTCGGGAGCGTTGCACTCCATCACCTGGATGATGGTACCCGAGCGAGTGGTGTTGGGACAGGCAATAATTTCGAAGGTGTCGCCCTGAGAGAAGGGGATGTAGCACATTGAGTCTGCCACGAAGCCTTCGTAGTTGTAGAGTGAGTCCTGCAGCGAAACCCAGATGGTATCGCGCTTGAAGTTCTGCAGGCCGTTAGCCGCGATGGCAGCCTGGTCACCGCTGTTGACGATGGCTGCTGCCTTGCTTTCGGTCAGGCCCTTGTTCATTTGGTCCTCCGTCAGCACACCTTGCTTCATGACGACGGGCAGCTTGCCTTCCTTCACGAACTTGATGAGCTCGGACCAGTCGGAGCAATACACTCCGTCGTGCTGAGCCTTCCAGGCTTCCTCTGCACTGCGAATCTCCATGAGACGCGCCTTAACAACATTCTCTCTGGCTGCGACTGTTGCGTCGAAGTCCTCGGTATCCTTAATGCTGCGCCAGCAAATGTAGAGCAAACCGACAACACAGATACCTAAAATAACATTTATTACCTTTTTCATACGTTATATGTGATTTATTTTGTATATTCGCATCGCAAAAGTAAAAAGAATTATTCACATAACCACAAAAAAGGTCTTTTTTTTATCAAAGAATGGCAATAAGTGATGATTTAGGTGCTCTTATTAGGGCGAACTTCAAGCATAAACCGACAAAAGAGCAGGAAAAAGCAATCTTTTTGCTTGCTGACTTTCTGCTTTCACGAGAGCGTGATGCCCTTTTCCTGCTGAAAGGGTATGCCGGAACGGGAAAGACGTCGCTCCTGGCGGCCTTAGTTCAGACGCTTGGGCAGCTGCAGCAGAGGGTCATGCTGCTCGCGCCGACGGGCCGCGCGGCAAAGGTCCTGTCGTCCTACGCGGGCGTGCCCGCATACACTATTCATAGGAAGATATACCGGCAGAAATCCATCACGGAGATGGATGTCTTTCAGAACGACGTCAACCTCAAGCAGGACACTTTGTTTATTGTGGACGAGGCGTCGATGATAGCGAACGATTCCCACGAGCGTACCATCTTTGGGAGTGGGCGCCTGCTCGACGACCTGTTGCAGTACGTCTATTCCTGCGAGGGTTGCCGCCTCGTGCTGGTGGGCGACACGGCACAGCTTCCGCCGGTCGGCGAAGAGGAGAGCCCGGCCCTGAGTCGCACGATGCTCGAGGGCTACGGCATGGTGGTGACGGAGCTTCAGCTGACCGAAGTCGTGCGCCAGCTCGAGGAGTCCGGCATCCTTTGGAACGCCACGATGCTCCGCGGCCTCATCCAGAACGACGAGATGTATGCCTTCCCGAAGCTCCGGGGCAAGACCTTCCCGGACGTCCGCGTGCTGCCGGGCGACGAACTCATCGAGGCGCTCGAGCAGAGTTATCGCAACTACGGAACCGACGGGACGATAGTCGTGACCCGCAGCAACAAGCGGGCCAACATCTTCAACAACGGCATCCGCGCCCGCATCCTCGACCACGAGGAGGAGCTTTCAAGCGGCGACCTGGTGATGGTGGCGAAGAACAATTACTATTGGACAGAAACAGCCAGCCCCCTCCCCGCTCCCCCTTTGGGGGAGTGCCCCAGTTCCGCCGCATCTTCCTCCCAAGCACTCCCCCAAGGGGGGAGCGGGGAGGGGGCTGCGTTGTCCTTTATCGCCAACGGCGACACCGCGGTGGTCCGACGGCTTCGGAACGAGCGGTCGTTCTACGGCTTCCGCTTCATCGACGCTACCATCGAGTTCCCCGACTACGACAACAAGGAGATGGAGGTCACCGTCCTGCTCGACACGCTTCAGAGCGAAGCGCCTGCCCTCACCCGTCAGCAGCAGGAAGCGCTC
>JAEEHP010000185.1 GCA_016280855.1 Bacteroidaceae bacterium
CTCAATGAGGTGTTGTCGAAAGATGGCAATAACGCCGTCATGCGTCCCGGCAACTACACCTGGGAGCTGCTGCCCAACTCGGACGGCTTCGTGCTCCGTGTCCCCGGCACCCCCAGCACCTGCATCAATCAGTTTGGAGGTCCGACAGGTCCCCTGCAGTTCTGGGAAAGTGGCCGCAGCCTGACCGACAACGGCTCCACCTTCCGTGTGACTGAAGCGCCGAAACCGTACGATGGCATAGATCTCGCAGCCGCCTCGAAGCGACAGCGCGTCATCTTCGACCTCAGCGGCAGACGCCTTGACAAGATTCGTCAGCCTGGCATCTACATCATCAATGGCCGCAAGGTCGTGGTGAAGTAAACGAGCGTACCCCCAAAAAGAATCCGCCTGAGCTGCTGCCCAGGCGGATTCTTTTCTTTATGTCTAAGGTTTGAAGGCAAAGGTTTAAAGTCTTACTTCAGCCTTCTTACTTCTTACTTCAGACCTGCCCATGTGCCACGGATGTTGCGGCACTGATAATAAGCGTTCGGGCAATTCCAAACCTTGTAGAGACCGCCGTCCCAGTTCTGATAGATTTCCATGCCGCGCTGGAATGATTCTCCCCAACCACCGGATGTGAGAATGTAAATGTAATACACCGTGCCATCAGCCGTGATACTTACCTCCTGGGGAGGTGTTACGTGAGAGCACATAGCTACCGTGTAGGGCTCGTCGGGAGCATAGGCATTGGTGTAGGTAGCCCCCTGCAGCAATGCCGCTGGCAGGTAGCGCTGGATGTACTGGTCGTTCTCGTCGGAATACTTCGACAGCACGATCTTGGTCTTCAGGATGCGCAGGATACCGCTGACGGTGGCATCGCTGTTGCAGAGCAGTTTGAAGCACTTCTCACCCGTCGTGAAGTCGCGGGCATAGATTTCCTCAGCCATCGGAATCATGGCTGCCGTACCCGGGACGCTCTTACCCAGCAGACCTTCATAGACAGCCTTGAACTCAGTGTAGCCCGAAGGAATGTTGGTGAACTCTACCCAAGCCGTAGGTGTCTTATGCTCGGTCGCATCGTAGTTGATCTCACCCTTGACGGTGTAGGTGTGGTTGCCATAGGTAAGCGTGTTGCCATCGACATTGACGCTCTTCTTGTCCTCGTTGACCAAGCCAAACCATTTGTCCTTGTAAGTGGTGCTGGGTGTGCTGGGATTGCTGGGATTGCTGGGAGTATCTATGGGATCGTCCTTGGGTTCATCCTTTGGATCGCTCTCACACATGCCTGCAGTGAACAGCGTGAAAGCTAAACCTGCCATCAGATAAGTGGCACTTTTGGTCAAAAATTCTTTTTTCATAAGCGTAATAGTTTTAAGAGGGTTAATAAAAAATGGTTATCACAATAATGCTAAGACAGACATAAATCTATCCTATTGTCGGCACAAAGCTACGGATAATCTTTCAATCGAGCAAAAAAATTGCAATATTTTTTTCCTTTCATTTACACCTTATTTATATATAAAAGGGCACTTCTTAGCCATCAAAAGGTGCATCATCGTTAATTTCTTTGATTTTTGTTTAAGTTTTTTAGCATTTTATTTGGTGGTTAAACAAGTTTTCACTAACTTTGCGGCGTTATTTAACAAAGCTAAAGGTTCGTGAAACGCAAATTCATCCTTTCCGTATTGGTCATCCTGCTCTGTGCCGTAGGCGTATGGAGCTGGCTGGCGAAGCCGTGGGAAGGATGGCTGAGTGACGATCAGCCAGAGACGGAAACGACCATCGACCGCTTCGACCGCCTGCTCGACGAATATGTCTCCTTAGGCAGCTACACCGCCTTGCACCGCATGAATACGCAGTACCCCACCGAAACCAAATTGCTCATCGAGAATGTGTTGGAGCTGGGAGCCATCGATGAACCCGACATCGAGAAACGACTGCGTACGTATTACTTAGACTCTACGGTGCAGGTGCTCCTGGATGAAGTGCATCGCCAATATGGCGACCTGAGCGACCTGGAACGTGACTTCGACCATGCCTTCAAGGAACTGAAACGCAAGGATCCATCGTTCCGCGTTCCACACGTTTACACGCAGATCTCATGCCTCAACCAGAGCATCGTGGTGGGCGACACGCTCATCGGGATCAGCTTGGATAAATATCTCGGCGCCGACTTCCCGCTCTATCGCGAGTACTACAGCGAAGAGCAGCGTCAACAGATGAACCGCAGTGCCATCGTCAGCGACGCCGTCAGCGCGTACCTTCAGTATGGAAAGTTAAATGACCACCCTTTTTCTAATCCCCGTTGAGCTCGGCGACACTCCGCAGGAACGTGTGCTGCCGCTTTACAACCGAGAAGTGATTCTCGGCATTCGTCATTTTATCGTCGAAGAGGTTCGCTCGGCTCGACGCTTCTTGAAGCGCGTGGATAAGGACATCGACATCGACGCGCTGACGTTCTATCCGATGGGTAAGCATGCCGACGCGGCGTTGTTTGCCAATTACCTGAAACCGTTGGAGGCAGGCGAGGATATGGGCGTCATCTCGGAAGCCGGCTGTCCTGCCGTGGCCGATCCGGGCGCCGACGTCGTGGCCATCGCCCAGCGTAAGGGTTTCAAGGTGGTGCCGCTGGTAGGACCGTCATCGATGATTATGGCCGTCATGGCTTCAGGACTCAACGGCCAGAGCTTTGCCTTCAACGGCTACCTGCCCATCGACCCCGCCGACCGCGAGCGCCGCCTCCGCCAGTTGGAGACACGTGCCGTGCAGGAACATCAGACGCAACTGTTCATCGAAACGCCCTATCGCAACGAGAAGCTCTTCAAGACCTTATGCCAGGTGCTGCGACCGCAGACACGTCTGTGCATCGCCGCCGGCATCACGACTGCCGACGAATGGATACGCACGCTGACCGTTGCCGAATGGCGTCGCACCACCCTCCCCGACCTCTCCAAAACCCCTGCCATCTTCCTCTTTGGGAAATAGCAGTCCATTATCCATTGTCCATTATACATTGTCCATTATCCATTATACATTATACATTATACATTATACATTATACATCATGACTCGCCTTACCTTACTTGCCATCGTCCTCATCGGCGGAATGGCCACACAAGCACAGACCCTGAAAGAATGGGATGACGTCCACGTCACCAGCCTCAACCGCCAACGAGCCCATACGTTGGACATCCCCGTCAGCTCCGCAGCCGAAGCTGCCGGAGCCTATACACCTACCAACGCCCTGGAAGCCTCGCCCTACTTCCTCAGCCTCAACGGCACCTGGAAGTTCCAATGGGTCGGTACGCCCGACAAAGCCAGCGACACGTTCTTCAACGATAAGTTCGACGCCGCGGCGTGGGACGAGATCGAGGTGCCGTCGTCGTGGCAGGTTTACGGCCTGCGCCACAACAAACAGTGGGACAAGCCCTTGTACGTCAACACCCGCTACCCCTTTACCTATGACCGCGAGACATGGAGCGTCATGGCCGATCGCCCGGAATGGTTCACCTATCGTGGCGATATGGCGAACCCCGTCGGCTCCTACCGCCGCACCTTCACGCTGCCTGCGGACTGGAAAGGCCGCGACGTGTTCCTCCGTTTCAATGGCGCCGGCCATGGCTACTACGTATGGGTCAATGGTCAGTTTGCCGGTTATGCCGAGGACAGCTATCTGCCCAGCGAATTCAATATAACAGATAAGGTACGCGCAGGAGAAAACAACATCAGCGTCCGCATCTACCGCTTCACCTCCGGATCGTTCCTCGAATGTCAGGACTACTGGCGACTGACGGGCATCACCCGCGATGTCTATCTGTGGAGTGCGCCCAAGACACGCATCCACGATTTCTTCTTCCGTACGACAGCCCTGAAGAACGGCAACAGCGAGGCCGAGGCGGCCTTGACGGTCAACATCGCTGGGGCTAAGCCCAAGAAGGCCGTCGTGGAAGCACAGCTGAAGGACGGCGACCGCGTGCTCGCCACCCAAACAGCCGCCGTCACCCAGACGGGAGATATTGAGCTCCAGTTCCCCACCGTCCGAGGCATCAAAGCGTGGAGCGCCGAGCTGCCGCAGCTCTACGACCTCGTCATCACCCTCAAGCAGAAAGACAAGGCGACCGACGTGCGTGCCCTGAAGGTCGGTTTCCGCACGGTCAGCGTTCGTGCCGACGGCGCCCTCCTGGTCAATGGCAACCGCGTCATCTTCCATGGCGTGGACCGACACAGCTTCAGCGAGAATGGCGGCCGCACATTGACCAAGGAAGAGATCGAGACCGACGTCCTGCAGATGAAGCGCCTCAACGTCAATGGCATCCGCACCAGCCACTACCCCAACAACCCCTATCTCTACGACCTCTGCGACCGCTTAGGTCTCTACGTCCTGGCCGAGGCTGACGTCGAATGCCACGGCAACACCCACCTCTCGCACGAAGAGACCTTCAAGCCCGCCATGGTGGAACGTTCCGTGCGCCAGGTGCTGACGCTGCGCAACCACCCCGCCATCATCATCTGGAGCGCTGGCAACGAGAGTGGCAACGGGCGTAATTTCGCCACCGTCATGGATAGCATCGGTGCCCTCGACCCGACACGTCTCACCCACTACGAAGGCAACAGCCAGTGGAGCAGCGTGACGAGCACGATGTACGCCAACCTCGGATTCATCGAGAGCACGGGCCGCAGCCGCCTCGAAGACTACAAGGCCGGCAAGACCGCCATCCGTCCCCATGTCCAATGCGAGAACACCCATGCCATGGGCAACTCGATGGGTAACCAGCGTGAATATTTTGATCTTTATGAGAAATACCCGGCCCTGGCGGGTGAGTTCGTATGGGACTGGAAAGACCAGGGCCTGAAAGTCAGCGCCACCAATGATCCGCTGCGCTTCGAAGCCTTGGGGCTCAAGAGCAAGGTTGACGTCCGTTCCATCCTCGATCCCTCGAAGGGCGAGTACTGGGCCTATGGCGGCGACTTCGGCGACAACCCCAACGACAACGACTTCTGCTGCAACGGCGTCGTGCTGGCCGACAACACCCCGACCGCCAAGAGCTATAATATGAAAAAGGTCTATCAGCCCCTCGACTTCTTCATGAAGGACAGCGTGGCCGGCACCTTCACCCTCAAGAGCAAGCTGCAGCAGCGCGTGCTCGACGACCTCAACGTGAGCTACACCCTACTCGAGGATGGCATCGAGATCAGCCGTGGCACGATTGACGACATACGTTTGGCCGTTGGCGAGACGAAGGACGTGACCATCGAGGCCGCAAAGGGCATCGTGGCTCATCCCCAGCACCCCGATGCCGAATACTTCATCCGTTTCTCGGCAACGCAGAAAGCATCAACGGAATGGGCCGATGCCGGTTTCGAGGTCGCCAAGGAGGAGTTCCGCCTCAGGGCGGCGACGGACCGTAAGCCCTACGTCGCTGCCAAAGGTCAGGCCCTGAAGGTAACGAAAGCGCAGGACGTCGTCACCGTCGAAGGCGCCAACTTCTCGGCCGTGTTTGCCGACGGTTGCCTCGCCCGCTACGCTGCCGCCAACCGTCAGCTGCTTGCTGCGCCGCTGACGCTGCAGGCCTTCCGTCTGCCTACCGACAACGAGCGTGGCCGCACCGGCAGCTACGACCAGATGGGCATCCGCAAGCTCAACATCATCTACTTCGGCGCATGGGACGTACAGCCCAGCAAGGACGGCCAGAGCGTTGACATCGCCGTCACCAACACCTACAGCTCCTCCGGCACCTACAGCTTCACCGTGCGCCAGACCTTCAAGGTGCTGGCCGACGGTGCCGTCATCGTCGGCACTTCCATCGACCCGATGCCTCAGGGCGGTGAGCTGCCCCGCTTAGGCCTCCGCACCGAACTGCCTGCCGGCTTCGAACACATGCGTTGGTTGGGACGCGGTCCGCAGGACAGCTACCGCGACCGTAAGGAAGCCGCACTCATCGGCCTCCACCACAGCCGTGTCAGCGACGAATGGACCAACTACGTCCTGCCGCAGGAGCAAGGCAACAAGGAAGAGGTGCGTTGGATGGCACTCACCGACGACAACGGCAGCGGCCTGCTCGTCGTAGCGCCCGAACTCATCGCTGCCAGCGCTGCACATTGGCGTCCCGAGGACAACTACACCGACAGCCGCCACCGTGCCAAGCATCCGTCCGACATGAAGTGGTGCAAGGAAACGGTGCTCAACCTCGATGCCTACAACCGTGCCCTCGGCAATGCCAGCTGCGGTCCCGACGTCATCGACAAGTACCGCATCCGTTCCGGCAAGACCTATTTCAGCTTCGTGATGCTGCCCGTCACCGAGGCGCAGACCGATCAGCAGCTGGCCGAGCGTGCCCGTTTCACGTCGCCGCTCTGCTCTCCGGTCGCCATTCATCGCGATAAGGCCACCGTCAGCCTCTCCTGTGCCACGCCGGGATCGACCATCCGCTACAGCATCGATGGCGGCAAGGAAAAAGTCTATAGTCAGCCCCTGACCCTTCCGAAGGGCGGTGTCGTCAAGGCCTACGCCGTCGCCGAGGGTTTGGAGAAGAGCCCCGCCGTTGAGGAGCGCATTCCCTGTTATGTCAGCAAGACCGGTTGGCGCATCCTCAGCTGCAGCAGCGAGCAAGGCGGCAACGAGGCGGTGCGCAACATCATCGACGAGAACCCGCAGACCATCTGGCACTCGCAGTATAGCCCCGAGAAGCCGCGCTGCCCACATGAGGTCGTAGTCGATCTGGGAGCCGCATTCCGCATCGGTCACTTCGTCTATCAAGGCCGCGAGGATATGACCAACGGCCGTGTCGCCCGCTTCGAGGTTTATGTCAGCAAGAATGCCACGAGCTGGGGTGAGGCAGCCCTCACGGGGCGCCTCCAGAACTCCTCCGAGGTGCAGGAGATAGCCCTCCCCTCCCCCGTCGAAGGTCGCTACCTCCGCTTTGTCGTACTCTCCACACACGACCGTCAGGACTACGCCTCGGCAGCTGAAATCGGCATCATCCCTGCCCCGTAACAACCCGCCACACAACAAAACAGCAAGTTAAGACTATCACCCTCGGCATCCGATGCGCTTTCCTGCAACCGTCTGACTCTTATTGCTTTCACACAGACACGCGATGTTAAGATTGACGGAAAGACGATACATATTATTTCGGTATTAGATTGGTTATTACGATATGGAACAGAA
>JAEEHP010000186.1 GCA_016280855.1 Bacteroidaceae bacterium
AGGACCAAAGTTGGTGTACGACAAGCCTTTAGGCGCAAGACTTTGCATCAAAGTGCGGACGATGGAATCCGAACCTGGATCCCATCCAGCGGCGATAACACTAACCGTTTTCGTCTCCTTATTAATCGGCATCAGCTCGCGGCGGTAGTCCACGATGGAAGTATGGATGTCGAAGGAATCCACGGTATTGATGCCCAAGGGCAGGATTTGTTTGGCATACTCGGGGCAGCTGCGCGTGGGACAAGCCAAGATGGCCACATCCACATCTTTCAGTTCCCTGATGTCTTTCACCACTTCATAGTAAGAGAGTTCAATAGTCTTGTTAGCGTTGCGGCGGACGATGCCAGCCACTTCGAAATCGGGGGCGGCTTCAAGGGCTTCGAGCGCGAAGCGGCCCACATTGCCGTAACCTACTACGGCGGCTCTGATCTTTTTCATTTGTTTGAGTTTTAAAGGAGCAAAATTAGGAAAAAAAACTATGGTTCACCCACCCTCATCACTTTTATCCTAAAAATCAGCGACAATGTAGGTCCTCCTTATGTAATGGAATCATTTTTTGTTGTATTTTTGCGCGCAAATTTTATTATAAATGAAGAAATTAAGTCTATTCCTCACTTTATTGGCCATCGCTCTTTTCGCGCAGGCCGAAACCATCCAACATGTTTATCATTTCAGCCAGCCCATCGTCAGCGAACGCGACGGCTACCAACAAATCGGTTTCCAAGGCTGCCTACCCAACGGCACCGTGGGCGAGCCCACCCTGCCCTGGCAAAGCGTCAGCCTGATGCTGCCCCAAGGTCAACAGGCTGTAGCAGTCGATGTGGCTTTCTCCGACTTTGTGGAGCTGGAAGGTTCATTCAACCTATATCCCTATCAACGGCCTCGTCCCATATCTAACGAAGAGGAGATCCCCTTCGCAAAAAACGAGGCTCTCTACCGTTCGGGGAGTGTCTATCCTGCACAAAGCTTCAGTAGCGTCAATACACAATACCTGAACGGCGTTGCCTTCGCCTTCTGTGGCTTCACGCCCGTGCAATATGTGCCTTCCACGGGCAAGGTCAGTTATGCCCGCACCGTGACGGTAACCATCGAGACCGCCATGAGCCGCGACGACCATAGCCGCAAGCTCTGGCTGACGCCCGAAAACGAGCAATCCATCAAGCGCTTGGCACAAAACGCCAATATGATGGGCACCTATTCCCATCGCAACCGTGCCATCGGTGGATATGACATGCTGGTCATCACCGCAGAGGAATGGGTTCCGCGTTTTGGCGAATACCTCAACCTTTACAACGACAAGGGTATCCGCACCCGCATCGTGGCCTTGGAAGACATCTATGCCTCTATGGAGGGTCGCGACCCACAAGAGCAAATCCGTAACTACATCATCCAGGAATACGAAACGAACGGCATCCAGATGGTGAGCCTTGGCGGTGATGTGAGCATCGTCCCGTTCCGCTACCTCTACTGCTGGGCGCAGGAAGGCGACGAAGACCAACTCCCCTCCGACATGTACTATGCCTGCCTCGACGGATCCCTCAACGACGACGGCGATGACCGCTGGGGCGAAGTGGGCGAAGACGACCTGCTCCCTGAAATTGGCATTGGCCGTCTGCCCTTCAACAACGAGGCACAGTTCGAGACCATCATGCACAAGACCTTCAGTTACCTGCAGACTCCAGTACCGGGTGAGTTCACCTCCCCCATCCTCGGCGCCGAGCACCTTGGCGACGGCTATTATGGCAATCTCGACATGGAACGCCTCATCGGTGAGGTGAACGACTACGACTACACCACCTACGGCTATCCCGAAGACTACAACTTCAAGCGCTACTATGCCACTCCTCAACATGACTTCAGAGGCGGAGAATTCCGCAATGTCATCATCACTGGAGGACAATATGTCCACCATGTGGGCCACGCCAACACCGACATCGTGGCAGGTTGGACAGGCAGTATGATGAGCGACAACTACTTCTCGGGCAATGACGGCATCCACCACAACTATATGCTGTTCCACTCCCATGGTTGCATCTGCGGCGACTTCGCTAGCAGCTGCGTATTGGAGAAGCTCATCACCATCCAGACGGGCTTCGTGGTCACCACGGGTAACTCACGCTACGGCTGGTATGTGCCGTGGGGCGACGGCATGGCGGCCCACATCCACCGCGAGTTTGTGGACGCCTACTGCCACGACCTCATCCCCTCCGTCGGCATGGCCTTGCGCGAAGCCAAGATTGCCACAGCGCCTTGGGTGACTGCCTATGGCGAAGAAAACGGATGCATGCGTTGGAACATCTATTGTCTCAATGTATTGGGCGACGCAGGCTTGTATCCTTGGTTTGAGGAGCCTATCACCCCTGATGTCACCTACCAACAAGGCATCCTCCAGGGCACTACAAGCACCATCGTCACCGTCAAGTCCCAAGACAGGGCTCTTGAAGGCTTCCGTGTCAGCATCTTCAAAGACGAGGATCTGATTGCTTTCGGAATGACCGATGCCAACGGCAATGCGATACTTGAGTTTGCCGACCCCAACGAAGTGCTTGGCGAGCTCCGTCTCATCGTCACGGGACAAAGTGCATGGCCGCAACAGCTTCCCATGACAGGACTCACAGAAGATGCACCTTTCCTCTTCATTGAGGACTACGGCTATCAGGACTCGAACATCAACGGCATCACCGAATATGGCGAGACCATCAACCTCACGCTCGCCATCGCCAATCCAAGCCGGGTGGATATCGACAATGTGACTGTCGACATCGCTTGCGACGACCCGCAAATTGAAGTCACGCAAAGCCATTCGGAACATGGCTCCATTCCAGCGGAAAGCAACCTCGTCACCGGCAATGGTGGCACTTTCGTCATCAGCGACACGGCTATCGACCAGTCACGCGTTGTGCTCCAAGTGAATTGCTCTGCCGATGGAAACACATGGGTCAGCGAAATTCCGTTGTATATCAGCGCCCCGGTTCTTCAATTCACCGACATCGTGATTGACGACAGCGAGGGCGACGGCAATGGCTTCATCGACCCAGGCGAACATGTCATCATGCATGTCAGCGGGACAAACACAGGTCACACCCCTGCTCCCGACACCTATCTCACCGTGACTTGTCCGATTGAGGGCCTCAACATGGAAGAGACCACCATCTTCATCGGCGAGGTGGGCATTGGCGAAGACTTCACCGCCGACTTGGTCTTCACTCCCGACTACGACATCCCTGGAGGCACCACCTTCCATCTGGACATGGCCTTGCATACGGGTGCCTATGCCACTCACCAGCAGCACCCTGTTTCTGTCGGCACCGCCTTGGAGACCTTCGAAAGCGGCGACTTCAACTTCCTCGAATGGGCGCACACCGGCGACCAACCTTGGGTGGTCACTGACGAAGATGCGCATAGCGGCACCTACTGTGCACGCTCGGGCGCCATCGGCGATGACGAAGTGACTAAGCTCTACATCTTCGCCGACCTCTTTGTCGATGGTGAAGTCAGCTTCTGGTTCAAGACCTCGACGCAATACCACTACGACTACTTCGCCTTCATGGTCGACGGCAGAAAGAAAGAATGGTGGTCGGGCGAAAACGACTGGACCTATGCCAGTTTCGACCTGCCAGCGGGTCACCACTGCTTACTCTGGCTCTACGACAAGAGCCGCGAGAACCAGGCAGGCTCCGACTGCGCCTGGATCGACGACATCACCTTCCCACACGCCAGCATCGTCAACGCCGTGGTAGAGAGCGAGACGAAGAACATTGTCCTCTACCCCAACCCCTCGACGGGCCGCTTTACCCTCGAATTGGAAGAAGAGAGCCATGTCACCATCTACAATGTGTTGGGGCAAATCGTTATGACCATGAACCATGTTGCCGGCACACAGCACATCGACCTTGGGAATGCCCCTAAAGGCCTTTACTTTGTGCAGATCGAGAGTGGCAACACTATCGACATCAAGAAAATCACCATCGAATAAGGGATTTGCATGATGTGTTAGACAACACATAAAGAGCGATTTATAGAATTCGGTCCAATCTTTTATCTATATGAAAAAACTATCATTGACTTTAATAGTGCTTGCCGTTAGCATCGTAGCCTCTGCGCAAAGCATTACGCATACCTATCATTTCAGCAAACCGACTGTTCAACAAGTTGGCGAATACCAAACGCTCTCGTTTGAACAATCCGTACAAAACGGAACCGTCGGCGAGCCACAACTGCCCTGGCAGAGCATCAGCCTGATGCTGCCGCAAAACACCGAAGCCACCGCCGTTCATGTGACTTTAAGTGACTTCGCGGAGCTGGACGGCCATTACAATCTCCTGCCTGCGCAAAAGGCGCGTCCCATCTCGGACGACAGTCCTTTTGTCTTCGAGAAGAACGAAGCGATTTACCGCTCCAATGAGGCCTATCCCAACAAGACCTTCAACACGGTCAGCACACAGGTACTCAATGGCGTCTCGTTTGCCTTCGGCGGCTTCACACCCGTGAAATACAAACCCGCTTCGGGTCGAGTCAGTTATGCCCAGACCGTGACGGTCACTGTGGAATATCACGCCTCTCGTGTCGACCACAGCCGTAAACTCTGGCTGCGTCCCGAGACGAGAAACAGCATCAGCAAATTGGCACAAAATGCCGAGATGCTTGACGGTTACGCCCGTCGCGATGGTGAATTGCCTGAATACGAGATGCTCGTCATCACGACGCAGGACTATGTGACGAACTTCAACGATTACATTGCCCTATATGCAGGTCGCGGCATCCGTGTCCGTATCGCTACCACTCAAGAGATTTACGCAGCCATGACGGGTCGCGACAACAAGGAAAAGATCCGCAACTACATCATCGATGAATACGAGAAAAACGGCATCTCCATGGTGATGCTCGGCGGCGATGTCGACTTGGTGCCTTACCGCAGCCTATGGTGCCACGCCCAAGAAGGCTATGACGACCATGTGCCTTCCGACAGCTATTATGCCTGCCTCGACGGCACCCTCAACGACGACGGCGACAACAAATGGGGCGAAATCGGCGAGGACGACCTCTTGCCCGAGCTGTCTATCGCCCGTCTGCCATTCACCAATGCCAACCAGCTGCAGACCATGCTCTCCAAGTCATTCAGCTATATGACCTCACCGGTCTTGGGCGAGTTCCGTCAACCTGTTTTGGCCGGCGAGCATCTCGGCGACGGCGTGTATGCCAGCACCGACCTCGAACGCCTCATCGGTGAGTGCAACTACAACGGCTATACGACCTACGGCTATCCCGAAGACTATGATTTTGTGCGTGTCTATGAAACACCCACCCACGTTTGGGATCCTGACGAGCTTGCCGACGCCATCAACGATGGCATACAATTCGTGAACCACTTCGGCCATGCCAACACGA
>JAEEHP010000187.1 GCA_016280855.1 Bacteroidaceae bacterium
AATGACAAAGCAGAGGCATTTGATTAGCGCGTATTTCACGCGTGAGGAATGGGAGGCGCTTGTCGCACTTTGCGCCGATGAAGAGCGCTCGATGGCGTCTTTGGTAGGGCGGATCGTGAGGACTTACCTGACCGAGACCGGTGCGATCAAAGAGGGAGGCGACGATGGGAAACGCGATTGAGAGGGCGACTACCGAGCAACCGACGACCGAACGCCCACACTGCATCATCAGCGGCTCGAAGATGAAGCAATTTCTGGCGTGCCCGACGTATCTCTACGTGCACCCCGATGACCTCGTGGATGACCGCCCGAAGACCGCCGCCGAGGAGGGAGAGCGTGCCCATGACCTCGCCGAGCGATGCTTCTGGGATGGCGAAACGGCGTTCAAGGGCTGTCGAAATAAGCGTATGATGGAGGGCGCGAGGCTCTATGCTCAGACCTTGCTCGCCTTGTCCGAGGGCGTCAAAGAGAATGTTCATACAGAGCAATTCGTCACGATGGGCGAGCACTTTGGCTTCTTCGAGACCCAATTCGTCGGCGGATATTATGATGCTATGGTTATAGATGAGTCAAGAAAACTGCTGCATTGCGCTGACTACAAGTTCGGCTTTCATGTCGTCGAACCCACGACGCCGCAGCTCACGTTCTATATCCTTGCACTCATATTGCAACGCGCCAGAGAGCGCTATGGCGTCATGCCGATATGGGAGGAGGAGATCGTCGCCCACATTCGAGAGTATTACGGCGATTGGCACTTCGGACAAACGATTGTGCAGCCCAAACGAGAGGAGCCCGTCAACACATGGGAACCCACAGTGGATGATATTTGTGACTTCGTGCGGGCGTTCTGCCGCGCCACGATGATCTATCAAGATGCGGGTAAGTTCGACGACTCGACGTGTCACACGAACGGTTATTGCAAGTATTGTCCAAAGGCGCGTATATGCGCGCAGAGCGCTATGCGAGAGGACGAGGCGTGCGCATTTACATTTGACAAGGAGGACGTGAAATGACAGAGGAGCAGCAAAGAGTAGTGGAGTATCTGGAACGGCAGGGCGTGGAGGTACGCCCTGGTGTAAATCGAAAGGGCTATGTGGAATTTAAGCCACTCGGGGCCTCGACCTTTGGGGGTTGCGTCTTCGAGAACGGCACCGTCCACATCCTGAACGAGCACACCGCGCCATTCGACGAGGCAACGACGACCTATTATCAGTTCTGCCGCGACAATATGCCGATGATCATGTTTCGCACGTATTGGAAAGACTACAAGCGCGAAAACGACCTGATGACTGTGGAAAAGGAGTCGAAGCTAAAGAAGATGGCGGAGAGCGTGTCGGTGGAGCTTTCCGACACCCCAGAGCCGGTGGCCGAGATGGTCTGGTGGCTCGATAACGGGAAAGTCCGCAGAGCCGAGATCGAGGACTTCTGTCGGGCTATCGAGACCGGCAGCCTGAGGCTTGTGCCGACGGCAGAAGTCGTGGATTGGATCAACGAGCCGCCTACTGTATGGCAGCGTAGACGAGACGCCATGAATGAGGCCAAAACGAGTGAGGATATGGCGTTACTCAAAGAGAGATTGAAGGGCAACACCCCCGCACTCGTTCAAGCGCAGGCGTGCCCTACACATCGCATCGTGTGGCTGGATGTCGATGTGAAGGACAACGACCCTATGACGTTAGGGATAAAGAAGAGAGAGCTGTGGGAGGACGACCGCGTTATTGGCGTGTTTCGGACGATTAGCGGTGGGCTCGCAATCGGCGTAGGGCTGCACGCCAAAACGCAGTCGGAGTATGTGGGCGCGATGAAGCGTATTCAAAGCGACTTTGAGTCGGACTATAAGCTGAAAATCGACGAGACGTGCCTACGATGGACTCAACTTAGATATCTGGCTCACGACGAGGAATTTGCCATAAAAGACAAAACACGCCATTACAAAGGATATAGTAATATGAACCTCGAAGAAATGCAAGCCTTATCCGACTCCATCACGGCGAAAGTCAAAGAAACTGCGAAGCGCAGCCGCCGCGAAATGCGCTCGGAGCCATGTATGCTCGACGAGCTCGCCTATGCCGTGCGCACGTTGGGGATTAACGTGTGCGAGGATCGCTGGACGGGCAAACGTACCTATACGCTTCATGGGCAGGAAGTGGAGAAAATCGACAGTCTATGGCTCGCCATCAAGGATATGGAGCTCAAGGATAACAACAACTGCTGGAAGATCGCAAAGGACGATGCCATCGGATACCTGACCGCAAATGCCGTGATTTACAAGGACGTGGTTATGGAGACGATCTTCAATGGCACCTGGGACGGCGTAGAGCGGTGGTCAAAATTAAAAGCCGCCCTCCGTTTAGACGAATTTGGCTTAACAGCCTTTCAGTTGTGGTTTCGACAAGGTGTGGGACTTTTGGAGAACCGTGGGGAGGCCGGCGACCTCCAACGCAACTTCATGTTGATCCTTTACTCGAAGCAGCAGAACATAGGTAAAAGTCACCTCGTAAGGGCTATCAGTTGCGGTACAAACAGTTTTACGCAGAAAAACCTTGATATGCGGTCGAAGGATACGCTGGCAGACCTGTATTCCCATTGGATACACGAGTTCGGGGAGCTCGGCACGACGTTCCGCCGGAAAGACATCAACGACCTAAAGAATTATGTCACTAACACCGCAGTCGCGATCCGCCGACCCTACGACAGAGATGCGACGACCTATCCCGTTCGTACCTCCATCATTGGAACGACGAACGACTCCGACCTTTTCACCGACGACACGGGCAATCGCCGCTACATCGTGATAGATTGCAAATGGTCGCGCGCCGATTGGCCGGCAATTGATGCGCTGGATTTTAGACAGCTATGGTTACAGGCGAAAGAGGAATACGACATCGAGCGCACTGAACGCGCGGGCCGATATCCTTACCTTATGAGCGCGGAATATCAAGTCGAAAACGATTATCGCTGTAAGGCCAAGATGGTGCGCACGCGCGAGATGTATGTGGTGTCGCAGCTCCTGCGCGGAACGTCGGGGGATATGGAAGACGTGATCCGATACGACCAGGACGAAGTCGTCATCGTCATGTCGCGGTTGCTGCAAAAGCTCGATATTTGGGGCGTGAGAAATATCAACGATTACAACTTGAAACGTGCGCTCAAACAAATTGGCTTTAAGGAATATCAGACAATCACCGACACGCTATACGTCATCGACCGGAACGCCTACGACGATTTGAAACAAGCTGTCATGTCATCAATAGACAAAGTGACAAAGGACGACAAGTTCGGGCCCGCGGAAGGTATGCAACGGACAAAGATAGACCGCGCCGTGAACGGGATTGCGAGACCGACGGACGCGGACAACAATCCGGTTATCGTCGCATTCTAACACGGGCGGACGCGGAGAGACGGACGCGGGGAGACGCAGAGACAAAGCGGACTCCTCCCGTCTGACACCATGACAGACACCATGTCTGACACTATGACAGACACCATGTCTGACAGTGTGTCTGACAGTGTGTCTGACAAATGGCGCCTTTTTGGCCGCGTTTTGGTCCCGTTTTGGCCCCGTTTTGGCCGCTTTTACATCATTATATAAGGCATAAGCCGCCAAAAAAGATTAAATATTTGAAAAAAGATATTGCAATCAATAGCCATTAGTGTATTATAGCTATCAATCGTAATTCGATAAGGGATTATGATTTAAGCGGCCGCCATAAAGTAGGCCGCGCGCGCAAGCGATAAGGCTTGAAACGCGCAACGTTAGAGACAAACGCGAATGACACAGAGACACGGTTGCGTATTAGAGACAAACCTATACGCCGATATAAGACGCGCAAGTCCGTGAGTAACAGAGACACTCACATCTAACGTGACAAACACAAAGACAAGCGATGGAGACGAGACACTTGTCTGAGTCATAAAAGAAAGGACACACAGATGGGCTGACGAGCAAAGTATGCTGGCGGTCGGGAACGGCTGTGTGTAGAGACGGCAGCGCGAAGCTGCCCGACGCATGGATAGTAACAGTGTGTGCGTCGGAGAGCTTCGCACGGTGCGAAGCCGTTTACAGACATGGAGACAGAAACATGGAAGACAGAAAGATGGAAAAGATTGTGCACCTCATTCACCTCGTCGCAATCACGACATCGGCAAAAGTTTGCCTGGAAGATGCGGCAAACACGGTGGACAAAATCGTCGAGACGAACATCGAACTCGAAGACGGCGACATCCCGTTTGATGTCGGCGCACGGGTGGGAGCGAACCTCGACGCAATCGAAATGGCACTCGCGAAACTTCGTGAGATGGGTTGGTAAGAGAAAGGAGAACATGACATGAGAAAAGAATTTAAAAACGCAATCAAGGATTACGTTGGAGGGCTCGCACACAAAATGTGCGTCACGCACTACATCGTGACCGTGTGGGAGAACGAAAGGACGGAGCTGATCTGGGTGATCGAGCTCAAACGCGCTCGCGCGGCGGCGAAACAGTGGGACGGGCAGCTTTGGGAGATCATCCCGAACGACGGGACGACGGGCGCGATCGCGAGAGCGAGAGGATAGGAGGGAACGACATGAGAGTGAGACGAAAGAACTTTCGCAAGGCGTTGAAAAATCAAGCGCTCCGGGCACTCAAACGAGCGGTGCGCGTACTTCTGAGAATGCCGACAAGGCCGGGCAACATCGACAATTGGGCGGCGAAACAACACGCCCGCAACAAGGTGGCGCACCTCTGGTATCGCTACAAGGTTTATCACGGGAGACTCGATGAAATCGACTTCCTTGCATACAAAGCACTAACGGCAATCTAATTGGAGAAACGAAAATGAGGAAAGTAGACCTAAGGAAAGAAGCTGATCTCACAACCATGAGATTTACGTTCACAGCACGTCTTACAGACGGAAACGAGATTGAACTTACGCAGCCCGAGCTCATCGGCACGGACGAAATCAAAACCATCGAACAGGCGAAAGAAATTGCCAAAGACGCAATCGAGTATTCAAACGGGCAGATCGAATACATCAAGTTGGTGGCCTATGCGTGGCTGCCAGCATACGGCGAGGAATACGGTGTGTATGCGGCACTTGTGGAACGCACGAACGAGACAGCGGAGGAGGCTGAGGCGGCGGAGGGCGACGCGGAGGAGGCGAAGGCCACACCGATCGCCGACGCACTCAGAAACGCCATGTGCCTGTTGTCCACGGTCGGCGCGGTCGCGTGGATACTTGCGGCGCTTTTCTAGGAAACAACGAAACATCAATCAGGAGAAACAAATATGTATGATAGCATCACGGTAAAGAAAGAGCTTTGTATGCACGACTTGGACGACTTCCTTTGGAGCGGAGCAAAAGACCGTTGGGACGGCGCCGACGAATACACCAAAGAGCGCGTGTGGAAGCGCATTTGTATGTGGGCGGAGTGCTGCGAAGAAGTAAGCGACACTTGGGTCAACGATGTGATTTGGTTCGAGTGTGACGACCTCTTCTACCCGGAAGACGAGGAAGACGAGGAAGACGAGGAGAGCGAAGACGACTCCGATAGCGAAGACGAGGAGGAAACGAAATGAAGAACGTAGATACAATTCTCATCGGGCGGATCGCCGGCGATTTTCAGCAGCGCGCAGACGGTTCTGTGGAGAATACAATCGTTCATGCCACGGTCAAGGACGGTGAAGAGTTCACGCACTTCGTGCTAGTGCGCTTCCGTGGGAAACAGGCGGAACTTGTGCGCAAACACCTTTCCAAAGGCGACCTCTGCTGCATTGAGGGACGGCGCTGCGAAGAGACGACCGACACCAACGTCGTGAAGCAGTACATCGAAGCCGGACACATCACATTTCTCGCGACAAGGAGACAGAGCAATGACTAAGACGATTTACACCTTCACGCTCAAGAACGAGAACGGCGAGACATCGAGCCATGATTTCTTCCACTACGCGGCAGGGTGGGCGTTTGCACGGCAGGAAGCCAGGGATTACATGGCCGCTTGCGGCGGTTGGCTGGGCCTTGTCGGTGTGGACTGGAAAGAGACGGCGGTGGACAGAGAGTACTCCATCAAGCCGAACGGCGAAATCATTTGGGAAGAGGACTGAAACAAAACGCGCCCCTGCGTGGGCGCCACACACGGAGAAAGAAAATGATGATGATGAACAATGAACTTACCTACACAAGAGAACAGGCGATCGAGGCGCACGTGAGCGCAACGATCTCCATCGCACGCAACTTCGCGTGGGTCACAGAACGCAACAACCTGACGGCGTCGGTTGCGGCGGAACTCGACAAAGCGGTTGTCGAGATGGTCTTCAACCCTCAGACGGACGTTGATCGCTCACGCATCATGCAGATCGTGGTGGATGAAAGAGACAATGTGTGGACGGGATACGACCACGACTCCCGACTCGCAGTCCTTGATGCGTTCTACGAGTCGGCGAGGGCGAGACGGTATGTGGAAAACCACGGCGAGCCGCTCTATCTCAGGATGAAAGGGCGGTCAAACAGAATAGCGGCGGCGTTCGCACAAACATACGGCGAACAACCGTTAGGCATTCGTGACATTTGGTATCAGTTCGATTGGACAAACTTGAAAACGGTAGAAGCGGCGACACGTTTCGCCATCAACTTCAAAGATGAGGAGGCAGAATAATGAAGTGGGAAGACATGACAGAACGGCAGCGCGAATTTTTCAGCAACCTTGAGGCGAGGACAGATTACAGCCTCGACACGCTCGTTTGGGCGTGGGATCACATCGACCCCTGGCTCGACGGAAACGAGGGTAGAGACGTATGGGGCGCAGACCTCGGTTTTGAAGTTACCCTCAACGAAAACAACAACGGCTTTGTTGACGATCCATACACGTACACCGCAAAGGAGTGGATTAAGGCGCACTTTGACGACTGCGCGGTGTATTGGGAATACGAGAAAGACAACTACGGCACAGACGGCAACAAGGTAAATCCCTTCGATGAGCCCGTGACGTATCAGCTACTTATCTTCATCAACGCCGTGGAACAGATTATCAACAGCCTCCCGTATGTCGACGAGCATTGGGACGACAACATCACGCTCACGCCGAACGCGATCGCTCGCCTGCGTTACGAGCTTTGTATGACGGACGACTGCCCGGCGGAGGAGGAAGACGGTCGGGACAACGATGGCGACGAGGAGGAGAACGACGAGGAGGAGAACGGCGAGGAGGAGAGCAATGTGTGATTTTTTCATCGGTGATATTGTGGAGTGGGACGCAAGAACGATACTCGTGCGTGACGCAAAAACGAAAATCGAGACGCGTGTGTTGCTGCATGACGCCGACAATCTCATAAGGCTCATCGGACGCAAACGCAAACACGTTTGGCTCGGCATCCAAGACGAGACGCTCACAGACGTACAGTGGATACGGAAAAGCGGGCGCGGGGTGACGTTGCGCTACTTCTCGCAGGCTGGTAGATGGTTCAATTATATTTAGGAGACGGACAATGAGTAGGAAACTGACATTCAAAGAGTGGGAAAGCGCGATGGCTCAGAAAATCCTGGACGTGCGAGAAGCCACGGCGGCAATCTCCCGCGTCATCATGGGTACACCGCTGCGCCAGACGGCCAAAGAAAAGCTCGTGGCTATCGAGGGTCTCAACGCGCTCGAACGTCAGCTCACGGGAGAACTCCACAGGGCGAGACGGGAGCACATCAAACGTCAGAAGACGATGTGTCAGTGCTGCGGTGAACAGCGTGCGAGCTGGCGGACGGCGCAGGGTCTATACCTCTGCACGAATTGCGCTTGCACTCGCCTCGCCGTTTTAACACGCGTCCCACGGTGCGAATATTGTGGCGAGCGTATCGGCGGTGTAAGGGCGGGGTGGCTGGACAGCGACACGGGGCTTTACTGCTCCAAAGAGTGCGCGCTCAGAGCGAACGGTTGCGAACCCATGATGGAGAAAGAGGAGGAGAGCGAGAATGTGTAAGAAGAACGAGGTATTTATTGGTAACATCGTCTCTTGGGACGACAAAACGATCCTGATGAGTGATATGGGCATCGAAACGCGGGCGATCGTCCACGACGCAAGCGGTCTGCGAGAATTGCTCGGACGCAAACGTAAGCGTATGTGGCTGTACGTCGAAGACGCCGCGCTCAGGAAAATTCAGTGGACCGACGGTAAAGGGCACGGTATGGAATTGCGTTGCTCACGGGACACAAACATGTGGTATAGGAGGGTGTAGAGATGAGTGAAAGATTGGCAAGACGACCAGAGGCGCCTACGACGCCGGCCCGCACAATGTGGGTAAACATCCTGAACAGGTGGTTCGTGATGTCGCAGGACGTCAAGACGGTGGGCGACGCTCTGACCGTTACCAAAAAAGACGGGTCGACACAGGACGTCACCATCGAGGAAATCGTTGGGACGTTTGAAGACAAGGTTATTTACAAAGTCAGAAAAGACGCGGTGGCGTGACGCCGCGTTTCGGTTTACAATACACGCCGCGTCTCCCCGGCGCGACGCGGCACAACTCAGACAAAAGGAGCAATCACATGAAATTCTATCTCAACTACAACTGTTTCCTAGAAGTCCTCACGGCAAGAAAATCCCTGACAACGCGCACCAGCTTTAAGGTACTCGATGGCAACATCGACGTGGTTGCCACGGAAGAAGACAACTGCGTCAGCTTCAAGTTCACAGACCTCGACAACACAGTCGTCCTCACATACGACATGCCGAAATTCGCGCTCGTGCTTGAGGGCGGACGGGCGCTCATTCAGTTCAAGGACATCGTTAAGACGGCTCAAAAATGCAAGTGGAAAGACGGCGAAGCGCACTACGCCCTCTTTGACGACGGCATGCTCACCACCTCGCTCGGCGGACGCTGGCAGCCGAAAATCGGCGACATCACGGAGTTCCCGGACCTCGACCCCGCGCCCGACAAAAAGCGCGGCGCGTACACCCTCATTCGTACCAAAGACCTCGTAACGGCGGCGGTCTGTGCGTCGAAGGATGAGGTGCGAAAGGACTTCACGGGTGTCTTGGTCGACGAAACGGGTGGGCTCTGCGCCACTGACGGTCACCGCCTTTTTCATTGGGAAGGGTCTAGGAGGGAGTGTGGCAACACGCCGTGGTGCGGCATTGTCTCCCGCACCACAATCGCGCTGCTCGACAAGCTATACGGGGCAAACGACATCCTCACCATCGAACCGACGGACGATGGCTCGAAGGTCATCATCTCCACGGACAGCAATCGCCCCGCGCGCGTCATCGCGCAGCTAGTCAATGGGCAATTCCCGGACTTCACAAAAGTCGTGCCCACAAAACTCGACAATCGTAGGCGCATCGTCAACCCCACCGACCTCCTCAAACGCCTACGCTTGGAAGCAAAGGCCATCGCAAAGACGGGTACGATGCTCGTGAAGCCCGACGGGGAAGTCATCAAGGCCCTGCCGGACGGTGGGCGGTTGTCTATCGGGCAGCTCTTCGAGCCGGCCGAGGGGACGGAAGTCACACAAATCGCGGTCAACATCAACTACATCGCCGATGCCATACAACAGCTTATGGACGCGACGGGAACGGACGTGGTGATCTGGGAGTGGGTGGACGAGGATATGCCGACCGTGCTGCGTGCAGAGAATACGAGCACACCGACGGCGGTCGTTATGCCCATGCAGTGGTGACGTCGTCCCTCCACCCCGACCGGGACGCAACCCGCCATGCAGACGCCAACAAAACTAAGACGTTTCTTTGTAATTCCAGACGGGCGTGCAATACCAGCGGATGATTACGAAACCGCGCACGCCCTACTACAACTTTACTGCGGATGGCTCGAATATCGTGTTGTCGAGCCGTCGACTATTTCAACGTCCTCTGAGTCAACTGAGGACACACAAAAGGAGCAAAATCATGGAAGCCAACAACGTCAACAACGTCAACAACGTCAACAACGTCAACAACGTCAACGCAATCATTAACGCAATCGAAGCCACCAACGCCACTGTTGATCAGCTCGTTCAGCAAGGAAACGAGCTGTGCGACGACGTCGACAACCTCCGCGCCGCAGACGAGCGGATGCTGGACTCACTCCAGACACTTCGCGCCGACGTCGAGGCGAACAAAAAAGACCTCACCGGCCTCCACAACAGCCTCGCGGCGGACAAGGAGCACATCTCGGCGAACAAGGAAGCCATCGCGTCGCAGGCAAAAGACCTCGCCGAACTCCGCACCATCGTTGCCGACCTCCGTTCGGGCCTCGCCAATGACGTCGTAAACCTTTCTTTGGAACTCGCCGGCCTCCGCGCAATCGTCGAGGCGCAAGCCAAAGAGATCGCCGAACTCCGCGCGACCGCCCAGGCGCCCTCCACTCCCGCCGCACCAGCCGCGTCGGACATGGCGGCACTCATTGCACGCATCCCCAAGCCTGACGCCGTTCGGACGCGTGCAGCTGCCCAGACGGCTGCGCCGGTCGTCGAGGCGCCCGCTCCGGTCGTAGAGGCGGTCGTTGTCGAAGCGCCGGTCGTCGAGTCGGCGCCACGGAAAGAGGCAGCCAAGCCGGCCCCTCGGACGCAAGCCACAACCAACGCCGTGGAGACTCGTGCGTATGCTAGACAGTATATGATCGAGAACGGAGCAAAGGTTGAACAGCTCCGCGATCCTGCGGCCATCGAGGCAACGGTAGTGTCTGAAGACTTTGCGGCATGGCTCGCCGAGCGGTGACGTTCTCCCTCTGACAGGACAACACACACGCCCACCTCCGTTTGGGGTGGGCTTTTTTTTGTCCTCTGCGAGCCGTCCTCGGAGAGACTCGTTTGGTGCGTCGGACAGAGACACGATGTCCGCGTTTTTCCTCGTACCACAGAGACACGTTATCCATCCCATAGAGACACGTTATCCATCCCATAGAGACACGTTATCCATCCCATAGAGACACGTTATCCATCCCATAGAGACACGGCGTCCGTCGTTTGCCCGTCGGGGAGAGACACGGCGTCCGTCGTTTGCCCGTCGGGGAGAGACGCGATGTCTCAGCCATATAATACATAGGAAAAGACATATTTGTATCGAAATATTTCATTTGGCTTTAGGCCGCATGGTTATTGACGTTACGGGTGTTGCAAAGTGTAACTTTGATACAAACACCCCTAAAAAAACGTATAAACTTTTCGCGCGGGAAATTTTTTTTGGAGAGTAAAATCAAAAAATATACGTTTTTTGGGCCTCAACCCCCGAAAATATGACGAATTGACTATAAAACATTGGATGGGAAACCCGCGTCATTACTGACAATATATAAAGGGGCTTTTTTTATGTAATTTGTAACATCTCTTATATGCTTTTTATTGTTTTTAGAGACGTGATTTAGAGACAAAGCAAAAGAGACAAAGGGTGTGAAAAACGGCATTTTTGGCGGGTTTGGAGGCGGTTGGAGTGCGTCGAAGACACTTTCAAGCCGGCTCAGAGACAACGCGATTGGCATTTGTATATGGTTTGTGTCAAGAGTGTGTCGTAGATTGTATCGGCGGAGACAGGAAACCTAGTAATGACGCGGGTTTGCGCAGATACACACCTGATACAAAAGGGGCGGTCGTTGCGCGCAAAAGGGGTGGTCAAAAGTAAAAGCCCTCCCCAAAAGCGGTCGTCAAAAGTAAAAGCCCCTTTTGGTTTTACACGAAACCGTTATCCAGACGTTTTTTATGTTATCGTCCAGCCGTTGGACGAAGCGAACGACCGTTGGACGAATAGCGGGGTCGATTAGAGACGCTAGAGGACCCGTAGAGCGCTTGAAGCGCTCGGACGGATAAACAGACGTTGGATCGCTTCAAGCGCTCTACGGGGCCGTTTAGAGGCGCCATAGAGGGAAGCCGAACCGGCCGCCATCGACACAAACGCGTTATGCCGTCGAGGCGATCCTACGACGCCATAGAGACAACCCCAACGTCGAGCTGAACGAGTTGTGCCGTCATTATCGCAACGCCGTCATAAAACTGAGGCTTTAGGAAGTGGGTAGAACGAACGGGCTGCACCACCACCGAGTTGCGCTACCGTTTCTATGGTGTTGCCACCGAGTTACGCCATTATGGGGGGACGCCGACATTGTGGAGGGAGAGACTGCCGACATCGTAGAGACACACAGAGAGCCGGACGAACAACGACGCGAGCGATCGAACCTATAATACACGCATAAGGATATGATAAGAGACCTGAATTACACTCGCTTATATTATATAGCGCTTGTTATTGTCCCGGCGGGCAAAGGCCCTATTCCCCACCTCACCCGCCTGAGCCCGCGCTTGCGCGCTGCGCGCCGCGCGCGTGTGACGCGCACATGTGCGCGCTATGCGCCCGCCCGTCATTACTATATGCGACGGCTTGAACCGGACCGGACCGGCCGACATCATCAGGCCGACGAACCGACCGACGAACCGACCGACCGACGAACCGACCGGACCGCCCGAACCGACCGACATCATCCGGTTCGTCCGGACCTGGAAACAGAGACACGGACAAAGAGACACGGACAAAAGAAAAGAGATATTGACACGGTAAATCATGCGTCTATAATGCGATCTCACCAGGGCAATTGAGCCCACCAAAACAGGAGACAGAGACATGATCAGAAAGATTATCGTTGCATTTCACGCCGCCCGCGCCGCACGCGCAAACCGTATCGCCACAGAAGCCACAAGACGCCGCCGGGCCGCCCTAAGGGCCGCACTAACCACAACCCCGGGAACCGTCGCACACGACGCCGCACGCGCTCGCCTGAAAGCCGCGGAAATCGCAGAAACCGCCGCATGGACCGCCGCAGCACAAGCCTAGAGACACAGAGACGCCGCAAACCCGCGCCAAATAAGAGCGAGAAAAAAGATTAAAAAAAAGACAAAAGATATTGACACTGAAATTTAAGCGTCTATAATGGCGGTCAGTTAGGGCAACGGGGCCCAAAAGAAACAGGAGATAAAGACATGGATAAAGAAACATTCAAGAAAGCCGCGGAAATCGTAGAGAATAACAGCACATGTATCATTGGTTTTGAGACCAAAAGCCGTTTCATTGAATGGGAAATGGAATTCGATGAAAACGGCAATCTGGACAACTGGAGCGATGACTTTCATTACTACATCTATTCCGGCGGCAAATTCTATGCGGATGAGGAAATCACGAAATCGCTGGTTAAGAAAGCCGATTATATCGAGGCTTCTTGGGGGGACGGTTGGAGCTTCTACATCGGTAGAAATCTCGATTGCGCGACGTTGAAAGACATGTTTACCAATTCCATTGGTTGGTTCATTGATTGCATGGTAGAGGGTGCAGAAATGCCGATTGACGCCGCGGAAGCGCTGGTTAATTTGGGCGTAGATATTGACCTTGACGCCGTGAGAGAAGCGCAGGAAGCGACCGACGAACAGGAAGCCGAACAGGAAGCCGAACAGGAAGCGACCGACGAACAGGAAGCCGAACAGGAAGCCGAACAGGAAGCCGAACAGCCCACAGCACATCATACCATCTACGATCAGTGTACACCGGCCTGGACGCCCGTCTTTAGCTATGACGTCTCACACGCTCGCACAGAAGCCGAACATCAGGCCTTTTTGGAGCGAGCGACACAGGACACAGAGAACGCCCCGGCAAGCGAGACACTTGAAGATGAAAGCTGGTTTTGTGGCGACGCCACAAGCCCGATAGACCCCGACACAGTCAATCAGGAAGCCGACACGGCCGCATTGAGCAGAGACGCAGAGGACAACCTTTATCATCAGAGAGCCGCGGAACAGGCCGCAAAGAAAGCCAAGAAACGGCCAATTACATCATTCATAATCACATTGATCATATTGATCATGTGTTTAACCGGCTTGAGCACTATTGCCCAAGCCTTCAATAAAACAGCCGGCGCACTGACGACGCCGGCAACAGCCATCACAGGAGAACAGACAATGGCTACACGTATCCCCGCAACACAGAAGCAGACAACCCCGAAACCCACAGCGACGGCCCCGGCCACCACAACCACGGCCCCGGAACAGCCCGCCAAAGCGACACCGGCCACAGCACCGGAACAGCCCACCAAAGCACCCACATTGGCCGAACTACTCGCACGCGCCGTAGAGGCCCAAAAAGACGCCAAAACAGCCCCACAGACGCAAGAAGCGCCACAGACGGGTAAAGAGACGTTAAGCCTCAAAACCGCGCTTAAACGCGCCCTAATGGCCCCGAAAACGGGAACCACGGAATGCGTCATCTATTCCACGCTTTACGCCTCAATTCGCATTGAAGAAGTGACAACCCCGGCCCCGGCCACAGAGACGCAGAAAGACGCCACAGAGACGCCCACAGAAGAAGCGGGTGAGCAGGTCAAAAGGGCATGGACAATTCAATCAGATATGCGACGTGTGGCTTTTATGCGTGAGTTGAGGAACGTCACCAAAGGCCGGGCATATTGCGAACAAATCACGGCCCTATTGAGCGCCATTGACGCCACGGACGACGATTACATCTGGAAAACCGCGGCCTTTATAGGACTACCAAGTGAGCTCCAAACGGCCATCAAAGCCCAATTTGAGGCGAGCGAGTGCACCGACGCAGAACGCGAGGAATGCCGCACGGCCCTTGACCCACACGCCGAACGTGTAACACTGCACCAGGCGGCCATAGAAACAGCGTGCGAAACGCTCGCACGGACCGCGCCGGAATGGACGCCAATTCTATTCGAGGAAACACCGGCCCCGGCCACATTGCGCCAAGCCATCCTTGAACTTCAGTATTGTATTTTCCCCATCGATAGCTCACCAAGAGCCCGCGTATTTCGCGGCCTTGAAGGCATTGATTTCAAGACATTGAGCACACCGCAAGACTACCAGCAGGCATGTAAAGCGGCCTCATTGAGGGCCGGCGAGCCGTCAACCGCTATTCCACCAGAGGCAAGAGCGAGGATCATGCAGTGGAGGAGTGGAACGGTTGCCACTTCCAGCACAGTCACCACCAGCACGGCCGCACGTTTAGCGGCTGTATGGGGTATGGATTGACGGCTTGAACCGATGAATTGAGACCCGGCCCGGGATTGCCCGGGCCGGTCAGCTTCCAGCTTCCAGGGCCCCGGCCGAACCCCGGGACCCTTTAATTTTGGCCGGAATGTGGTGGCTGTCCTACTCTCAATTTTTCCCGTTTCCCCGCAACGTGTTGCATAAAATATTGATTAAATACGCAATCCGTCCTCTCCACCAAGAGAGAGACACGGTGTCTGACAAGCTGTCTCTACCCGTCTCACTCCTCACCACGCTATCGCCGTCCAATACAAACCCACGTTCCCTCTTCTCCTTTCAGCAGGTCACGGGCATACACTACGTCTCCATCGGGCGAGGGTGTCATTATCCACGAGGAGCCCGGGACGACCCAGAACGAGGCTCCCTTTTCCGACCCCTCTTTCAATATCCGCCACACGAACGACCATTTCTCGACGCCGTCTCCTCTACCGACCCACGCCGTAATGTTTGCGACGGGCAATTTGATGGGCCAGAGTCCTTTGTTGGTGTAGGGGCAGAGCTTCCACCTCTTCGCCTCCAACCCCTCCGGACGGAGTAGCTTCAACCACGCTTCGACGGGTAGGGGCTCCCAGAGTTTCCCAGACCGATGAGGGGGCGGACAGGCGAACCCGCAGTATGGGCAGACGGTCTGCCGGGGATGGAGTAGCCGTTGACAGCCCACGCAACGTTTGAGAGCCGGAGCCAGCGAGGGGGTGGAGACGCCGCGCTGCCCGAGTGTCTCTGAGAGGGCATCCTCGTCGAGCCCGAAGCGTAGAATGTTGTCCGCTCGGTCCACCACGACGCCCCCGCGACGTAGGCGGCCGAGGATTTGTAGATAGGTCTGAGGGTTGTCCGCACCGATGCGCCGGCATAGAACGATCGAGTCGATGTCCGGATCGTCCCAGCCGGTCGTTAAGGTCGCGATGTTACAGATACGTGCGGAGCCGTCGGGGCGGATGTCGGAGGGAAGAAAGTGACGTTGTTCGGCCGGCGTGTCTGCGGTGATGAGGCGGCCCATGTGCGTGGGTTGATGCTGTTCCCTTTGACTTATGTAGAAGACGGTGCGGCGACAGAGGGAGGTGGAGAGCGCCGCATCGGTTTCCTCCTCCGATCGCGACAGAACGCCGGTGAGTGGCGCGGCGAGGAAGCCCTGCTCGCGCAGCACAGCGTAGGGAATGCGGACGAGTAGCGGGAGGGAGAGCGAGGCGTCCCAGACGGGCGTCGCGGTGAAGCCGATGATCCTCGCGCCGGGCGTGGAGAAAACCCGTCCCCACGCACGGTCGCGGCGGTAGTGATGCACCTCGTCGATGACGATGAGGTCGTAGGGCACGGCGGGATCGAACGAGAGCGGGGAGGCGATTGGGACTTCGTCCGGTAAGCGCTCGCCAAGCTGTCCTTTGACGGTCAGCTCGTTGACGACAACGATGGCCCGTGCGTAGTGGCGCACGAGCGCGTCGATGATGAGCGACTTCCCGGACCCCGTCGGCGCGACGACGATGCCGCTCTGTTGGGAAGCGAGAAGCAGGTCGAGGACTTGCTGTTGGTATGGACGGAGTGTGGCAGCTGTCATCTCAGCACCTCCGCGACTAGGCACACGATGGCGCGGACGATGAAGTAGGTGGCGTGGAATAGCGCGGCGAGGGCATAGGCCGCTGCGGAAATGAGGACGCCTGCGATTGAAGTGAATGTGGCAACGATGAGAAACATGATACGACTCCTTTAGTTTGGCTGTCTGTGTCGTCTGGTAGAGGTCGTCGTGACTTCTAAAAGCCCTTATAATAGATGGGCAGAGCCCTTGTCAATATTTTTTGTTTCGATTTTTTGGGAATTTCCACGCAACGGTCTTGACCGACCGCGAGTCCTTGTGGTAGGTTGACGTCGCGTTCGACGTTGGACGCCCATGAAAAAGGAGAGAAAAGAGAGATGTTAATCGCTGTAACGGGTGTGATTGGTGTGGGGAAGAGCACGTTGGTTGATCGTTTGGTCAAGCGTCTTGGGGCGACTCCGTTTTACGAGCCGCTTCCGGGTTCGGGGAACTTCATGTTGGAAGCCTATTACAAGGACCCTGCGCGTTATGCGTATTCCATGCAGACTTTGCTGCTCGCCCTGCGTTTTCAGGCGCAACAGGAAGCACAATGGCGTTCGTCGCACGGTGAGATTTGTATCATGGACAGCTCGATTTACTCGGACAAGGCGTTTCTGGAAGTGCAGAGGCAGTGCGGGTATATAGACGACTTGGAATATCGCGCCTATGACGCGCTTTGCTCCATTCATTTCGGGTTCCTGCAATATCCCGACCTGCTGATCCACCTCGATCTACCGGTCGAGGCAGAGGAAAACCGTATCGCAGCGCGTTCGAGGGAGTGTGAGAGCGGTATCCCTCGCGAATACCTTGAACGTTTACACGCGGCATACGACGATCTGATCCCATTCCTGCGTCAGAAATTCCCCGTGGTCGTCCTCGACGCATCGGTTTCCGCCGATGAGGTGTGCGAACGCGCCCTCGGCCTAATCCGCGCGCGTCAGGAAGAGCTCGTGGAACAGAACAGCGTCTGGCCGGCATACAAAAAAGGCTTTTGATTGGCTCGGTCGTGGGAGGAATGAGATGAGCGAACAGAGGATTGATGTTGTCGAGGGAATGACGTGCGCGGGGAAAACGACGTGCGTTATGGATATCGGCGCCGTCCACGGTGTGGATATGCTGCTCGAACACCCGCCGCGCTTGGATTTCGACCCAAACGATTGGCTTGGGCATCAATGTTTGGTGTTTAAGGCGTATATGGAGGCGTTCAACAAGGTTGATAAGGACTGTTTCGCGGACTTCTCGCCGTTGGCGTGTATCCCGTTCACGATGGCGTGTATTGACGTAGGGTTCATCGGTGAGACGGAGGGACTTTCGAGCATATTGGCGATGATGGCGGACTGCAATCGTCTGCTTCGACGCCACAGGGTGTTTCTTCACCGCTATTTTTCGCTGCCTTTGGCGGACATTGAGGCGCGTTTGGCGTCTCGCAAACGTGCGGGCGACGACACATGGCCTCCCAAGCTGCTCGCGGCGATCAAAGAGCGATACGACGAGTTCTTTGAGGGCGAGAATTGGCTTACGCGTAGGAAAAACGGCCGTATCATCGCAGTTCACAAGCCGAGTTATCAAAATCGTCGTTGACAGGGCGCGCGAGGGGTGCTATATCACCCGCGTTGCCGCTCGATGGTCTTCATAGCGTTCCCCCGCGCCCAGAGCGGCAACATAGCGCGTCGTGAGACGCCCTTCATTTCTGCATGTTATGTGCAAACTCCTGTTTTGGCTAACGAGAAAGCCCACCCCGAAAGAGGTGGGCTTTTCTTTTTGTGGGCGACGACCGAGCCGAGACTATTCCTTAGACAACGAGGTCGTCTTATGCGTATTGGACGCCCCATCGCCTCGGACGTATTTCTGAATGAGACGCGAGACATCCTCGCGATTGTTGCGTTGGTGCGGGGAATTGCGTAACTGCATGGCTCCCACGCGGAGTTCCTGGCTATCGTCTGTCGAGGACTCGTCTGCAAATACCACTTCTTTGGCGAGCGCTTCGACCTCTTTGTCCACATCCGTCACCCACGGGTGATGCGCGAGCATGGTGGGAATGGAAATGAGGTTTTGGGACTGCACGCAGTTCATAATGGCGTCGTTCTCGTTCACGATGCTGTTGAAGCTCCACACGATGTCGAGCTCGTCGATCTCCTTTTGAGACAGACCCAGAGAATTGACCGCTAACGTGCGCCTGATCGCTTCCATGAGCGCGTCGGCTAATTGGTAGGCTTTGCTTTCGAGGTCCACATAGAGCAATCGTAGCGCAACGGACGAGGTGTTTCCGACTACCGCCGTTGCCATGTCCACGGCGCAGCCGATGTCGTAGATCGCCCCTTTGAGACGGTCGAGCTGCTTGTCGATCTCTGTGTAGTCCGTTCGGACGCGCATTTCGTCGCACGACCCATCTTTGGAGAGGAATATCACACCGTCTTCGCGCACCCTATTCACAAACTGATCGGGGTCATCGAGGTATCCGGTCACAACGATCGGGCTGTTGGGCATATCGGCGAGTGCATCCTGTTTTCGACTCCATAGGGTCTCGTAGGCGTCGATGAACGGCTTGAGTTCGTCGTAGAGCGAGGGGTCTTCCATGTCGATGCGTGTGTACCACGCCGGACGTTTCACCTCTTCGACCTTTCCCTCCCATGTGATCTGCCCGTCCCCAGCGTATTCTGCGAGTATCGGCTTGATGCCATCGCAGCCGATCCATTCACCTTTCGTGTTCACGGACTCCGGTGGGTATCGTTTGAACTTCCCATCCGCGTCCAATCCGACCACCATCACTCCGCAAGCAACATAATCGGTCGCCGCGCGTCGAAGTTCATACATAGAGAACTGCGCCTTGATTTGGTCGTAGGAGCAGGTGTAGGGCTTTGTGAGGACGTAATCACGTCTCTGTTGAACGATGTGCCCGAAGAGCCCCGAGCGGAGCTGCGCGTTCGTGCGATAGTCTCTATCGGTCAGCTTTGTGACGAACTGCTTGTTTCTTATCTCTGTGAGATTGTGATAGTAGAGCTGCGCGTTCAAGATGCGGTTATATGCCGATGTCCCGATCCATCCGTTCTTAATCATCGTCCTTATCCTCCTCGATTTTAAAGCGGTCCATTGCTTTTTGCATGACGCTCGCGATCTTGATTATCATCTTGCGATAGTCGTCGAGCAGCTTGTCTATGCGTTCGTTGGTGTCCTTGTTTGAGGCAATCCACTTTTCGTAGAGTTGTGTGAGCTCTTCCTTATCCTTACGCGACTGTCGGTAGAGATACGCGCATACGCCGCCCAAGACGACGCATATCGCGATCCACCCATAGTCGAGCAGTAGTTGTGATGTCTGTTGCATAATGACCTCCTAATCCTCATCGTCATTGTGCCTGTCGGCACCTCTTCGAGTTCGCATATTAGCACGTCTTTGCAGACTATGCGCGTACTTACTATCGAACAAGGCGTCCATAGACAAGGCGTAGCGCATGGCATCGAGCCCGTGGTCGGATTGGTTCTTCTCGGGCTCGTCGGCGTAGGTATCTTCGCGTTCGCCACGTTTCCAACGATAAGCGGCGATCTCCTCGATGAACTTCTGATTGTGGCGTTCTATGACTATCTCGTATTCCTTGCAACGTTCGATGCCCACAACGATAGACCCCGGTCCTTTCACACACGGCTCGATGTGACGTATCCCGTTGCGCACCATCTCTTCGATTGCCATACCGTGCGAAGAGTCACCTATGATGTGCTTGTCGGCGATGCCCATTTTGCGGCATTCGTCGGCTATCTCCGGCGCTGTTTTACCATAGATGTACGAGGTATTGAGGACGTAAAGCTGGCGCAGCTCTTTGTTTACGGCGAGACACACGATAGCCGTAGGGCTTTCTGTGAAACCGAAGTCTATGCCGTAACGATACGTCCATCCGGGCCCAAACGGTCGCGTATAATCGAAGTCTGCAACTCGCCAGCGTTTGTAAATAAGACCGCCGCTCGTGCCCCATTCGCCCATCGCCACAATGCGATAGCGGTCGGGGTCTATGCGCTTGATACGTTCCATTTCGGCGAGAAAGGCGTCGTCGAGGAACTCGTTGCAGTCGAAGTTTCTGGTAATCGCCAATATCTGCCCGTCATCGGAACGATGGGTTATCGGATCGACGACATCGTAAAAGCGCCTTTTCAGCCAATGGTCGGCGATATTGGGGTTGAACGTGAATGTGTTTTGATAGAAGAGAGGCTCTGGCAGCTTACCACGGATTGAGAGGTTGATTGTCTCGACATCCTCGTAATAGGGTATCTCGAACGCTTCCTCCCACCATATCCAGCAGAGATTACCGACTGCGGCCGTAATGGATTTGATACGTTCCGCCTTATCCATACCTCGGAATATGATGCGTTGCCCAGACGGCTTGAATGTAAACGATAGGGGAACCGTCCGCGCTTTCCATAGGTCTTCTACGCCCAGCGTGTTGATGGCCCATTGGAGCTGCGCAAAGGTCGTTTCGCGGTGGTCGTCCTTGACTGCGCGTATGACAAGGACGTTCGGCTTTAGCCCGTATTTGTAGTAGTAATACATCATGTTGTAGATGTACCACAAAGCGGTCGTCGTACTCTTTTTCGAGCCACGCCCGCCCTTTACGAGCCTGTAACGTCCCTTGAAGTTCCAGAACTCATCGTATCCGCCTCCGACTATTTCCTTGATCGAGGGCATATCACACCCCCGTCGAACCGAAGCCGCCCTCCCCGCGTGCAGTTGGCGTGAGAGCTTCCACGACTTCTATGGCTATTGGGGCGACTTTGATGAGCATCGCCTGAACAATGCGTTCTCCGGCAACAATCTTCTGAGACAAATACGAGGTGTTGTAGAGACAAACGACAATCTCCCCGCGATAATCGGAGTCTATGATGCCGACAGAGTTTGCGAGGATCAGCGATTTCTTGTGCAACGACGAGCGCGGGTAAATCATTAGTGCGCTGCCCTTCGGCAGTTCAACACTTATACCTGTATGGATATAGGCATAGCTGTGCGGACGGATAAAGAAACTGTGCGTGGAAGACAAGTCCATGCACGCCGCACCCTCGCTTTTGTATTCTGGCATCGTTGCCGCGTCGCTCAGACGCATTTTCACAGACACACGCGACTCTTCGCTTTCTTCAAGTCTTACTTTCTTTGCCATCATCGTTGCTCCTTACATTGGCAAGTAATAAAAAAAAGCCGGGCAGTCTGCCCGGCCTGTGAGAAAACCACAGCCGTTGTCGATCGCCGTCTGTGGGGCGGGGCTTTTTATCGCGCGTTTAGGACAAGCCCTCGTAGAACCAACGTCCTCTATCTACCGAATTTGCGATACTCTGACAAGCATTTTTTCTTGAAGTCCTCCCAGAGTTCGTTGCACGTCATGCCGGGGTAGTTTGCCGAGGCGTCGTTCCCAACAAACGGTCTCGGGCAGCGCTTGCGCGTCACGTCGTAATGACGCACGACGCGTTCAATGGGAATGTTGTATTGACGCATGAGCCCCGCGATCAGGTGCGCAGCGTTTCGCATTGTCTCGGCGTGTATGAACCAATCGTTGTCCTCCACGCGTATCGAACGCTTGTTCACCTTGTCGTCGCATAGGTCTATACCTATCGAGTTGCCGTTGTAGCACCCATTTTGAGACGTTTTCTTGCCGCCAACGTGGTATGCGGCGTACTTCACATCGAGGACTTTGAGGACCTCGTCGTCGTCGACGCAGAAGTGTGAGGACGTCTTATGCTTCTCGTCGTAGAAGTAGTTGCGCACTCGCATCGCGTTTGCGCCGGGCATGGCCGGGTAATGGATCACAATCCACTCGGGGCGCTCGTTGCTGTTGCGCCGACGATAGTTTTCATTTAGTACCCACGCCATGATTTACTTCCTCTATCCATTTGCGAAGCATCTCGATTGTGAGCGAGCACTTTTGAAGCTCGCCCATCAGCTCGATTGCGTATGTTACGAGGTCTCTATTTGTCGCCATCGTTTCTGGGACCGGCGGGATGCGACACGGCTCCACCTGCGGGATTATCAAGGGTGCAGGCGCATTCGACGAAGATGTTGCGCACCCCGTCAGGCAGACATTGATTAAGCCAATCAGCGTCATCCACTTTATTATCGACGGTTTTCTTCGCATCTTCGACAACCTCCTCCACGCGCTTGTTGTCCTCGTGGTTTTCGACGACGAGATCGTAGGCAGTCTTGACGTTGTGGAACGCTTCCTCTGCGTCGTCGAGTTCCTTGTTTATCTTTTCGATCTCCGCGTTCTTGTTCTTTATTACGCACGTCGTGGCGATCGCAAGTCCTGCCACAAGAGCCACGAGTGTTACAACACAGATAATCCACATACGCACTATTCGCTTGCCTCCATGTCATCGACAAACACAATTTGAGTATCTGTCGTCTTTTTGTCTCCGACATCCGTAATCGTCCGCATACGATCCAGCGCGGCTATAAGCTGCGACAAGAGTTTGGAAGAGACAGCGGGTTTTTGTGCTGCCTGCGCTTGCTGGAGACGGTATCGGTCTTTTAAATCCTCGTCAAAGGTGCGCGCGATGATCGAGTCGTAGATTTCGAGTTCCGCTTGTATCCCGTTCATCGTCCGCTCCGTATCCATATATACGAGTTTGACAATGTTGAGCAACTCGTTCATCTGCTGTTCTGGATCAAGACGCTTTATGACCTTTGTGTTCGATAGCGAGGGTTCGGCTTGCCCTTGTTCTTTTGTTTTGACATCTAACATATCAACTCCTATTATGTCAGACGCCGCACGGGAACTAGAGACGCCAAAGGTGTAACTTCCGTGCGGCATTTTTTTTTATTATGGCGCGTCGTCTCTTACTTTTATCACAAGAGCCAACGGACTAATTTCACCGACATCTCGCTTTACAGCGTGGAGCAGTAGATAGTTGGCGCCGTCGCTTTCCATCTGCCTCTGATTGTCCGCGAACTTGAGATCACCGGTTTGTGCGTCCCTGCTAAGACATTGGTCGCTTATTGTGTATCCGACCAAGCGAGCGCCCGCTACGAGCGCGTCGCCCTCATTCATACCGTATATGGCTACAAGCCTTATAGAGCCTATTGGTGTCTTTAAGTCTCCGAGTGGAGCCGTTGCGCCAGCTATCGGGTAATTGTCCGGGCTGAGTATGCCGCGGAGCTCTAACCCTCGCGTCTTTACGGGCCCGTTTACAATAGCTTCTCCGGTTTCCAAAGCCGTTGCCCCCAGCTGCTGCACGTCGATCACACCAGACGATACACTCCCGATGGTTGCGGAGGATATGTTCAAGGTGCTTATCGTCGTAGTACTGTTGAACTTTACAGGCACGTCAAATTCGACAGTCGCGTTTACCGCTCCGGTTTGGAATTTCAGCGCGAGCTCGTTGTCGTACCATGTGAGTCGTATGTTGTCGTCTTCGAGGGCCGTGTTGTAAAAGTTCAACCCGTCGACAACCTCTATCAGTGGCGTATTCAGTTTTGTAGACACTTCTGCTGTCGGGACTCGTATTCTTTGCGTAGCGTAGATGGCGCTGGTGTATACGTTTCGCACATGCACCGTCGCGAATGTGTGATCCCTATCACCTATGGCTAGGTCACTCGCCCCGTCAAACGGTGTGATATTGGAGTTGATATACATCACGTTCTGCACATAACTCCCATCTTCGTCCCTGTGCTTGAACTCTACGCCGTTCGCATAATACACGCCGTTTGTAGTACGCATTCTGACAATGCTGTTGTCCTGCGCGTCGTTATAGTTATCTATTTCGAGTCCCCAACCGTTTGCCGAGCCCCACACACCTATACCGTTCGTAAACTCCTTGTGACCTCGGACAGTCTGTGTGTCCCCGACCATCGGGTCTGTTGCGCTGTGCGCTGTGACAGTTCGTTCGAGTAAGTCTTGGAAAGCCATGTTCGACACGAGCCCGTTGTAGTTGGGGTCGATGCGAATGACCTGATCGGAAAGGTGGATTTTCGCTTTGATTGCAAACTGAAAGCGCGTCGCGGCTCCCGATTGACTATTCACATACGTCGGGACGCCATCGGCATTTGCGACAAATACGATATGCTCGTTTTCTGGACCCTCGCTGTTCAGATAACCATAGACGGCGAAGCCGTATGCCATGCCATAGTCTTGAGCGTTGGAGGCGGAACCGTAGATCACGAATGAGCCGTCGGCGGCAGACGCGTAATTGTCTATGTGCCCGTTCCCCCAAGAGTGTTCGAGAGACTGTGTCGTCACCCCAAGCGTCACGTTGTCCGCGGAAAAAAGCAGACGCGTGAACGTCAATTTGTTCGAGAAAGAGGCGGCGGTAAGCATCCGCACACCCTCGTTTGTTATGATTGCGTCGTAGAACTGCATATCATTTGCTCCTTACATGATGCTAATATTTGACGGGTCCCACCCGAGGATGAAGCCATACTGATTTGAGAAACCGGCTTTCATACAGACGAAGTTTCCGGCTTGGAACGTCGAGCCGACGCTCTGACAGACTCCACCGGACACCTGACGCAGTAGGTTCGTGTCGATGAAACCCTTACATCCGTTCCCGTTACCGTCAACTCCGGTGTTGCTGCTCGTACTGTTGAAATCGTTGTAGCACGCGCCGACCGCGACGGCATTGTAGCGCGTGTCGGATGGTATGGTGTTGTCCACGCGAGCGCAGGGGTTTATGCCGAAGTATCCAAGCAAGCGCGTGTATTCTGTGCGGATGGAGTTGTTTGTCGACTTGAAGAGACTACCATCGTTTTTACAGAAAGAAGCGCGCCCGTCGGCAGTGCTGTTATTGGCCAATACAGTAGCGTGGCTGGTCGATATTTCCTGTTCGTCGTTACTGTAATAATCGTGCGTGATACAACCCACCTTATGCGTGTCGTTCGGGTCGATCAGCGTGTCGAATATTTCTCCAATCACAGACCACATCCACCCGTTTGCATCGGAGCGACGCATGAGTGCGATGATCTGCGTACCCTTGACTGCGAAACCGAACTGATACGTTTTTCCTACGAGATAGCCGTCCGACGCACCTTGTTGCGACCTGCGCCCAACGAGCGAACTACTATCCATATTGTATGACGAGTCATAGCCCTCATATTTCGCGCCTGCGGGCATAATATGCGTACAGTCACCAAGCGAAATGAACGAGCTGCTACATACGTCATAATTTGCGAAGCCGCTGCGAGCAAAGGCGTGAGCCATGTCACCACCACACGAGGCGTAAGATGTGCTGTTTGCGCCGCGTTGCAGGTTCGCTTTGGGCATGTAAAGACCGTAGTTGTAATACACCGTAGGATCGGAGTAGCTGTTATACGCATTGAAGCCGCTGTATGTGAGAATGCAGTATTCCGCGCCTGTCCCATTGTTCTTGAAGAATGTGACGAATGCGGGATACTGTTCACCCGTGTCGACGCTTGCGGGGTGGATATCTTGTATCCACACATCTTTGCTGTCGATCCACTCCGAGAACTCGTTGTAGAGGTTCGTTTGTACGCTATACCAATCGTTGCCACCGAAGTAGTTGTACTCCCTTACGACCGCCTTGACGAACGCTTCGCAACGCGCTCTGTGTATGGCGAGTGCCCACGACCTCACCGTCGCGCCGTTCGTACTTTGATTGTACCCGAGATCAACCTGTTCGTATATGTAGCCGCCAGCCATATACCCTCCTTATGCGTAGTATAGAATTGTCACGGTCTTGCCGTTGAGGATGTTGTAGAGATGATGTGTCGTGTTCCATGTGAGCGTCGTGCCGCTGACCGAGAATAGGTCGTTCGGCAGGCTATATTCCGAGCGTGTAAACACCGCGCTTCCCACTGCGGGTTGTATGACGCAAGCGCAGAGCGTCTTGTCGACGCTCGTCCCGACGTTTGTATAAAACTCTGGGCGCAGGTTGTAAATACCGAGATGGAATGTGTAGGAGGTGTTTGCGAGTGCCAGCACACTCTGACCGTCCCACAGCCAGACCTCTTCGTAGTTCGAGTCCGGTATTGTGTAGTCCGATCCCGGAGGATTTGACGGGTTGACGTTGTTCGCCCACTTTGTCGGGTCCCACAGGTTGTTGTAACTCGTGCCGCTCTGGAAATTGTAGAACCAATAGTATGGGCTTTCCGCTGCGAATGTAGTTGCCGGAACGGTCGCGGTTGTGCCGACAGTCACAGTCATACGACTCGGCTCTTTCATCACGCCGTACTCGACGAACCCCGCGTCCACCATGTCACCCATTTCACGTTCGATGTGCCCGACGTTACCCATCGGCCAGACCGCTTTGTCCGTATCACCACTCGCGCCCATAACGCCGTATTCAAGCCCCTCGATCGGTATTTCGACATAGTAACCGGCGGCGTTCATAGCCGTCTCATCGGCATACCACTGATTTAGGACGAAATATGTGATGGGCTGTGCGAGTGCGGCCGGGCTTGTATCCATAAGCGCGGGGATAGGCGCCCAGAAGTCGTTTTTGTTGTAGACTGTTATTTCGGATGTCGAATAGTGAGTAAATCCGTAGCGTTCATGGAAGTTATACCAAAGATCGAACGCTCCGTAGCCCTCTATTGCGACTCGATGATACACCACATCTTCGATCGCTCGATATTGTGTTTGTCCACGCCAGACATCCTCGTTCCATAGCAGATAGAGTCCTGCGCCATTGAGGTCGGTTTCTGTCGCATATTCTACACCATCAAACTCGTATCCCTCGAATGGGGTATATGTCCCGACGTGCTCCGTCCAATCAAGTTCGAACGCGGAGATTTCGCTTGGTGAAACCGTCACATCGACCCGGTTTTCGATTGTCACAGTAGGGACCGCGCCTATCCACTTTTGGTGAGACACGTCCGGCATCTTCGCGTTTAACAGTAGACGCACGCCCGCCGGAAAATTGTTCTGTATGCTCGCATAGAAGTTGTCGTAAACGAAGGTCGGACTTTCCCCTCGCTTGTATGTTTCATCGCTCAGATATTCTACGTCGCAATTAACAGTCACCGATATGTTGTGATGATCGTTTATATCCAACGTCCAGGGGTCTGGATCACCCTCTTCTGTGTTCATAGCTCGTCTGAGACGCGAGACAAACTTTTGCTCTGTGAGCAAGCGCCTGTTGCGCAGCGCTTCGCATAGAATTTCGGTGCGTTCCTCGGTTGTCGCATATCGACTTTCCACATATCCGGCCGCCATGAGAACGTCGTTTTTTACATCGTCGGGCCATGCGGACGGATGTGTGCAGCTCCTCAATAACGCCTCGACTCTATCCATATTCGGCTGTATCGTCGTGCGATATGTGTCGGCAAGCGCTTTGAAGTCCTCTGTGTCTTTCCAATATGGCGGTATCCAATCGACAATAGCCATGTCACCACTCCACGTCGTTTACGTCGGCATAGCGCGTTCGTCCCGCGACCGAGGTATCGAGAACGCGAAACATTTTCGCTTGCCTGTGCGTCATAATAATAGGGACGAAATCGTCACTCGCTTCGATATATCTCCCTTGATAGGGCCATTCTGTTTCTGGAGGTATTTCGGGCGTGTAGTAGAGCTGGAAGCCCAATACATTCGGGAAGCTCGGTTTGATGGCCTCAAGCGCCGCGACGTGTTCCGATGTGGCGTAAACCATGCGATAGCGGTTTCCTCTTCTATCCGGCATGGAGTTCGTTCGTGTGAATAGCGCTCTGTCGATGACGTTCTTCATGCACTTTGCCGTAGCGTCCTGAACTGCCTGTTTTAAATCGTCGCTAACGGCGTATTCGGTGATTGTCACGCCGTTTATTACGCGCTCCCCGATTACCTCGATGCCTGTTGTGTCGGCATAGACCACATAGATGAGAAATGCGATGTTGTAGTATTCGCCTTGCTCTACTATCACACGATGACCGATCGGCGCTTTACCGTACCCGTATCCCTCGTCGTCTATCGGGTCGATGTATTCTTTGAGTTGATTGCAATCTTCCACCGTTGCCCAGCGTGTATTGTGTATTGGGAACGCGTCGTGCGCAACGTAGTCCTCGTAACACGGCATAATTCGGACATATCCGCAGCGACGTCCGCACGGGAAAACGAGACAACCAAACAGACGACGATTATCCGAGGTCTTGAACTGATTGATCGTGAGATCGACGTATTGAATAACCGAGCCGCCAACGGACGAGCTTATCTCGTTGATGATGCGCACTCGAAGTTCCTCGTCGCTTTCTATCTCTCGCCCTGCGGCGTTTATTGAGCTTATCTTTACAGATACTATGCCGTTGTAAGGCGACGACGGCTCTAGGATTGTCCCGTTGTTTTCCGAGTAGTTGCCCGTGGCAATGGATTGGACAATGTTGTCGCCTTGATACACCCATTCCTCGTTTGTCGCGTGAGATCGCAGTATTTCCCCGACTACAAGCGTTTCATCGGTCGTGTCAATTAAGACGTTATAGTAGGTGTATTCGGCGCTCATACGAGAAAGCCCGAGGTCGGCTGCCCAATTATCGAGGTCGTCCCCCGTGGCTTTCAGGATTTGAAAGGCGTTGCATATCTGTGGAACGCGTATGGTGTAGAAGTCCGCGAGTTCGACCGCCAGAGACAGGATTGCGTCATAAATGACCGAGCCCTCGCGTTTGTCGAGCGTGTCAGTCGTTGCGTTGAGCATCTCTTCCATGATGTCCCACAGCGACTTATCTTGTATGAAATCGAGTTGACTGCTCATATACGCACCTCTTTTAGCGGCTCCCGGTTGATCCCCAAGTGCAGCACGATGTAATCGGAGTCCACTTTTACAACGCGCACCTCGACAATTTTTACTCTATCATCGACGGATAAGCAAGCGCGAATGCGGTCGGGTAGCACTTGTTGCGCCCATTGTGGAGCCATGTTTCGGAGCTCCGTCCAATCCATACCATAGTCTTCGGGGTAGCCTCTGACAGCGCCCTTTTGTGTGGCGATGCGTTTTACACACGCGTCGAATAAGGCGTTCGGGTAGTCTTGTCGCGGTCCAAATGTGTTGTCTACGTCTTGAAGCGGATATGTTGTGGACGGATAAGGCGAGGTCTTCGAGGTATCATAGATAAGTACGTCACGTGTCACATGGAGCATAGCCTTTACCTCCTTGCTCTTCTTCGTTTGTCGGCGCGCCGAGACGGCATAGCACGACGAAATGCCGAGTGTTTACCTTGAGAACGAGCACACGATCTCCGTCTTTTACACCGCGCCAAAGACGTATTTGCGGCAGCGCCGGTTGTACGGTATGGGTGTGCCGTTGAGCGAGTGTTTCCCCGCCCATCTCGATTATCTTTTCCCAATCTTCTGGGCTAATCGGTTTCGTAGGGTCGAGATCGGGTAAGTCAGGACTCCCTGCCGGCACAAACATCACGGGTCCGGCGGATGTCACTCCTATCACGTTCGTCAGA
>JAEEHP010000188.1 GCA_016280855.1 Bacteroidaceae bacterium
CATAGGCAAACCCGGCGCTGACAGGCCTGTCTGGCAAGAAACCGTCAAGGACAAGAAAGCCCAGCAGGGCGACGACTCTTCCGCTTACCTCTTCGGTAAGGGCGAACCTTGGTACGTCATCGGAATGGCTATCTTTGCCGCCAACATCGGCTCGGAGCACCTCGTAGGCTTGGCCGGTACAGGCGCCAAGGACGGCGTAGGCATGGCTCACTGGGAGATGCAGGGTTGGATGATCCTCATCCTCGGCTGGCTCTTTGTGCCCTTCTATCAGTTGCTGATCAACAAGATGGGCAAGATCATCACCATGCCCGACTTCCTCAAGTTCCGTTACACCCAGCGCACCGGCTCCTGGCTCTCCATCATCACCCTCGTAGCTTACGTGCTCACCAAGGTTTCCGTCACGGCTTTCACCGGCGGTATCTTCTTCAAGTACCTGTTGGGCATCCCGTTCTGGTATGGTGCCATCGGTCTGATTTTCATCACGGCAGTCTTCACTGTCTTCGGTGGCATGAAGGGTGTGATGACGCTCTCCAGTATTCAGACACCTATCCTCATCATCGGTTCCTTCCTGGTGCTCTTCCTTGGTCTCTCTGCCTTGGGCGACGGTAGCATCACAGCCGGTTGGGCTAACATGATGGCAGCTTGTAACGAGGCTCACGACGGCTTCGGCACCACCCACATGTTCCATCCCGATCCTGCCGACCCGATGTACCCGCAGTTCCCGGGCTACGTCGTCTTCCTTGGTGCCTCCATCATCGGCTTCTGGTATTGGTGCACCGACCAGCACATCGTACAACGTGTCCTGGGTCAGGTTCCCGGCGAGGATAATGCAGCCGTCATGGCACGTGCCCGTCGTGGCACCATCGCAGCTGGTTTCTTCAAGATCCTCCCCTGCTTCATGTTCCTCATTCCAGGCATGATTGCCTACGCCCTCTCGCTGAAGGCTGGCAGCGGCATCGAAATGGATACCACCAACCACGAGTCCACCGACGGTGCTTTCGCCATGATGGTGAAGAACATCCTGCCTGCCGGTATAAAGGGTATTGTGACCATCGGCTTCGTCTGCGCTCTCGTCGCTTCACTGGCTGCATTCTTCAACAGCTGCGCTACCCTCTTTACCGAGGACTTCTACAAGCCCATGAAGAAAGGTAAGAGCGAGGCTCACTACGTGTTCGTCGGACGTATGGCTACTGTCGTTGTCGTGTTGCTTGGTCTGGCTTGGATGCCCATCATGATGAACATGGGCAACCTCTACAGCTACCTCCAGGACATCCAGTCGCTGATTGCTCCCGCCATGGTGGCCGTCTTCACCCTCGGTATCTTCTCGAAGAAGATTACGCCTAAGGCTGGTGAATGGGGTCTCATCGGTGGCTTCGTCATCGGTATGATCCGCCTCGTGACCAATGTCATCACCGACTCTGGCAAGGCCGTCATGGATGGTGCCTTCTGGGATGCCACCTCATGGTTCTGGCAGACCAACTGGCTCATCTTCGAATGCTGGTTGCTGGTATTCATCATCATCCTCATGGTTGTCGTCAGCTGCTTCACCCCTGCTCCTTCCAAGGAACAAGTCGAGGCCATCACCTTCACGCCGGAGTTCAAGAAGAGCATCCGCGAGAGCTGGGGCGTATGGGACATCGTTGGCACGCTCCTCGTCATCGGTCTCTGCGCTTGCTTCTACGCTTACTTCTGGTAAACCACATCATTAATCATGGCTCCCTCATACTACAGTCAATATCCTAAGTTTCATGTGGCCGTGGACTGCATCATCTTCGGCTTTGAACAGGGACAACTGAAAGTACTCCTTCAGAAGCGACCATTCGAACCTCGCCAGGGCGAATGGTCGCTCATGGGGGGCTTCGTCCGACGCGACGAGGACGTTGAAGCGGCTGCCTCACGTGTGCTGCAGCAACTGACGGGCCTTCACGATATCTATATGAAGCAAGTCGGCGCCTACGGTTCCGTCAACCGCGACTCCGGAGATCGTGTCATCTCCATCGCCTATTTTGCTTTGATCAACATCGAACGCGTCAGCGCTGACCTCAACCATGAATACTCGGCTTATTGGGAGGATATGAACAATCTCCCTCCACTCCTCTTCGACCATAAGGAGATGATCCAGGGTGCGCTCAAGAAACTGAGAAGCATGATCAATCGCCTCCCCGTCGGCTTCCAGCTCCTGCCGCCGCGCTTCACGCTCACACAGCTGCAGCTGCTCTACGAAGCCATCCTCGGCGAGAAAATCGATAAACGCAACTTCCGCAAGAAGGTCGGCGAGATGTCCTTCATTCAGAAGACCGACGGCATTGACAAATTGACCTCCAAACGAGGAGCTGCTCTCTATCAGTTCGACAGCGAATCCTACCGACATGAACCGATATTCAGACTCTGAACCTATACCTTATTATATATATTATGTTAGAAGAACTCAAACAGAAAGTTTTCAAGGCCAACCTCGACCTCGTCAAGCAGGGGCTGGTCATCTTCACATGGGGTAACGTCTCGGGCATCGACCGCGAGAAGGGTCTTGTCGTCATCAAGCCCTCCGGCGTCAGCTACGACGAGATGAAAGCCTCCGACATGGTGGTTGTGGATCTCGAGACGGGCAAGGTCGTCGAAGGCGATCTCAACCCCAGCAGCGACACCCCTACGCACCTCGTTCTCTATAAGGCTTTCCCCAACATCCAGGGCGTAGTCCACACCCACTCTACCTATGCCACCGCCTTCGCACAGGCAGGTCGTGATATCCCCAACATCGGCACCACCCATGCCGACTACTTCTACCAGGACATCCCCTGCACCCGTGATATGACGGAAGCGGAAGTTAAAGGACAGTATGAACTTGAGACAGGCAACGTCATTGTGGATGAGATCCTTAACATCCGCAAGATCAACCCCGACCATACCCCTGCCGTCCTCGTCAAGAACCATGGTCCCTTCTCCTGGGGCACCTCTCCCGACAACGCGGTCTATAACGCTAAAGTCATGGAGCAGTGCGCCAAGATGGCCTTCATCGCTTTCAGCGTCAATCCCGCCCTCACCATGAATCCCTTGCTCATCGAGAAGCACTACATGCGCAAGCATGGACCCAACGCCTATTATGGTCAGAAGCCTCGGAGTTGAAAGTTGAAAGTTGAAAATTGAAAGTTAGCTGTGCGATGAAGCAAGAAGAGAGTCCTATATGGATTAAAAGCAAGGCTTATGCAGTGCGCATTATTCGACTTACGAGACATCTGCAAGATGACCTCAAAGAATACATCCTCTCCAATCAGATAAAAAGGAGCGGAACAAGTATAGGAGCTAATGTACGTGAAAGCCGAAACGCTCAGAGCCGGGCTGACTTCATCAATAAACTTCAAATTGCTCTTAAAGAATCGGACGAGACACAATACTGGTTAGAACTCCTCGTAGAAACAGAATACATCAGTCAAGATCTCTTTGATTCATTGATGGCGGACAACAAAGAACTTACAGCATTACTAACAAGCATTATTAACTCTACAAAGAACAACCAAAACAAACCATAATTATTAACTATGAAAATTGAAGGCGACAAAGAGGATTGAAGACTATGCGCCAGCCAACTTTCAACTTTCAACTCTCAACTCAAAGTTGACGTTGTCAGCTTGAAGACTAAGCGCTAGCCAACTTTCAACTTTCAACTTTCAATTTTCAACTTAAATTTTAAAACTATGTTTGAAAATTTAGAACTTTGGTGGGTAACTGGTGCACAGTTGCTCTACGGAGGCGACGCAGTGGTCGCTGTTGACGGACACAGCAAAGAGATGGTCGAGGGTCTGAACGCCAGCGGCAATATCCCCGTGAAGATCGTGTACAAAGGCACGGCCAACAGCTCCAAGGAAGTGGAGCAGATCATGCTCGCTGCCAAC
>JAEEHP010000189.1 GCA_016280855.1 Bacteroidaceae bacterium
CCCAGGAAGAACGCGAAAATCATATTGTCCACAAAGATGGAGCGGACGAATAGGCTTAATAGATGTTCCATAATTACTGAAGGTCTTTATTATATGCTCTGTGTGCCCAGATGACGCAGCCCACGATGATCAAGGACATGGCGGGCATGGTCATCATACCATTATTCACGTAGCCGTGCTCGTAGCACCAGTCGGGGATGACTTGCAGGTTGAGCAGCGTGCCGGAGCCGAGGAGCTCGCGGAAGAAACCGACGATGATGAGGATGAGGGCATAACCGATGCCGTTACCGATACCGTCGAGGAACGAAGGCCAGGGCTTGTTCATCATGGCGAAAGCCTCCAAGCGACCCATGAGGATACAGTTGGTGATGATGAGGCCGACATACACGGAGAGCTGCACGCTGACGTCGTAGGCAAAGGCCTTGAGCACCTGGCTGACAATGGTCACCAGCGCGGCCACCACAACCAGCTGCACGATGATGCGGATGCGGTTGGGGATGGAGTTGCGGATGAGGGAGATAATCAAATTGGAGAAGGCGGTGATGATGGTCACGGAGAGACCCATCACGATGGCGGGCTCCAGCTGAGCCGTGACAGCCAAGGCCGAGCAGATACCGAGCACCTGAACGACGACGGGGTTGTTCAGATTCAACGGGCTGACCAGCGCCTCTTTATTTGCTTTAGATAACATACTCATAATGTAATGAAATTAAAATTAAAAGTGAAAAGTGAAAAGTGAAAAATAAGGATTACCTTCAACCATTGAAAAGAAACTTGAATTTTTCATTTTTCATTCTTTCATTTTTCGTTTTACTTGTGTCCGCAGCAAGCTTTGTCGCCGTCGCAACCAGGCTTTCCGCACGAACCACTCTTGTCACACACGCCGCTCTTGCAGCAGTCGTTACCGCTCTTGCACTTGTGGGCCGTTTCAGCACCTTCCTTGCAGCAAGGCTTCTGCTGTGGGCAGCAGTCAGCCTTCTCGTCGCAGCAAGCTTCGTGCTTCTGGCAACACTCGGGCAGTTGAGCGCATCCTTCAGCTTTCTCGCATGGAGCAGCTTTGTCGCAGCAAGCGCAGGGACATTCCTCGCGAGCGCAGCACTTAGCATCGGAAGCGCAGTTGCAAGCTTCATCGCCGCAGCTGCCATCCTTGCAAGCACATTGTTTCTTCTCGGCGCAGGTGCAGTCGGGCTTGTCGCAGCACTTCTCGGCTTTCTTGCAGCAATCGCCGGCAGGCTTAGCTCCGCCGAGGGCGTTGACATACTGCTGGATACCCGTGAGCACCATCTCGCCGACACCCTTTGAGGTGAGCGTAGCACCGGTGACACCGTCCACCTGAGTATCGCCTTCGCTGGCACCCTTCTTGACAACCGTCAGCGCGACGTTGCCGTCAGGTCCCATGACAGGACGACCGATGAACTGCTCCTGGAACTTAGCTTCCTTGATGAGGGCACCCAGACCGGCGGTCTCGCTCTCGTGGTCGAAGTAGGCACCGAGCACTTTCTGCAAATCAGGAGTGACGGCGACATAGCCCCAGAGACCGCCCCAGAGGCCACGGCCTTTCAGGGGGAGTACGAGGGCCTCGGCGCCATCGGCTGTCTTAGCCTTGTAAACAGGGAACTTCTCGCCAAATTCCTTGGTCTCAACGCCAAAGGCATCCTCGCCTTCAACGACCTGACCGTCGGGAGTGAGCACACAAGTCTCCTGGATCAATTCGTTGTACTTGCCTTCGACCTCGCTCTTGGCCAAGCCGCGAACGTTCAGCGAAGCAAGTATCTGAGATTTCTTGTCGATAGCCACATTGGCATCCTGGGCAGGCTTCAACGCGCTGCTGACGAAGGCCAGGAGGAAAGCGACAATCACCACCATGACTGCTGCGTAGCAGATGGTGTAAACATTACCATTGGTGTTGATGCCCTTCGATTTCACCTCCGAAAGGTGGGAAGTATCAGCGCCGCAGATAGGGCACTTGTCGGGCATGGATGCGGCTTCGAATGTCTGGCCGCACTGGCTGCATAAAAATTTCTTTGCCATAATGTAATTTGACGATTTTACGATTTACGATCTTACGATTTACTTTTCATTTGTCCAATTGTAAATTGTCCAATTGTCAAATCTTAGCGCGATTGGCACGTTTTGAGATATTACGGCTGACGAAACAGTAGTCGATGAGCGGAGCGAAGAGGTTCATCAGCAGGATGGCCAGCATCATACCCTCGGGATAACCGGGGTTGAGGACGCGCACCGTCACAGCGACGAAGCCAATCATGAAACCGTAAATCCACTTACCACCTTCCGTGCGGGCGCTGGTGACAGGGTCGGTAGCCATAAACACGGCACCGAAGCAGAAGCCGCCGAGCACGATGTGCTGACAAGCGTCGAGGGGCGAGAGGCCGAGGGCGTGGTACATCCAACCCGTGCAGGCACCGCCGACGAAGACGCTCAGCATGGTCTTCCACGAAGCTACGCCTGTGCACAGCAGCAGGCAAGCGCCGATGGCAATGGCGATGACGGAGGTCTCACCGATGGAACCGGGAATGAAACCGCAGATCTGGTCGCAAAGACTCGTGGTGGGAGCTGCAAGACCGGCTGCAATCTCACCCAACGGCGTAGCTGCCGAGAAGGTGTCGGGAACGTCGAAGCCAAGACCCCAGATGGAGCTCTGAGCCACCCAGACGGTGTCGTCGCCCGTCATGCTGGAGGGATAAGAGAAGAAAAGGAACGCGCGCGTGATAAGGGCGACGTTGAAGATGTTCATGCCCGTGCCGCCGAAAATCTCCTTGGCGAAGATGACGGCGAAGGCCGTAGCAATGGCGAGCATCCACAACGGCGTGTTGACGGGCACGATCATCGGAATGATGATACCCGATACGAGGAAGCCTTCGTGGATCTCCTCGTTCTTCCATTGCGCTACCGTGAACTCGATGCCCAGACCGACGATGTAGCTGACGATGATCTTAGGCAGCACGGCCAGGAAACCGAACCAGAACATACCCCAGAAGGTGGCATTTTCCAGCTGTCCGGCAGCGAGCGCGTTCTGATAGCCTACGTTGTACATACCGAAGAGCAACGCAGGCACAAGCGCGATGACAACGAGCGACATGATGCGCTTGCTGTCGATGGCATCGTGGACGTGGGTGCCGGCGCGACCTGCTGTCGTGTTCGGCACAAAGGCGAACGTCTCGAAACCATCATAAAGCGAACGGAAGGCGTGGAGCTTGCCACCCTCCTCGAAGTTCGGCTTTATCTTGTCGAAATATTTTCTTAGACTATTCATAATAACTGATGTTTAATTCACAATTCATAATTCACAATTCACAATTAGTAGGCCTTGAAGGCGTTTGGTTTTCACCGCGCAGCCAATTATGAATTTTGAATTGTGCATTGTGAATTGATTACATGTTTTCCTTGCGCAGGATATCCAATCCTTCGCGCACGATGCGTTGCAATTCCAGTTTAGAACTATCCACGAACTCGGCGAGAGCGAAGTCTTCGGGCGCAACCTCGTAGATGCCGAGAGCCTCCTGACGGTCGATGTCGCCCGAGATGATGGCCTTGACGAGGTAACCGGCAAAGATGTCCATGGGGAATACGCGGTCATACTCGCCCGACATGATCATGTGGCGCTCACCACCCTTGATGCGGGCATCCATGGTGTACTCCGTCTTCTTGGGCTTGAGCCAGCTGAAATAGCTGCGGCTGGTGGAGAACTCCTTGAAGCGCGGAGCAATCCAACCGAGCATCTCATGAACATCGTCGCCTTCGGGGATGACGGTGACTTCGGTGGCATGGGCAGCGAGGAAACCTTCCTTGCAGGTCTTCACGCCCACCATAGGATTACCGTTGATGATGCGCAGGCTCTTGCTCTCGTCAATCTGGCCCTTGAGCACAGCGGCAAGGGGAGCACCGACGAGGACCTTGGCATACTTAGGAGCCTTGACCTCGGAACCTGCAACGGCGATGGTGCGCGTCAGATCGACCTTGCCCGTGAGCACCAGACGTCCGATGAAGATGACCTCCTCGGCGCCAATTGTCCACACGACCTCACCCTTGTTGATGGGATCGACATGATTGATCTGTACGCCTACGTTACCAGCCGGAGCGGGACCGTCGAACTCGGTGACGGTGCAGTCCTTGGCAACGGTGAGCGCTTCGGCCTTCTGCTTGGCGCTGATGCCGAGGTTCACCTTGGCGATCTTGGCCAGCAGCGAGAGACCGGCCTGCCACTCCTTTTCCTGTCCCTTGAGGACGTACTCGAAGTCGGCAGCCAGCGGCATACTGTTGAAAGCGCTGACGAAGATGGCCTTGGGCTTGTCCTCGGGGTTCGCCACGACGTCATAAGGACGCATGCGGAAGAAACCAAAGAGACCGCTCTCGAGCAGCAGCTTCAGCGGGTCCTTCTCGGTGAAGGAACAGGCTTCCTGCTTGCCGTCGGCATCTACGCGAACGCTCATCACCTTACGGCGTTCACCGCGTTCCACGAGGGCTACGGTGCCACTGACAGGCGTAACGAACTTCACTTCGGGATGCGCTTTGTCAACGAACAAAGCATCCCCGACCTTGACGATGTCGCCTTCCTTGACCACGACCTTGGGTTTCATGCCATAGAAATCATCGGGAACCAGCGCGTACTGGCCCTCGACTTTCGTCTGCATGGTTTCCAAGCTCGCTTTGCCCTTCAGGTTTACGTCGAGGCCTTTGCGTAACTTGATTACTTTTGCCATATAAAATTAAGTAAGAATAAATGGTTTTAGCTAAAAACTGCGCAAAATTAACGAAAAATGGCCAATAATCACGCATAAAGAGGGAAGTTTTTTGTTTATAAAGCGAAAAAAGACTACTTTTGCTCTCGAATTAAGCAATTCGACCATAAAAAAAGTCAGTTATGTCGTCCGCATTGTGGTAGGAATCGTGCTCGGATTCTACCTCGCATTGCTGCTCTTCACGGCCTCGCCAGCATGTCAACGATGGTTAGCCGCGAAGGCATCTGATGTGGCTACGCGCGAACTGCAGACAAAGGTGGAGATCGGCCGTGCACGCATCGGTTTGTTCAACCGAGTGGTCATCGACGACATCCTCGTCATGGATCAACAATCGGATACGCTTTTGGCGGCAGCCCGTCTGAGCGCCAAGATGGACGTTTGGCAACTCATGCAAGGGTATGTTCGCATAGCCAACATCCAACTCTTTGGCTACGATGCCCGCCTGCGCTGCCGACAACCCGACGAGCCCTACAACTTCCAGTTCATCATCGACCGCTTTGCCAGCCAAGACACCACCTCTACCCCACTCGACCTTGCCATTAAGAGCATCATCATCCGACGCGGAACGCTGTCCCACGACCTCGACTACGAACCGGCTTCCAATCGCTTCACGCCCGCTCATGTGCGCCTGAAAGATTTAGGGATTCGTGCTTCAATCAACGCTTTGACCAACGACAGCATTTCAGCTTCTATCAGTCAGTTAAGCTTCACGGAAGAGAACAGCGGATTTGCCTTGAATAACCTTTCAGCGACATTCGAGGCGACTCAGCATCGAGCCTTCTTGAGCGATGCCGTCATCACACTACCCCAATCAGAACTCAACATCCCTTCGCTCACGATTGACGAACCGTTGGCTTCGCTGGAGCGAACAGACGCGTTGGCATACGTGAATGGTCGTGTGACGCCATCCGACCTTTCGTGTTTTCTGCCGCAACTGGCAACATTCAACAAGCCGCTCCATCTTGAAAGCGAACTGTACAAGACGGGCAAGCGCATCGATATACCTCGTTTGCTTCTCCACGCTGAGGGGCTGGCGCTAAATGCCAATGCTGCTGCCCATCTCCAGCTTGAGGATAGCACACGGGCATTACCGCTTGACGACGTACGCCTCGACATCGAACGATTCAATGTCTCCAAGGATTTCTATCACCCTATTCTCCTGTGCATCAACAGCGTATGGCCATCAACGCTTTCCTCGGAAACACTTGGCAAACTCACGCAACTGGGAGATATAGACATCGTAGGCAAAGCTGAAGGCAAGATGCAACCGCGACAGGCGACAGCCGACCTGCAGGTAAAAACGGCCTTAGGACAAGCGTTGGCCAAAGGGCAAATGAATGAGAAAGAACATTTCAACCTTCACCTCGAAACGAAGGACTTGAAATTAGCATCCCTGTCTGACGATCCATCCGATCTACCCGTAGATCACGTTAACATCCTGGCCGACGTAGAAGGAAATCTCAAACAACGTATAGCCAAAGGTTCCCTAGCTTTAACGGACATTCTCATCAAAGGCAGCAGAATTGACCACATCTTGTCCGACTTTGCGTTGAAGACCAATCAATTGCGAACCAGCATCGAAGTCGCCGACGACGAATACTCCCTGAGGTTTTCTGCTGACCTTCACGACATCGACAGCCTTCGTCCGAGCCTCAACACGTTGGAACACATTCAGGGGGACATCGTTTTGGAGGATGTGGAGATTCGCAGCGCCGAACACAACTACGACCTCCACCAGCTGAAGTTCACCACCAACAACGACTCGCTCGGACATCATCTCGTCATGAAAGGCGACTTCATCAATGCCCGTGCCGACGGTCGTTTCCGCTACACCCACCTCGTGCCTACCATCCAACAGTTCCTCCACCGCGTGTTGCCATCACTCATTCCAGCAGCTTCCTCTTCGTCGCTGGCATCAACTGACCAAGTCCAATTTTCATTGCACGCGTGGAATGTCAATCCCATATTCAATCTCTTCAACCTCGACATCCAAATGCCTGAGGCAGCATACATTGACGGTAACCTCGACGGCAGTTCCCAGACGATGTCCCTCAAGGTTGACTTGCCTCGCATCATCTACGCCTCTGAAGATCTGCGAGCTGTGAGCCTCACGGCTCAGCAGGAAGGCGACAGCATCAGCTCCGTCATCACCATGCAGCGCATGATGGAAGAAGGTCCCATGAGTTTCACCGTCTCAGCTGCTGGCGGCAACGACCTGCTCTCATCTACGATAGGATGGGACAACCAGCTATTACCTTCGCATCGCGGTGAACTCAACGCTTTGACACACTTCTTCCGCAACGACGATAACAAGTTGGGCGCTGAAATCGATATCAAACAGGGACAGTTAGTCATCTCTGACACGACTTGGAACGTGCAAGCGTCAAAACTAATGTTGCACGACGATGTCGTCGATGTCCACGGCTTCGAGGTCTCGCAGCTCGGACGTCACCTCCACGTGAACGGTCGTGTGTCCAAGAACCCCGCCGACACGCTCTACGCCGACTTGCAGGGCATCAACCTGCAATACATCTTCGGCATCATCGATTTCCACGACGTAGAGATGGCAGGTTTGGCCACGGGCAAGGTGAAGGTCCACGACATTTTCACCAGCGTAGCGGTTGATGCAGATATGCGTGTCGATAACTTTACGCTCAACGACGGTCTTCTTGGAACGGTCTATGTCACAGGAGGTTTCGGGCGCAAGGACGATCGAGCCATCGACATTGATGCCTACGTTCACGAACCATTACGCCACGAAATAAGTCACGTTGTAGGTCTCATCAAACCCGGACATGAAGAAGGCCGCGGAATGCAATTAGACATTCAGGCGCGCTATCTCAACACCTATTTCATCAACTATTTCACCGAAGGCATCTTCACCGATCTACAAGGCCGAGCCACGGGTCATGCTTATCTCCACGGTCCCTTCAAACGTCTCGACCTCGAAGGTGAGCTGGCTGTGGACACACTCTACACCACCATCGATGTTCTGGGCACTCACTATCATCTCCTTGGTGGCGACAGCCTGCATCTCTATCCTGGCGGCATACGATTCACGAATGTCAAAGTCTATGACCGCTACCATCAACCCGGCATGAACAGCCATTATGCCGACCTCGACGGAGAACTGCGTTTCGAACATTTCCAGAATATCCACTTCGATTTCAACATCTTAGCTCATAACATCCTGGGCTATGATTTTCGTGACTTTGGCGACCAATCATTCTACGGCACCGTGTTTGCCGACGGCACCGTTCGTCTGTCAGGAAGGCCGGGCGCACTCGACATAGACTTGCATTGCCGCCCAACATCCGGCACCGTGTTTACCTATAATGTATCTACGCCTGAGACGATGACAGACAACGAATTCATAACGTTCGTCAGCCAAAATCAGGCGGAAGCACAAAAGGCCACAGCCAGAAAATCCGAGAATTCCGGCTCATCGGAGGAAGAGGAAGAGGTGGAAGATGACGAACCCACAGACATCCATATCAATTTCGACCTCGACATCACACCCGATGCTCAGATGCGTCTGCTCATGGATCCCCGCTCAGAGGATTACATCACCCTCTACGGCAACGGCCATATCCGCGCTAACTTCTTCAATAAGGGGCGCTTCCAAATGTATGGCACCTACCGCGTGGACCACGGTACCTATCGTCTTTCGCTACAGGACGTTATCCACAAGGAATTCCGTTTCCATCCTGGAGGAACGATTGTCTTCGGCGGTCAGCCCTTGAAGGCTGCCCTCGACTTGCAAGCTGTCTATACCGTGCCGAGCGTTTCGCTAAATGACCTTGCCACGGGCAGCAATTTCTCCAACGCCAGTGTCCGCGTGAACTGTCTGATGAACATTGGCGGGCAAGCCGAACATCCGCAGATTACCTTCGACTTCGACATCCCCAATGTCAATGAGGATGAGAAGCAGATGGTGCGCTCGCTCATCTCCACCGAAGAGGAACGTAACCTTCAGGTCATCTATCTGCTGGGCATCGGACGATTCTACACCTATGGTCTCGCCGACCAAGAGACACAAGCGAACTCGGCCGTTCAGAGCCTGCTCTCCTCCACCCTTTCGGGGCAGCTCAACGACTTGCTTTCCAGCGTTGTAGGCAATGGCAACTGGAACGTAGGCACCAATCTCTCGACAGGAACTCAGGGATGGAGCAACGTGGATGTCGAAGGATCTTTGAGTGGCCGCTTGCTGAACAACCGCCTGCTCATCAATGGCACCTTCGGCTATCGCGACACACCAATATCCGACACCAATTTCATCGGCGACTTCGATGTGCAATGGCTACTCACGCCATCAGGAAACCTGAGTTTGAAAGCTTATAGTGAGACTAACGACCGCTATTTCACCAAGTCGGCGTTGACCACTCAGGGTATTGGCATCAAGTTGAAAAAGGATTTCAACACCTTGCGTGAGCTGTTCCTACCTAAGAAAAAGTAAAAAGCGCTTCCCGTGGAATTAGAGAACACCTTTGCTTGAAGGTAGTTCCATGTGATGGATATCGCGGCGTACAGCCATCCGGATTGCACGTGCGAGAGCTTTGAAAATACCTTCAATCTTGTGGTGCTCGTTCTGACCTTGCGCCCTGATGTTCAAATTCATGCGAGCCGCGTCAGAAAGACTCTTGAAGAAATGCAGGAACATTTCCGTGGGCATCTCGCCAATCTTCTCGCGATTAAACTCAGCATCCCAAACGAGCCAAGGACGGCCGCCGAAGTCGAGGGCTACGGAGCAGAGACAATCGTCCATGGGAAGGGTGTAGTCCCCTGCGATGGGGTCTTCGTCAGCAAAGCCATAACGTTCGATGCCGCGTTTATCGCCGAGGGCTTTGGCAAGGGCTTCGCCAAGGGCAAGGGCGGTATCCTCGATCGTGTGGTGCTCATCAACATGGAGGTCGCCACGGACACGGATATCGAGGTCGATGTTGCCGTGCTTGGCTATCTGCTCGAGCATGTGGTCGAAGAAGCCGAGACCCGTAGAAATGGAACTCTTGCCTGTGCCATCAAGGTTGAGGGAGATGGCGATGTCGGTCTCCTTGGTTGTGCGGGAGACTGAGGCTTGACGGGGGCCGGCATAAATGATCTCGGAAGCGGCCTGCCAGGAGGGAACGAGGAACGCGCCATCCAACATCGAAGACGAGGAAGAAGAAGGGGAAGACGAAGAGGAGGGGGAAAGGAGGATGGCGCGGCAGCCGAGGTTGGCAGCGAGCTGCGCATCGCTCTCGCGATCTCCGATGACGAAGCTTTGGGACATATCACAGGAGCCGTCTGTGTAGGCGGTGAGCATCGCTGTTCCTGGCTTGCGAGTAGGCAGATTGTCTTCGGGGAAGCTGCGATCGATGAGAATGTCGTCGAACGTAACGCCCTCACCTTCGAGGATTTCCAACATCAGGTTATGTGTAGGCCAGAAATCAGCCTCGGGGTAAGAAGAAGTGCCTAAGCCGTCCTGATTAGAGACCATGACGAAGCGGAAGTCCGTATGTTCGCGTAGAAAACGCAAGGCGCTGATGACTCCCGGCACGAAATGGAACTTCTCGAAGGAATCAATCTGCTCGTCGGCAGGTTCTTGCAGAATGGTGCCGTCGCGATCTATGAACAAAGCTTTCATTTATCTATACTGTCTTAGTGCTCCCAACAATGCATTATTTTCCTGCGGCGTACCAATGGTGATGCGCAGGCAGTTGCCACACAGTTGAACACGGGAACGGTTGCGAACGACGATGCCTCTATCGATGAGGTAATGATAGATGCTTTCGGCGTCTGTCATACGTGCGAGGAAGAAGTTGGCATCCGTTGGATAGACGGCCTTGCAGATAGGCAATTCGGCAAATGCCGGCAAAAGGTTGCGTCGCTCGTTGACGATCGTCATGCGCCACTGGTTGACACGAGGCAGCTCGTCGAGCATCCTCATGGCCTGCTGTTGAGTGAGCTGATTGATATTATAAGGATATTTGACCTTGTTGAACAATGCAATAATCTCCTCAGAGGCAAATGCCATGCCAAGACGTATGGCTGCCGATGCCCATAGCTTGGAGAAGGTGTTGAGGACGATGATGTTAGGGAACACATCAAGGGCATGTCGGAACGGCGGTAAGTCGTTGAAGTCGCTGTAGGCTTCGTCTATGACTACGATGCCTTGGAACGTTGTCACGATGCGTTCGATTTCCTTGCGGTTGAAAGCGTTGCCTGTTGGGTTGTTGGGTGAGCAAAGCCAGATAACCTTGGTGTGGTCATCTACAGCAGCAAGTAGCCGATCTCCATTGAGCGTGAAATCGTCGTTCAGCGGCACAGCACGGTACTCCACATCATTGATGTCTGCACATACGGCATACATGCCATAGGTAGGGGCAATCGCCACTACATTATCCAGTCGCGGTTCGCAGAAGATACGGTAGATGAGATCTATGGCTTCGTCAGAACCGTTTCCGAGGAAGATATTCTTTGCTGGTACGCCTTTCGCTTTCGCCAGCTTTGCCTTCAGTTCTTCCTGCAAGGGATCTGGATAACGGTTGTAAGGCGTATTGTAGGGATTCTCGTTGGCATCGAGAAAGACACTGGCTGCACGACCCTTAAATTCATCGCGAGCACAGGAATAAGGTGTCAATCGCTGAATGTTTGCGCGAACAAGTGACTCAAATGGAAGCATATACGATTATATTAACAACTCTCAACTTTCAACTTTCAACTTTCTAAGCGTCATGGCATGCTTATGAGCATCCAATTGCTCGGCTTCTGCCATCAGTTCTACGGCACGCCCTATGGAACGAATACCCTCTGGTGAGATGTTCTGGAAGGTTATCTTACAGCAGAAGGCATCGAGGTTAACGCCACTATAAGCAGTAGCCCATCCGTTGGTAGGCAATGTATGATTGGTTCCAGAAGCATAGTCGCCGGCACTCTCGGGCGTAAGGTGTCCAATGAACACGCTGCCCGCATTCACAACGCGCTCAGCAAGTTCCTCGGCATCAGCTGTCTCAAGGATCAGGTGCTCAGGGGCATAACGATTGGAAAGTGAGATAGCCTCGTCAATAGAATCGACGAGCACAATACGCGAGTTGGCGAGAGCTGCCGTAGCGATTTCCTTACGTGGAAGGGCTTCGAGCTGCGTAGAAACCTCAGCTTCCACAGCGGAGATGAAATCTGCAGAGGTCGTTATAAGCAGAACCTGAGAATCAACGCCGTGCTCGGCCTGTGACAAGAGATCCGAAGCTACGAAAGCAGCGTCGGCTGTCTCGTCGGCAATGACTGCTACTTCACTCGGACCTGCCGGCATATCGATGGCAACATCCGTCAAAGCGACCAACTGCTTGGCAGCCTGAACAAATTGGTTGCCGGGTCCAAAGATTTTGGACACCTTAGGCACCGACTGCGTACCGTAGGCCATGGCTCCAATAGCCTGCACACCACCCGCCTTAAAGACCTTGCTGACACCAGCGATGCGTGCCGCCACGAGAATAGCGGGATTCACGCTGCCGTCGTGTTGGGGAGGTGTACATAGAACCACATCCTTGCATCCTGCAATGCGAGCTGGTGTAGCCAGCATCAAAACCGTGGAGAACAAAGGAGCCGTACCTCCAGGGACATATAATCCCACCCGTTCGATGGGAACGCTGCGTTGCCAGCATCGTACGCCAGGGGCTGTCTCCACCTCGATACCGCCATAGCGCTGCGCCTCGTGGAAGCGTGCGATGTTGTCGTGTGCCAAATTCAGCGCCGCCTTTAACTCATCGCTGACGGCAGCCTCTGCAACTGCAAATTCAGGAGGAGTGACAGCTATGCCATCCACGAGCTCCACGTGGTCAAACTGGCGCTCATAATCGATGACAGCCGCATCACCCTCGTTCTTGATGCGGGCAAGCACGGCTGCAACGATAGCCGTCAAATCGGCAGCATCCTTCGTTGGACGTGCTATGATTTCAAGCACATCGGCTTCGGTGGGATATCTGTATATGTTCATAAACGATGATCGATTAACAGGATCTACAGGATCATTTTTTCGATGGGAATCACGAGTATTCCCTGTGCCCCCAAGGCCTTCAGCTGCGCAATGACTTCCCAGAAGCGCTTCTCGTCAATCACCGTGTGTACAGAATTCCACCCTTCAGTTGCCAGCGGCATGACAGTAGGGCTCTTGGCTCCCGGCAATACGGAAATGACCTCCTCTAAGCGATCACTCGGCACATTCATAAGGACATACTTCTTATCCTCGGCAGCCTTGACGGCCTCGATGCGGAAGAGGAGATCATCCAAGGCGGCCCGTTTGTCATCGGACAGCTCTTTGTTGGCAATCAGCAATGCCTCACTCTTCATCACAACCTCCACTTCACGCAGGTTATTACTCACCAATGTCGATCCTGACGAGACGATGTCGAAAATTGCATCGGAAAGTCCAATGCCCGGACTGATTTCCACCGATCCTGTGATGACGTGTACATCGGCGTTGACATTCTTTTGCTGGAGGAACGAGCGTAAGATGCCAGGGTAGCTCGTGGCAATCTTCTTACCCTCGAACCACTCCACTCCTGTGTAATTCTCAGCTTTAGGTATGGCCAAAGACAGGCGGCATTTGCTGAAGCCTAAGCGTCGCACCACGTCAACAGGTTCACCCCGTTCAACCATCTCGTTCTCGCCTACGATGCCCAAATCAGCAACGCCCGTAGCTACGGACTGTGGGATATCGTCGTCGCGAAGGTAGAGAATCTCCACGGGATAATTGGTCGATTCCACTAAAAGCGTTCGTTTGCTCTGCGGTATCTTAATGCCAGCTTCGGCTAACAGGGTCATCGTGTCCTCGAACAGACGGCCCTTGGATTGTACTGCTATACGTATCATTATTTATTGTTTCAAAGACATATCGACGGCAAAGGTACGGCGAAAACGACAATACTGCAAGCAAAACGATAAAATAATCGCAAAATCTTCACTTATCATCGTTTACGCCGCTTCCTCACCTCGTTTCATTAGGCGTTGTACTCCTGCCAGCTCTTTATCTTAATATCCTCGAGGTTCATGGTCGTACATGCCTCGATGAAAGCCTTTGCCAGACGGGTGTTGGTCATCAAAGGGATATTGTGGTCGATGGCAGCACGACGGATGCGGTAGCCGTTGGTCAGCTCGCGCTTGGTGCGGTTCTTCGGCACATTGATGATGAGGTCGAAGCGGTGCTGGGCGATTAGGGTGAGCACGTTCTGGTCATCCTCCTCGTCGGGCCAGCTCACGGAACGTGCAAAGACGCCGTTTTCGTTGAGGAAGGCAGCCGTGCCGGCCGTGGCATAGACGTCGAGGCCTTTCTGCACCAGTTGACGG
>JAEEHP010000190.1 GCA_016280855.1 Bacteroidaceae bacterium
GAACGTCAGCATGTGCAGTTGCATCAGTTCGCCATCGACCTCCTCCACTGAGTTCACCATATCCTGGATGAACTGTGCGTTAGAGGTACGGGCAGGATGCACACGCACGATCACCTTCGGTTTCTTCGGCTTCTCCTTGTTCGCCCCCTTCGTGCGCATCTGCTCACGATAGGCGTTGATCGCATCTTTGCCGATCTTATCCGCTGCCACGATGGGCGAAGCAATCAGTTTGAAGAGGCGCGTCGCAAACGACTTTCCGCTGGCAGGGTCGCCGATAATCAGCGTCGAGTTGTTCAGCCGTCGCAACTCCTCTGGTCGATGGTAGAAACGATACGTGCAGCGCGTCATGAGTGTCATCAGCAGTCCGCCGCCCACGAACAGCGCCGCTGGATACTGGTTGCGCTTCAACCCCTTGCAGACATCACTCAACAGCGGGAAATCCCCCATCAGCGCCTCTATCTGTGCGCCCCAGTCCCAGAGCCATCGTGCCATGTCGTCGTCCTTCAGCGTCGCCGTCTGCGCTTGCGCTTTCGTGATCTCCACAAACGTCTTGCCCGTGGCCTCCTGAATCGCGGCGAGCATCGCCTTGCTGGGCAGACTCGAGGCATATTTCCTCTCCTTCTGCGCCACGCAGTCAGCGGCAGAGGATACCGTCTGCTCGACGTTCTCATCCCTCTCCTCGATGATCTCCTTGACCCACGGCTGCGCCTCCACGATGCGCTGCACCAGCCCCTTGTCGCCGTCGAGCATAAGCAGTAGGTCGGTTGCCAGTTTGAGTGATTCAGTGTGACGGTTTGAGTCTGCTGCGCAGGGCAGCTTGTCGCCATAGCGAGCGTCAATAATACGTTGCAAATCATATCCGCGCCACATTACAGAGTCCGGTACCTGGTCAGCATCCAGCGAGCCGACTGGCCCATTCCCAGCCACAGCAGCCTTGCTGGCCACAGCAATAGCCTTAGTGCGATGATCACTATCAGTCCTGCCATCATCACCGAATTGATGATGCAGCGGCTGAGTCTTTTTGTCCCGATATTGGGGAGTGTACTTGTTGTCAAAATCTTTGTCATAATAGGTAAACAGTTTTTCTTCGTCTATAAACAGTATCTCATCCTCCTTGGGGGCGAATGAATTCCGAGTGGCATCAATGCAGCTGGAGTCAGCCTGATAGCCGAGGGCAGCGGCAAAGACGATGATATTGTCCGCCAGGTTGCCATCCTTGATGTCAGCCGTGAAGATGATACGGATGCCATGACCGCTACTGGTGATATGCACCAGCACCACACGCTTCATCAGTTCCTCGTTCTGCCGTAGCTTCTCCCACACCTCCATGGGGTTCTCCACATGGTCGATGTCGAGCATCACCAGACCGTTCAGATGACAGCCCACCAGCTTACGCCTCGGACCTTTCTTGCTCTTGCCGTCCTTCGTCTTCACCGTTGCCTCATCAAACTGGTAGCAGCTGAACTGGAAGGCTGTGAGCGACTTCTTCAGATCGTCAGCCCATGCGAGCAGCTTCTTGTCGAGCGATTTCTTCTGCCACTTCTCCTTGCCGGCTTTGGTCTTCAGGCTTCGCAGTGTCTTGAGTGCGAACTTCTGGTAATCCGTGTGCGCAGCCCATTTCTGCAGTTCAGCCTCGTCTTGGGCATCGATGGCATGCAGGATAGCCCTGCGCGTGTCGATGTTAAAGGCTGTCGATGACTTCCTGATTTCCCTCCAGAAGTCCTTTTTGCCGCATTCCACGGCAAAAAGGCTCTTAGTGTCTTTCTGATAACAGAATCCCATTATACACCTCCTTACGTTAGATAAATTCAATGATTTCACGATCTATCAGGGCGTTCTTCGCATCACGGGTGTGGTCTTCCAGCAGCCCCATCACGCGCGCCGTACCTAAGTCCTTGGGGAACGAGCCGTACACCTTGATACGCTCCAGCGACTCCTTCACCCAGCCCCACGGCAGTTTCTTCACCAGACGGTCCTTCTCCCGTACCCGTGACTGGCGGTTGTACGCCTTGAAGGTTAGTTTACCTGTGTCCTGATCGATATACAAGACACCCTCTACTCGCTTGCCATTCATGAGCTGAGCCAACAGCTCGATAGCGTTCAATACAAATACAAACTTTTTCATAATCGATTCGAATTTTGTGAGTGTCAGGATAAGCGTCGGTTTTAGTTTGAGCTCAATTACATCCGGATACGTTTTCCTCCGCTCACGCCTTCGACTCGGTTATTATTGTTTATTACTTAACTTCCTCAGTCCGTACGACATCTGCCACAGTCCGCAACAGAAGTCAGACTTCACTTTTAGCAGCATCTTCGTGCAAACCCTCGTGCCGTCAGCCTCGATGCCTTTGTGCTCACACGAGATGCAACCTTTTCTGATGGTCACACCGTACATATTTTTCACCTCTTCCATCCTTATTTCCTTTTCCGTCCATACTTGCGCATCATATACTTCATGTGGCCCATAAACATCAGCTCTGGCATATCCTCCTTCAGCATCTGACAAAGCATCTTATAGTGTTGCCTTGCTACAGCACTCTTAAAGCTCACCTTCCTGCCTGTCATCATGTAGAGAACCAGTGCGTAGGCCATTGCAGCACGATCCAGAGGATGATACAACTGCAGGATCTCCTTCACTCGCAAACGACTCTTCTCGGTCAGCCATACCTCCAGCAGCTTCACCATCATCGTCGTGGGCAGCGTGTCCTGCCAGAAGCCAAGCGTACTCTCTTCGTCAGTCTTCTCCAACCAAGGCATCAGCCATTCCAACATCTTTGAAGTCAGGTACGTCTCTTCTTGCTCCAGTTCCTGAAGCTGCGACCCCTTCTGCTCAGCCGAAAGGGCCTTTTCGATTTTTGAATCTTTTGTTGTCATATAAATCATTATTAATTTGTTATTATTGGCGTCCCCGTTCGTCGAGCGAC
>JAEEHP010000191.1 GCA_016280855.1 Bacteroidaceae bacterium
GCCGGTCATTAACGCGCGCACGGTCGCCCGACGATAGTTTCTACGGGTATTCGCCACCCATTGGCAATCCAAAACGTTCATTTCAATCCTCCAAAAAATGCATTTAGAAATGGCGCGTCGCACCAACCTGCGCGAGTTCGCGAGAAAACAATATTTCCCCCTCGGGGTCTTTGAGCAGAAGTTGAAGCGTGCACTGACCGTCGCTGTCCATAGCGAGCAGCTGCCTGAACGCCTCATGTACGTCGCGCGACACAAACACTTGCTCGCAGCGAAGATAGTCACTTTGCTCCACAACGGCGTATTCCAGACGATAGTCGAACGAAATTTTGTAGTTGTCCGCGTCACTCATCGTCTTCCTCCTCCCGTTCAACGGCTTTGCAAATTTCGTTATATTCCGCACTCAATATGCGCAAGATTTGTGAAAACATATCCTGGATATAATTGATTATCTGATAAATGCTATCGTCCTCATCGATATCCAGCGCAGGCAAAATCGTGTTTGGCGCGTTAATGCCTTTCAGACATGCTTGCATCATAGCTTTCACCTCATCCTGTGTATATACGGTTTTGATGTTATCGTTGTTCATCGTCTTGCTCCTGTGTTGTTGTCGGGGAGTATTTATCCGCCATGTATTGGGCGGTCATTATCATAGCGGGGAATAGCATGAAAATCGTCAGAATTATTGGCCACTCGTACTTCACTATCAGGCGGTCGGTTATCTCGCAGTCTCGCGAGCAGTATGGCAGACCGTTGTCTCCCTCATGCACCTCTTTGCACAGCCGTCCGCAATTCTGGCAGAATACAGGCTCAATCGTCATCCTCTTGCTCCCTTCTCCGCATCTCTAGCGTGACACCGTCCTCACATCGCTCGCCGTCCCCAGAAATGCGCACGAACTCTGTTGAGGAAAAGCTGCCAACTGCCTCAAGAAGTTCGAGCGCCGTATCCATGGCGCGGATCAATCGGCGATATTCGTCGATGTCCTCCAATACAGAAGCCTCGTCATAAGATAGCCTATGTATCTCTTGTCGGCAATGAAGCACGGTCATCGACAACACTTCGATAAGCCTGTCCGGCCTGATGTTAATCTGCACGATCTGTCCCATCTTCCTGTTCCTCCCGTCTCTCGATCGTCAAAAGAAGCTCGTCCTCATCGTCGAAGTTATCAACGGCATCCCAAAGTCTTGCTACGTCCAGCAAGTTCTCGCTTAAGCGCTTGACTTCATACATATCATCAACCTCCGCGAGTTTCTGCCTATATAGCTTGCACGCGCTCACGATGATTTCACTGAGCGAGTCACACGCGATTTCTGCCTTTGCAATCATTCCTGTTCCTCCTGCTCATTCTGTTTCTCAATCGTCAGTACAAGCTCGTCCTCACAATCGAAGTCGTTGATGGCATCCCAAAGTTTCATCACATCTGCCAAACTCTTGAATATGCAATCGATGTCGCAATAGAACTCGGCTTCCGCAAGTTCCGCCCTGTATGTCTTGCACGCTTTCTCGGCGATGTCGTAAAGCGACGCTGTCCCAATTCTTATCTTCATTCCTGTTCCTCCTCTTCGGCTTTTCTCAATTCCTCACGCACAATATCACGCACAGAAAACACTATGCTCGGCAGCATATACAGCTCGTCGTTCTCGACGTTGTTGTATTCCACCATATCCTCGGCTGCCACGCTCAGTTCCACGACAAGCGCCCTCAACTTCTGAACCTTGCTTCCATCTCGTTTCATTCCTGTTCCTCCCCATACGGCAGATGCTTATCGTTGTCGCGAATTTCCGAAATAAGTTCTGCGGTGCGCTTGAGGAACTCGCCTTTCTCGACGAGTTCCTCGCAGTCCAGCTCGTCGAACGAGCGCTCGCTCAATAGCTTCCGGGCCTCGCGCAGAATGTCTCTCGCGGCGTGTTTAAGTATCCTGATGTCTTCGTAATCCTGCGGTGTCATTTCTGTTGCTCCCAATCGAATTTCACGTCGTCCTCATATTTCCCTGCGCGGATCGACCAAATCTGCCAGGACAGTTCGTCCATATCCTCGCGCGTCTGGGAAACCAGCCGACCGCCCTCGTATCGCAACACGGCACGCAGAGAAGAGTCTTTCCCATCGTAAACGAAGCCCGCTTTGAAGTGCGGTGGCGCGACCTGATGCACAGCGCTCAACCTGACGTTCGCCATGCAAGAGAACGGCTTATGAACCCATTGCGTGCACCTATGATCGCGGAACTTGTAGTACAAGCCGAGTCTTCCGCCTTTGACCACACAACGTTGTGGGCGATAGAAAACCAAGCTCATTTCTTATCCACTCCACAAGCACGCGGTCTTAACGCGTTCGTCAGGTATCTGCACAACATGATGTTCATATCCTCTTCGCCGTTCAGCACGTTCAACAGCTCCCGGCGTTCCTGCGCGGTGATATTCCTAGTCCCATTGTTTGTTATGACATTAAGGACCATGCACAGCGCGATACACTCTAAACTATTGTTTATATCCGCGCGCGTATTACGCAAGACATCAAGGAGCTGCTCCATTTGATATTCACTCATTTCAAACCCTCCAAGCGTGACATCCCAAGTTGCAGCATTTCGTTGGACGCGACGCTCAACATCACCATCAGCTTGTGGTTCTGGAACTGACGCTTATACTTCGCCCATTTATGGCGAGCCAAGTAATCCCCGTGGTCCAATGAGTCCAAAGAGCACCCGTGCGCCGCCTCTCGGCGAGCGGCACGGCACTCCCAATTCGAACAGCCAATCGGTTTTGGCCATATACGGTCGCACAGGTCTTCTGCTCGCCGCAAAAGTTCACAACTCAATTGGAAACACTCGTCGCTGCTCCCGTTCGCTTTGACAGACTGAATTTTTTCCTCAAGTTCTCCGCCAATCATTTCTCCACCTCCTCTCTCGCGAACAGGTCCTCGCTTTTCTTCGGGAAATAATCGAAGTAGTCGTCGTGGAACAGACGGCAGTGATACTCCATCCCCGCCGCTTCCATAGCGCAGGCTCTTGCGCAATAGACGTTCTCCCCCATCGTCCAGATGTCGTGTCCGGGCAAGATCGTCTTTCCACATTGCGCGCATTTGCGCGGCATCCTATCTTTCAATTCCTCTCGCAAACTCATTTCGTTCTCTCCTGTTTGACGTACTTTCTAAACAACCAATCCAACCCCCGAGCCTGCGCCGTTGCTCCACGACGCAGGAAATTGTGACCTCCCATATTCCACCCCATCACGACGTTCTTTTTGCCGACCAGACGCTCTAGGTGCAACAGATAGCGTGCGGCGGCCCTCGTCTGGCACTCCAAGTCGGCCTCGTCGAAACACCCGTAATGGCGCATCGTTGGGGGCATCATCTGCCAATACCCCACTGCCCCGCTCGATGATACCGCACCCTCACGGCATCGAGACTCGGCGACCATCAGCCAGTAATAATCCGGCGAAGCCCCCTCGTCTCGCAGCCATCGTTCGACATCCTCACGAACGCTTTGACACTCGTGACTCGGTAACGCCGCAGCGTTCTGGCAC
>JAEEHP010000192.1 GCA_016280855.1 Bacteroidaceae bacterium
AGGTCACTTTCCTCCTTTTTTAGTACACCCGCAGGGGCTCGAACCCTGGACACCCTGATTAAGAGTCAGGTGCTCTACCAACTGAGCTACGGGTGCATCCTTTCGTTTTGCGGGTGCAAAGGTACTAACTTTTTTTCATACCACCAAACTTTTTGGCGATTTTCTTACTAAAAAGTTATTGACGGCTGCTATGGAATCCCTCGAGGTTCTCATAACGGCGTTCCATCATGCGCTTGTAGATGTTTCTGATCCACAGGGGGTGGGTAAGGATGAAGGCCAGTCCGAGCAGGCACATGAAGATGTAGGTCTTCTCAAAACCTACCAGAATATAGCCAACTGCCACGATGATGACGGGGCCGAAGAGGGCCACCATCTCGATGGCGAGCTGCATGCCGTTCTCGAAGTTGCCCTTGGCTGTCATCTTCTGCTGCAGGGGCAGCGTCTGCTTGTTATAGACGGCGAGCTGGAAGATGACGAAATGGAGGAATCCAGCTGTCAGCAGCATATAGGCCGTCAGCATCAGGAGGGTGAACTTACCATTGAAGACGGCAGGGAGCATGATGAGATAAGGGATGACGAGCACGGCACTGTAGAACCAGAATTTGGCCTTGAGCAGGGCGATAATATTCTCGCGGTGCATCATCAGAAGGTCGATGTAGTTGCCTTCCTGTCCCATGATCTTAATCAGTGCGGTGACGCCATAGATGGCAAAACAGTAGATGCACCAGAAGTTGAGCATCATATCGTTGTCGTAGATGGACGTATAGGAGATGAGCAGAGAGAACACGACAATCAGCGAGAGACTCATGATGCAGCGAGAACGCATCGTCTTGTTGCGCATATTCGACTTGGCCTCTATCTTCAGGTATTCACCAACGAGTCCGAAGCGGTTGAGGAAGGAGAACTGCGAAATATGCTTCAGCGCCTTCTCGGATTTCTTGGAGATCTCCTCATAGACGAACTTAAACTGTAAGTGGCGGTTGATGAAGAAGAGGATCGCCAGCACAATCAGGATGGCTGGCAGGATGAACCAGCTGCGACCTGCTATCTCGTAGGTATCGATGAGTTTGCCCAAAGCCTTCTCGCTGAAGTTCACCAGAACAGGGGCGAATGGAAACATATAGACGACAACAGAACTCAGGAACCAGAGCACGTTGCGATTGACGAGGGTACGGAAGAAGAGATAGATCTGACTGTTGAGGATCATCATCAAGACACAGGCGAGGAGCTCACAGCTAACGGGTCCGAAACCAGCTCCAGCGATGAGGATGATGTAGGCATAGGGCAGGAACATCATCAGCCAGAGGAAGTTATAGCTGTTGAGATGCGATGAAACCAAGAAACAGTCGATGGCGGTGTAGCGCGAGATGGGCTGTAGGATATAGGGCTTCACCATCATGCCTGGTGTGGTCTGGAATACATAGCGCAGCAGATAGTCGACAATGAGGATGAAGGGCATCAATGAGAACATGCGGCCTGCCTCACCGTCAGCTGTCATAGCGATGATGATGCCATATAATATAAGGTATAGGCCGAAGAGTGCACTACCGAAATACATGAGTGCCTTGGCCCACTTGTTCTGCTCGAACATAGGACTACGCTTGTAGCTCAGCTTGGTGTTCTTATTGAGCAGGCGATAGAGTCGGAAATTGTTCATGGATTTTTATCTCAAGTCGATGATTTCTGCCTGCGGGAAGTCCTTAGCGTTGAAACGGAACTGACTGTCGGCGACACTCTGCTTCTTGAGTTCTGTGATGTCGAAGATAGTCCATTTCTTATCGCGTAGCAACTTGACTTGCGTCGGCTGGTACGTAGTCTTGTTGATGGTGACAAAGAGCTCGCGGATGTTCTTGTTGCCAGTGTTTGAGGTGAGATGCACAACGTAGTCCTTGCCCGACTTGTTGAGCGTGCAGTCATAACCCTTCTTGTAGAGGTTGATGAAGTTGTAGGGATTGATGGCCTGCAGCTGTGCCTCTGTGGGGGTACTGACGTTGACCTCGTCATTCTTCTTCACATAAGTCCATTGTGTCTTACCGTCGAACCATACGGTGGCGACGGGCGTCGTAGCCTGGAACTTGCGTCCCTTGATGAGGATGGTGCCGCTGGTGTTACCCATAGAACCCGTCATCTTGAAGTTGGCCTTGACACCATCCTTCACGGTGATGTGGGATGCGGCCTTGTCGAGTACACTCTTGGCGCTCTGCGCAAAGGAGCCGGCACTCATCAGTGCCATTGCTATCAGAAAACAAATCTTTTTCATGTCAAATATATGTATTTATCGTAAACTATTCAAGAGGTTGTTCAGGCTCATCTCGTCCTGTATCATCACCTCACGCGGCTTGCTGCCCATGGCGGCTCCGACGACGCCAGCCTTCTCGAGCTGATCCATCAGGCGGCCTGCACGGTTGTAGCCGATGGCAAACTTACGCTGAATGAGTGAGGTGCTGCCACTCTGGTTGAGCACGATGAGACGGGCTGCATCCTCGAACAGCGGATCGAGGTGCTGCATATCGACATCAGCACTGCCGCCATCACCCATGTCGCTCTCTGGCGTGTCGGGCTCAGGCAGTTCAAACGGCATGTTGTAACTCTGCTGGGCAGCGATGAATTCGTTGATTCGCTCCACCTCGGGGGTATCGACGAAGGCACACTGCA
>JAEEHP010000193.1 GCA_016280855.1 Bacteroidaceae bacterium
CCTCAACGAAACCCAAACGGGCATCCTCAACATCGTCTTCAAGATTGCTGACGACCAAGGCCTCCTGCTCATCGATATGAAGGACCTTCGCATGATGCTCGACTATGTGGCGAAAAACGCCAGGGAGTACACCACAACCTATGGTACGGTGTCGTCGGTGAGCGTGGGTGCCATCCAACGTGCCCTGTTGGCCCTCGAGGCCGAAGGCGGTGAGATCTTCTTCGGCGAACCTTCGTTCAATGCCTTGGATTTCCTCCAAACTGAAGGAGGTCGCGGCGTGATGAATGTGTTGGCTGCCGACAAGTTGATGCTTAACCCAAAGCTCTATTCCACCTTCCTGCTCTGGTTGTTGAGCGAACTCTACGAACAGTTGCCTGAAGTCGGTGACCTCGAACTGCCCAAGCTGGTGTTCTTCTTCGACGAGGCCCACATGTTGTTCAAGGACACCTCCAAGGCCTTGATTGACAAGATCGAGCAGGTCATCCGTTTGGTGCGTTCCAAGGGCGTTGGTGTCTATTTCATCACCCAAAGTCCGAGCGACATTCCAGAAATCATCGCCGGACAGTTGGGCAACCGCGTGCTTCATGGTTTGAGAGCATATACGCCCAAAGACCAGAAGACCGTCAAGGCGGCGGCCCAGACCTTCCGCACCAACCCCAACTTCAACACCGAAGCGGCCATCCTGGAACTGGGCACGGGCGAGGCTTTGGTCTCTTTCCTCGACGCGAAAGGCGCGCCCTGCATCGTCGAATGCGCCAAGATACTCTTCCCGCTCAGCCAAATTGGACCCATCACCGAGGGACAGCGTGCTGCCTTGATCCGCAACTCACGCCTCTATGGCATCTACGACAAGAGCTTCGACCGCGAGAGCGCCTACGAACTCCTCCTCGAACAGCAGAAACAAGAGGAAAAGCGTCGCCAACGCGAAGAAGAGGAGGAAGAGAAGCGCCTGGCCAAGGAAGCGAAGGAAAAAGAGCGCTCAAGAAGTACCAGCTCGAGAACAAGCTCCAAGAAGAAATCCACCACAAGGAAAGCCGTCGAGAAGACCATCAACACGACGGCGACAACCTTCGGGCGCCAACTCGGAAAGTCGATTTTCCGAGGGCTCTTGGGTGGTATTTTCAAGAAATAAGTAACGTTTCAATAAAACTACAAAATCCATGAAGACACGCATTGCTTTTCTGGTTCTCATGCTTGCTGCCTCGATAGCTTTGAAGGCTCAGCAGCACATGGCCCCTCTTGGAGTTAAGATCGACGAAGTGTATCATGTCGAATGGATGAATCCTGACAAGTACTTTACCCATACCTTTGACTTCGCTGACGGACAGATGCCTGAAGGGTGGCATACTTATAGTTGGGGCGGCGTTTTCGACCCATGGCGCATTGAGACGCCAGAGAGCAACTCTGGCCTCGATTTCCCTGCCGACCACTCGCCCTATCTCTACGCACAGTCCGACCAACTCAACGGCAGCACCTACGTTGAAGAGTATGTCTCCCATCTCTTCGACTCGTTGCCAGATCTGAGCTGGGCCAGCGTGGAATTCGATTACGCCCTTCACTATGACCTGGAAAACGGCACGCGTTGCAAATTTGAAATCGGGTCTCAGTACATCTTTTCCGCTGACCGTTTCACGCCTCCCGAAGGTCACGTTGTTGAGTCGCTCTACGGAGGCATCCTCCTGCACAGCGACTTCGCCAGGTTCGTTTTCAGATCCTATTCACCACTGGACTATTTCGCCATCGACAACTTGCGCGTCTATGGGGAACACCCAGAGTGGCAGACCCACGATGTGCAGGCCTATAGACTGTGGCTCGACGGACAGCTTTTGGGCGACTACGACCTACCCGAGTGCAGCTACGATTTGCCGACGGACACGCTGACAAACGAGCAATTCTACACCCTTGCCGTGGCAGCTGTCTACAACGACGGTGTCTCCGACCCCGTCTCGGTCACGTTCCAATACCTTGACTGTAGCAGCTACGAGACCCCGCAAAACCTCAGTGGCGGCTTCGTTGACGAACATGCCGTTGAGCTGACATGGAACGAATTCTACATGGATGCGTTCCGTACGGGCGAGCGTGGCGATGGCTGGGAAAACGACTTCGTCACCCATCATGGAGTGGGCTATCACAACGGATGGGACGTTAGTGCCTTGCACAGTGGCTTAGCCGACTATGGCTTTAATGTCGATCATCAGGCTGGCTATCGCATCAAGGAACCCTTCGTACCCAGTTGGATGCTTGGAGGGATGACGTTCTACGCCTATCAAGGCAACACGCCCGATCCGACTATCACAGCGGCATATCTGGCTTTCTACGATGGCGACCCCGATGATGGTGGGCAACTGGTGGCGGGCAGTCTTGACACGCCTATCCCTGGCGTGACGGTCAGCTACGCCTTATGCTACCGCACTGCAGAGAACGACTTCTACGATGTCAGTCGTCCTGTGGCCCGTGTCAGAGTGCCTCTCAATCTCGATTTTGAACCTGGGCGCACCTATTGGTATGTGCTATCGCTCAGTGGCACCCTGCAAGGCGGCGTGTGGGCTGTGCCGGTCACTTCTACGGGTATCACCATCACGGGTGAAGCTCAGTATTACGACCCACAACAAGGGAATTGGCAGCCCTTGCTTGACTCGGGTACCGGCACCCAGCAAGGCCTCTGCTACCAGTATTTCTGGCCAGGAGGCGGTGGTGCTGACGGACCTGACTACGCCACCATCAGCCGTGACGGTGTGGTAATAGACCCACATTGGGTCGGCTCCGCTGGCCATTCTAGTAACTACTTCTACGATGAGGGTGTCAGTCCAGGCAGGCACACCTATACCATCGTGAACCACTTCGGGCAAGCCATCTCCTGTCCCGTCGACTACGAGGTCTACTACTGCCATCCTGCCCAAATGCTGCGAGGGCTATGTGAGACCACGCCACAGGGCTTTTGCAACCACCTCTTTTGGGAACCGGAGGTTGAGATGGAAGATGTAGAACCTGAAAGCACCTATGTCGTCTACCGCCGCCACATTACCGAGGAGGACTTCCTCCCCATAGGTACTGTCGCGAAGGACGGCAGTGAACACTACGAGTTCTTCGACGAGGCCACCCTCGAGGGCATCAGTTCCTACAAGGTGATGGTCAACAACGTGTACGCTAGTGGTTACTGCGAGAGCACTTTCGCTCCGACCGCCGACGACCCCACTACGACAGAACTAAAGATTGACACCGATTCCAACAGCGTGGCAGAACAGTCAGGCAAAGCCATCGTCTATCCCAATCCCACTGACGGGCGCATCAGCATTAGTACGACAACGTCAGCCCAAGTCAGCATCTATGATGCCAACGGGCAAAAGGTCATGCACGGTAATGGTAGGTGTTTCGACCTCAGCCACCTGGCTCCCGGCCTCTATCTTGTTGAGGTCGTTGAAAGCTCAGGTCAACGACACATGGAACGCATCATGAAGAGGTAATAAGGTACTACCTTCCCTTTTCAGTCATTCCCAATCTCTTTCAGCATCGGCACAAACTTGAAGTCGCCGAACGACTCTTGTTTGAGTGTGCCGTCTTCCAGTTTCGTGACCTTTAACATGGTCTGCCCGTCGCCTTCGGCGTTGTCCATTGGGATGACCATGATGCCACCAGATTTCAACTGTTCAATGAGTTTTTCAGGAATGCTGGGTGCGCCGGCAGTGATGATGATGCGGTCGAAAGGCTGGTAGGTGGGAAGCCCCTCATA
>JAEEHP010000002.1 GCA_016280855.1 Bacteroidaceae bacterium
AACCAAGCCGTCATATAAGGGTCACCTTCGCCGCCCATCTCTTCATGGTCCTTGCTTGTATGACGTGCAGCAACGACGGGAAAGTCCCCTGTCGTCTCATCGAAATTTGATTGAAAAGCCTCCTCCGGACTGATGATTTTCGAATCCCAGTCGCCCGTTCCTGCTACCATCAGCAACGGAGCACAGATCTTACTGAAGTCCGAGGCTCCCCACTTGAAGTTGATGCCTATCTGCTTCTGCGGACAACTGCACAGATACACAGCCTTATACGCTTTACTATTAGTATAGACCGTAGCTGCCATGACCGCTCCGTATGCGCCTTGTGAATATCCGGCTATGGCTATCTTCGTCGTGTCAATCCTGCCATTAAACTGATTGTCCTGCCGGTCTGCAAGAGCAAGAAATGCGTCCAACGTCTGCGACATTGAAGCACCTGTGCCCGTCTGCTTGTCCATATTGCCTATCACCACAAAGCCCCAGGATGCCAAATGTTCCATCGCCTCCATCAGGTCGTAGGCTGTGGTATTCGAGGCATTGCCGATATTGACAAGAGGCAAAGCTTGGTCCGACTTCAGCAGGGACTGAGGATAGACAACGACAATCTTGCCAATGGTGGCATCGTCGCTATCGTATTCCACCTTAGCTACTTCCTCACCGCCCGTTTCCTTGTATTTACTTTCAATGGGCAGTGACGTGTCAATGTTTCCTTTGTAGAAGCCTGTTTTCTTAGAGTCTTGACAATTGACCGTGGTGAAGGAAACGGTCAGAAGAAGACCGCAAATGATACTCTTACTTACAAACCTATTCATATTATTCGTTGTTTAAACCCATATATTAGATCGACGGATGTTTTTCTTCCAGTTGATTTTTATATTTGACGTCGCAGAAACAAATAAAGTTGCAAGAGCTACAAAAAAATATCCTGCTGAACCCTTATAGAGGAATTACTCGCAGGCTTCTATGAAAGTTTACTTGTACCAATCAACGAATGAAAGCAAAAGGGAATCAACAACTTACCAACTCACACCTACCTAACGAATGGCAATTGGGACAATTAGGACAATTGGGGACAAATGTTTTTGCAACAATATAGCACTTGGCACATTCCTTCTTTTAAACAACGAATTATACGAATTAAACGAATTTAAGCTTGCGTCGTGTCTATAAGAAGATACGACTATAGGACAAGAAAGAATTCGTAAAATTTGTATAATTCGTTGTCTTATAAAACATTATTTGTGCTTAGTGATATATCATTGCTAATGATTTGCATGGTTCAGTTGCCGATTGTGCGCTCTACGGAACGGCGGAGGCGGTCGATGGCACGGTTCAGGGACTCGGTGGGCTCGATAATATTGTCAGGACCCCAGAAATCGGGTTCGCCGAAGAAATCAACGTTGTCGTAGAGATTGTCGTGGCGACGGAAGCTGTCGCGCCCACGAATAGGCTTGGCGTTGCGGAGGACGTCGGTGACCACGAACTCGCTGACCACCGTGAACGACGAGGCAAAGAGACGGCGGCGCCAGTCGCACTTGAAACGCATCTCGTTGCGCACATAATTGAGATAGGTGACGCCATCCTCCGTGCGATAGTATATGTTGAACGTCAGCTCCTGCGGCGTGAAATACAGGCCCGTCGGACGATGAACGAGCATCGTGGCAGTGGCACGGGCACGGTTGCTCATGTCGAGGCGCAGGTCGGCACGCGAGATGGCCAGCGTCTGACGATCGATATACAGCGTGGCATAGAACAAAGCATAGGGTTTGAAGCCTTCGGGCACCATACGAATCACGTAATGCGCGCGGTCGTCCAGACGCTCGTCGCCCATGTATTCGTAGCGGTAGCACGAGAGGTCGTCCTCGTAGAACAGCAGTTCCTCGTTCTTCACCACATCCGCCAAGATAGGCAACGTAGGGCCTCCACGGAGTTTCACCGCCAGCGTGTCGCGGGCTTTCATATTCATCATCCGCCGTCCGCGCAGGATGGAAACGGCATCGAAGAGGATTCCGTTGTCGTCGTAGGGCGACTTGTAGAGCTCCACGACGGCCTCGCTGATGCTCAGGTATTGGCGGCGTTTCTGGATGACCTCGCGGTAGAAGCCTTTGTAGGAAGTGGAGGTGAGGCTATAGTTATGGCTGAAGCGGCTGATGGCGGCTCGCACGATATCGCCTGCTGCCACGGATCGCACGACGACTTCGTTGAGCGTCACAGCAACGGGCTGCAGCTGAATCTCAAGTTCCTGCCCGTCGGCCTCAACCTTCACGTCGCGACTTCGGTAGCCAATCAACGAGAGCGTGAGCTTCTTCGTCTGCGGACTGATTTTCAACTTGAAACGCCCTTGCTCGTTGGTCACCGTACCTACCTGCTCCGCAACCACACTCGTGTGCGGCAGCGGGCGGTGGGTTTGCCGGTCTGTTACCGTTCCGCTGATGGTGATGTAATCCTGCGCCGCGACGGCCGAACTAATCATCACCAGGAGCAGAACCAGGAGGTGATGAGGGCGTTGCATTGTGTTGTGTCGATATCTTCGTTGTTACAAGTTGGCGAGCGTCTCGCGAATGGAGGAAATCTTCTGCTCGGCATCGGCCTGCTTTTTGCGCTCCATCTCGACAACGGCGGCTGGGGCGTTCGCCACGAAGCGCTCGTTGGCAAGTTTCTTCTGCACGCTGACGAGGAAGCCTTCGATGCGCTGGAGCTCAGCCTCGAGCTTTTTGCGCTCGGCATCGAGGTCGATGAGATTGCCGAGGGGTACGGCAAACTCCGTGGTGCCGACGAGGAACGAGGCGCTGCCGCTGCTCTTCTCGCTGACGACGTTGACGGCCGAGAGGTTGGCCATCTTCATCATTGGAGCATTGAAGTCGGCAAACGGGTTGGCGTTGAGCACTTCCAGCGTGAGCGCTTCACGCGGTGCGATATTCTTCTGG
>JAEEHP010000194.1 GCA_016280855.1 Bacteroidaceae bacterium
AAAATTGCCACGGATGGCTGGCTTCACAGCTTGCCAGCCGTGGACTTTTCACTTATACATACTCCCTCAAAAAGGGAGCTAAACAATGTCTGTTCGCTGATATACCAGAGCTTCCCCTTCTTGACGGCCCCTTTGATTTCTCCTTTGGCGAACTTGTTATTTACTTCCTTCACGGTAAGCCCCAGCTTCTGTGCCACCTGCTCCGCCGTGAAGAAGTTATAGTTGATTGCCCGTTTCTCTATTTCCTCTACGATGAGGTGGGCGAGGGTAGAAAGCTCAATGCTACTTAACATGGCGAACCTCCTTTCCCTTAACTCCAACGAGCCAGACTGCTACGACCAAATCATCATAGTCAATCTTATACTTCATTTCCTGTTTTTGCATAAGCCCCTCCGTCTTGTTCCATCGGAGGATGATGGAGGACATCGAGCGGCATTCATTACGGCTGCTCAGTCTTCCGAGCATCACCTTGTCTGGTCGGAGCTGTCTAAGCCATCCAGTCTTGTTCTGTATTGTTTCCATCTTGTTAGAGGATTGTATAATGGTTGTTGACAAACAATAATTATCCCAAACAGCATCCTTCCATGCATTCAAAAGGTGAAAAACGCTGCATTTGCGACCCGAAAAAGCCGTGAAATGTGTTAAAACCGCTTAAAAACGCACTCAAACCGCCTAAAATAGTCATTTTTTTAAACATTTATTTTGTTTATACTTCAATTTTCTGTACCTTTGCACTCGCAAGACGGAGATAGCATCAAAGTTGCGCAAGTGCTGAAAGGTGTTGCAAAGGTAGTTGGAGTGCCAACAAAGCGAAAAGACAAATTGAGCACCTTTTAACCTAAACGTCAGGGCACAAAAAAATCTGCTCAACAGTTCGTGAGAACCATTAAGCAGATTATAAAGAGAAAGAAATTTCTGCCTCCCCGAATTGATCTTTTAGTCTGTTAGCAGATTTCCGTCACAGGTTTTGTTACAGCTAAAAAGAAATAAGCCTAAGAGATTGAGTATTACCCCAAAACTTGATTCCCGTAGGCGCTACAATGGGAATCTCGAAAGAGGTTCCCATTTCTGTTTTTTAACAAGGATTGTCGCCCTTTTATAAGGGAAAACGTCCTGCTTTAACGAACATTAACGCGAGAATTCATCTCGTAAGCGCCTTTTGAAAAGTTGTCTGATATTCAATAAGTTATTTATTACTTTAGAACTCTAAGACAGCGATATTCTTCCAAAAGAAGAAGGAAAACGCCACTTATACATGATCTCTTCACCGAGGGCTGTTAAAAATTATCAACAGCGCTCTTTGATGTGTTTAAGCGGTTTGAAGCGGCCAATTTGTGTTACCAAATGTGTTACAAATTTGGGCTGTAACACACTTGTAACACAAAAATGATCAAAAATCATCCGCCGGAGTCCAAAAAGATAAAAATTAATATCTTTTAACTATTCACAAAGAACATTTCGGGAACCTTAAAACAATGTAAGACTATGAAAAAGAGTCGAGAAGATGTCATTTTTGACAGGAGGAAAACAGCACCCCAATGTCCATAAGGGCAATGAGCGTGAGACCTACTTCTGCAGCCAGCTTTCCGTGTTGCATGATATCAAGCATCCTCTGAAGGGCGATTTCCTTGTTGATGATCGGTATTTGTTTGAGGTAGGCGGAAGAAGGAAGTCCTTCGAACAAATTGCAGATGTACCCAATAGCTTCCTTGCCGTAGATGACACGGAAGTAGGCCACGGGAATCGCATCCCCTTGTGGATGTTCGGATTCACCTATTGATACTACCTGCCCGGTATTTCAGGTTCGCCATTCTTCCGTGCCGCCTCATTGATGGCTGCATCGTAACCCGTCAATGCCGCAAAAGGAGCAAATTGAGCGGCCCTCTGCATCATTGACATTTGCAGATGCTTCTTAGAAACCGGGTGCGGCAGGTTGATGATATCTTCGTAACTATCCATAAATCATAATTTGTCAAATAGTAAATGCTTACGCCTTGTGTCCTCCTATTTGTGCGTTTCTGTCCTTAGCCGTTGCCCCTTCGGTGTAGCTCACACCCCGAAGGATGGCGTTCTTGCCGAAGCGTGACTTGATGGCCAGTTGCGCCGCCTGCAGACGGCGTTCCTTCTCCAACGTCTCTTCCTCCTCTCTGCGCTGTTGTTCCTCGGCCTCGTAATCCGTAAAGAGGTCAAGTTGCGTGGGAGCGGACGCCTTGCGAACCTCGGACTCCGGCACCACATGATTTGTGACCAAGGTGATGCGACGTACGAGCAGGGTAGGGTCGGTGATACGCTCGTACAGCCGCGCTGCAGCTTCCACGATCATTGAGGAAGAGGATGTCTGACGCGACAGGTTTTCTGTGCCATGTGCATGCTTCGGCACGGTGCGACCATAATAGTCCGTTGTCACAGGACCTGTGTACCGTGCTCGGCGTTCCGGGTCGGTCAGGTTCTCCGTGTCGTAGTTGATGGTTAGCACCAACTGGTCTGTCACCAACTGCTTCGAGAAGAGACTCAGTGCCATTGCGTCTGCCATTTCTTGTAGCACCACCTTCGCTTTTGACCATTCGTAAGGCTCCTGCAGCACCTGCCCACTGCTGAAGGAGTTCGTCTCAGGCCGGTAGGCTTTCACATAGTCGATGGTACACGGCTCCCATCCCCATGCATGATCGATGAGCAGTTCTGCATTCACGCCGAAGAGATTATAGAAGAACTCTTCGTTCTGTAGCGACTTTCGGGCTATCTGCCCCATCGTGGTGATGCCGTACTCAGCCAGTTTCGTTGCGATGCCACGTCCAAAGCGCCAGAAAGCGGTCAGCGGGCGGTGGTTCCACAGCGTGCGCCTGTATGTCATTTCGTCCAGCTCCGCAATGCGTACTCCGTCCTTGTCAGCCGGTACGTGCTTCGCCACGATGTCCATAGCCACCTTAGCGAGGTACATATTCGTGCCGATGCCTGCGGTGGCCGTGATGCCAGTGGTGGCCAGCACATCACGTATCATGCGGATGGCCAGCTCATGTGGTGTTGTCTTATAGGTGCCGAGGTAAGCCGTCACATCCATGAACACCTCATCGATGCTATAGACATGAATATCCTCAGGCGCTATATATTTCAAGTACGTCTGATACACCAGTGTGCTCACCTCAATGTAGTGAGCCATTCGCGGTGGCGCCACAAAATAATCCAACTCCCAGTCGGGATGTGCTTTCAGCTCAATGTCGTTAGATGACTTGCCTGTGAAATGCCATCCCGCATTGCGCCGTCTTTCATAGTTCACTTCCTTCACGCGCTGCACTACCTCGAAGAGCCGCGCCCGTCCTCCGATGCCGTAAGCTTTCATCGATGGCGACACTGCCAGACAGATAGTCTTGTCCGTCCGACTCTTGTCAGCCACCACGAGGTTCGTGGTCAGCGGATCCAATCCCCTGGCCACGCACTCCACCGAAGCGTAGAACGACTTCAAATCAATGGCGATATAGGTGCGGTCGGACATTATCTGCTATTTCCTTTTATACTTTGTCTTGACTATCTCGTATGAGTTGTGTGTCAGTTCACGAAGGAGGTCATCGGGTGCTGTGGCGGCATCAATGCCGATCCAATATTTGGGTGACATGTTGAACGGCCTGCCGATGCAGCTGTGTTCGACCTTCAGCTCCTCGATACGCTCCGGCTGGCACTTCAACGTAATGACACCATAGTTGTCGCAATCGAAGAATGAAAACATGTGACCACAGACGTAGAACACAAGCACGCCACTGGCATAGTGGAACGCCGTGAAAGGCTGTTTCTCCTCCACATCTGCACCTAAAGACAGGCAATACTCGCGATAGTCCTCTATGTTCATATCTTCTCCATGTGTATAGTCATTCCATTAAATCCTATTTATAATGTGAGTGCCATTTTACGGCATAACGTGCCGAAATACAGGAAAGTGTCTTCCGGCTGGAACCCATACGAGAGATAACGCTGCGCCAACCGTGGATAATTCACATCATAAATCAGCGCTACCCGATGGAATCCTTTGCTCCTGGCCATTGCAACGGCATCATCAAACAACAGTTTCCACAGGCCATGTCCTCGAAACTCCGGTACGATAGCCAAGGAGTCAAGATAGTATTCCCCTTCCGCTGTCTCAGGTGTGTCGCCCGAGTTGAGTAGTTTTCCATCGGGCATCACCCAGGTCTTCCTTCGTCCATCCTCATGTGTGGCTCCATCGTATGAGATAAGTCCTCCTATAGGTTCGCCTTCACACTGTAGAAGTCGCGTATGTGTCCAACTATAGAGCGTATCATCACGAGCACCGATTCCCTTAAGAAACGGCGGCACGTCGTCCATGTGCATCCCTTGAGCCACAATCCATGCAATGAAATCAGCATCTTCTGGTTTTGCCGAGACTATCCTTATATTGTCCATATTAGTAGTACGTTATATTCAGCTCATCACTCACGATATAGTCCTCATGGTCATCGTCATAGGCATATACGATGCGTAGGCCACGATATTGGGCTGGCACCTTCAAGGTATCGAGCAGGTGCCAGCGTGGCCGTCCAAAGTCATACGATACACGGTCAAGCAGCAGACGATTACTTGTCCAGTCGAACTGATAGTACCCGCCGCCGATGCACTGGTCATCGCCAATCAGCAGGTCCTTATGCTGATTGACCATGCCAAGACGCAGGTAACCTTCCATTGTGATGATGAATTTCGGTAGTGCCATGATTAGCTTGGTAAATTGTTTATTGCCATGTGATCAAACAGGTCTATCATCTATTCTGCAGTTAAAATCGAGATAAAATTATAACAAATTTCTGAGACCACCCTTATTTTTGTTTGTAAGAAGGTTCTTTTACCTTGTTTTTATAGATTGTTTAACAATTCCTGCGTATTTTTGCAGCCTCAAAACCATTAATTCTGTGACTATGGAAGCCCTTGAATTGCAAACTCTTTTCAACAATTATCATCGCAAGATAGCCAAGATAGTTTCCATACTTAAAGCAGGAGCGTGTCAAATCCTGTCATTTTGAAGATTTTTTCCACTTCAGGGCAGACGTGGAATATCTTAAGGTCGCTCGGATTCTGCACAGACTTTCTCATCATCAACAGCACACGGAGACCGGCCTGTGATATGTAAGGCATTTTCTCTACGTCCAGTTCTATAGAATCGGCCTGAGGGGACGACTCCTGGAAGGCTTTCAGCAGGTCCGTCGCTGTGAGGGTGTCTAACCGTCCCTGTACTTTCATTACCAGCTTACCCCCTGTCACCGAACTTTCAACTTTAAAAGGAAGCTCGGGAGTCGGATCTTTCCAGGCCTTAGGGGAAGAGACACGCATAGTGAGCATGTTCATTTGCTGATAGGCATTACGGAGCTCATCATTTATGCTGGGAATATCCGGAAGATAGAGGGTGACGGGTTCTGTCTCTATAGTGAATCCCAGGTTCTCCAGGAATCGTATGGCTCCCTCCTCGCCATTGAGGAAGAGGCTGTTCTGGTTCATTTTCACATCGGCCAAACCGCCGCCTTTATCTTTGAAACTATTCATGAAAGCAAGCTCGTCACCTTTGAGCAGAGTGCCTAAGGTGAGCGCATAGATTCTCAAGATGGACAGATCGGCCGTCATCCAGGTGCCGCCATACTCCGAGAGGAGGCGGTGAATGGCCTCGCAGAGACTCACCAGCTCCGGCTCGTTGAGATACCCGAGCAGCCCTTCCGTCACGATGCATAGCTCGCCCTTGACACATCCCAACGCTTCTTTCATGGATTGGTAATTGGTGGCATCCACGGCGTGATAACTGGACAGGCTGCGCTGCTCTTGTGTCATCACCTTCTGTGCGGCTGGAGCCATGTCGTCTATCACCACCGGAAGGTCAAACCCGAAATAACGCTTTCCCGCCGAAGACACGCGGAACCCACGGGGCGAATAACCCGAAGGAAGATCCACGATAATGGTGGCGTTGCTTCGAAGCGCCGCTGTGTTGTTAATTTCATAGCGGGCCGTCTGGGCAATCATGTAACAGTTTGAGATAGAGGCGGGAATAGTCTTCGCCCGCTCTTGCAGATTTGTTTCCAGGCCGATTAAAGCCATGAGTGCCTCCGCATCCGGATCCTTCGCCTGGCACAGAACACTCAAAGTCCCTTTGGCGGTCAAATAAACAGGGTTTACTGCCTTTTGTAACTCTTTTTTGTCCAACATCAATACTTAGTTAAAAACTACTTTTAAATACTTGCATCGTTTTGAGGGTGTAAAATTAAAATAAATATCTGAGATAGAGGGGATGAAATGATGAAAATCTTGTGTTAGCGAGTTTAAAAACATAAAAATGGTACAAGAAAGGGCTTGGTGGCCCTACATAGTCGGCTGATGGAATAGCAGCGTTGCAACAAGCGAGGGCAAGAAAAAAGTGAAAAAAAGTGGGGCAATCATTCGTTTACCGCAAAAGAAATGTCGTACCTTTGCAACGCGAAACGAAATGGGACATAAAAGACCTGCACGACTCTTATAAGAGACCACGCGCGGTCTCCTAAGAGGGGTACGGGGCATTCACGATGCGTAGGCCACGATATTGAGTAAGCACCTTCATGGTATCGAGCAGGTGCCAGCGTGGCCGCTATTCAGACGCGTTAGAAGTTGACTCTTCTTTCGGGTGCCGAGAAGGAGCAGAAACGGGCAGTGGCATTGGTGATGTAGAGCACGGCCATGTTGTCGTCGTCAGCCTTGTACATCGCCTTCAGGCCTTCGTTGCGGTTGAGGAACTCTTCCTTCACGCTGAGCGTCTCGTCGTTGACGAGGGTTCCGCTCAGGCGCATCCATTCTGTGCACGAAGGCTTCAGGGCGCAAATCTCGAACTTGCCGTTGGCGGCCATCTGCTTGTAAACGTCTTTCACTTTGCCCGTCATGATGTACAGACGGCCGTCGATAATCTCTGACACGCCGAAGGGACGCACGTGAGGCTGGTCGCCGTCGGCAGTTGCGATGAAGAATGCTCCGCATTCCTTCAGGTAAGCTTGTACTTCTTCCATGTTAGCCATTTTTGTTTCGTTACTGATGGTGTCGGCTACGGTTTCCACGTTAGCCTCCTGTTCACTCTTGACAGCCTCTGCGGGCTTGTTCTGCTGGCAAGCTGCCAGCGCGAGCAGCATTGCAAAAACAAGATAGATCTTTTTCATTGTTGTCGTATGGTTAGTGCTCATCAGTCGTTGATGTAGCATTTGGTTGTCATGTCATAGTACAGCGCCTCCAGCTCTTCGAGCGTGAGGTTGCTCACGGCATGCTCGATTTTCTTGATCAGCTCTTCTCGGCGATAGTCGCTGGCTGAGCTATGGGTGTGATAGAAATCCATGGGGCTCGCGAGTTAACTGAAGAGGCCGTAGAGCTGGGCGTCGATCATGTCGGTGACTTGTTGGAAGGCTTGCGGGTTGTCGCCGAACTTGCAGTTGTCTCCATCGACGATGATGAGGTTGCCTTTGTAGCCTTCGATCCACTGCTCGTAGCGTTCGCTGAGTCCCTGGAGGTAATCGATGCGTATGCTCTGCTCGAACTCGCGGCCTCGCTTCTGAATTTGTGCGATGAGCGTGGGTATGGAGCTGCGGATGTAAATCATCAGGTCGGGCAGCTTGACGAGGGACATCATGAGGTCGAAGAGGTCGGTGTAGTTGTCGAAGTCGCGGTCGCTCATGTAGCCCTGGGCATGGAGGTTGGGGGCAAAGATGCGGGCGTCCTCGAAAATGGTGCGGTCCTGAATGATGGTTTCGGTGCTCTTGCCAATCTCCACGACGTCCTTGAAGCGCTTGTTCAGGAAGTAGATCTGGAGGTTGAACGACCAGCGGCTCATGTCCTTATAGAAATCGTCGAGATAGGGGTTGTAGTCGACGGGCTCGAAGCGTGCCGTCCAGCCGTAGTGGGCAGCAAGGAGCTTGGTGAGGGTGGTTTTGCCACTACCTATGTTTCCTGCGATGGCGATATGCATTGCTTTAAGTTGAAAGTTGAAAGTTGAAAGTTGAAAGTTCTTCGCTGAGCGAAGCGTCGCAAGCGCCGAGCGGAGAGTTGAGAGTTATTCTGGGAAGAGGTTGAAGAGGGTGCTGTCGATCTTATCCACGATGTGGGCGAAGTCGTTGGTGCGGTGCTGGAAGTCGAGGTTATCGACATCGATGGGTAGGATGCGTCCGCGGTATTTCTCGTAGATGAAGTCTTCGTAGAGGTGGTTGAGGTTGCGAAGGTAGTCGATGGGCATGGACTGCTCATAGTCGCGACCGCGCTTCTGGATATTGGCCACGAGATGGGGCACTGAGGCACGGAGGTAGATCATCAGGTCGGGATAGCGCAGGATGTCGGTCATCTGCTCGAAGAGCTCCATGTAGGTGTCGAAGTCGCGGTCGGAGAGGTTGCCCATCTGATGGTTGTTGGTGGTGAAGACGTAAACGCCCTCGTAGATACTGCGGTCTTGGATGATAGTTTTGTCAGAATGAGCCAGTTCAAGCAAATCCTTAAACCGTTGCTTGAGAAAATACACCTCGAGGTTGAATGACCATCGTGGTATATCTTTGTAGTAGTCTTCGAGGTATGGGTTATAGTCCACAGCCTCGAACTGTGCCGTCCAGCCATAGTGCTGGGCAAGCATATTGGTGAGCGTCGTCTTTCCGCTACCGATATTTCCGGCAATGACGATGTGCATAGGGTAGGTAAAGTGATTTTCTGCGTGCAAAGATAATGCTTTTGTGCGAAAACAAGAAAAAGACGCAAAGAAAATTGCGATTCTCTGCGTCTTTTTTTATGTTGTTTATGCGTCAATGTGCTCAGAGCGTAACCGGAAAGATGACCTTGAAGGTGATGTTGCGCCCAGGATTGAAGATGCCCCGACGGCCTGTTGTGCTGTTGATGTCGGCATATTTGAGACGGCTGAGATGGCTCTGGTAGGCGCAGTCGAGCAGGTTGTCGGCGATGATGTAGAGCTCACAGAGCTTGCGGCCGCCACGCAGGAGGAGGTCTGTGCCGACGGAGGCGTTGAGGAGCGTATAGGCGGGTGTGGCGGTTTCGGTGCCGGCAACGCGGTAGTAATGGTTCTGCTTGAAATAATGCTCCATGCCGACGCTGACATAGGCATTGTCGAAGAGGTGGTCGGCGCGGTGGTGGTTGGCGGCCTCATGGGCGTGGTGAGGCGCGTCGGAGTGGTGGTCGCCGTTGTGGGTGAATTCCCATTTGACCTCAGCCGTGAGACGGGCAGGAGGCGTGAGGGGCAGATAGCGCGATTCCTCGGGCTGGTGCAACTGGCGGGCATCGACCATCGAGAAGGTGGAACCGATGTGCAGCTGGTGGATGGGGTGAAGGTCGAAACCGGCTTCGAAGCCCTTGAGGAGGGCGTCGCCCTGGGTGTAGGTGAAGAGGCGGTAGGAAGGGGGGAGGGAACCCTCGCCTAATGGCGAGGTCACAGTGGCGGGAGTGGAGACGGCAACAGGGGTGGTGGGATGGTTGATGGCTTCGGCGAAGATGTAGTTGTCGATGCGGTTGATGAAGAGGGCGGCTTCGAAGGAGATGTAGCGGCTGCTGTAGTCGAAGCCGAGATCGCCCTGCCAGCTGTGCTCGGGACGGAGGTCGCGGTTGCCGATTTCGTAACGAAGCGTACCGTGGTGGATGCCATTGCTGCCGAGTTCGCTGAGGTTAGGAGCGCGGAAGCCGCGGGCGGCATTGGCACGGATGTTGAGGTGGTTGTTGGCGTGATAGACAGCGCCGACGGAACCGCTGAGGGCTGCGAAGTTGCGCGTGAAGTCGGCAAAACGCTGTGCACCATCATCGATGAGGGATAAACTATGGAGGTAGCGGTTGTCGAAGCGCAGGCCGCCGCTGAGGGTCCAGCGGTCGAGGGCCTTGCTGGCGGTGGCGTAAACGCCGATGTCGAAGAGGTTGTAGGCAGGGATGAGGAACTCTTCGCCTTTGTTCAGCGAGCGCTGGTACATACCGCCGACGCCAGCCGTGAGCTTCCAGCCTTCGAAGGCGTTATAGAGGTAGCGGGCATCATAGGTGAGGGTGTGGAGGAGGAAGTCGAGGCCGGGGCCTTCGTGGTGGTCGTCATCGTCGTGGTCGGCGTCATCGTGGTGGTGCTCTTCAAATTCCTGACGGCGGTTCTGCTGGTAGCCGATGATGGCTTTGAGGAGGCCATCGCCGAGGACAAAGGAGTTGTCGAGGACGGCTTTGTAGTGGCGGATCTGCTGATAGGGCAGGGCTTTGTGGTAGGTCTTGAGGTTGTCGTTAGGATATTGGTCGTCATCGTAGAGCAGCTTGCCTGTTTCAGGGTCGCGCTCGCCCTCGGTCATGCTGGGTGTGGTGTGGTAGTAGCTGAGGGTGAGGTGCGAGAAGCCCCAGTCGCGATTCAATCCGAGCATGGCATTGACGGCCCGTTCGTGGAACTGCGTGCCTGGGACATAGCCATCATATTTATTTTTATACGCGTGCGCGAGCTTTTCGCTGTAGCGTCCGTTCCAAACGAACCCTTTCTTGTTGCCTCCGAAACGTAGGGAATAGTCGAAGAGGCCGCTGTTGGTCTGATATTCCGAGGAGAAGCTGGCCCCCATGCGTCCCTCCGGTTCAACGGCTTCGGGGTGGAAGATGATGACGCCTGCCATGGCGTCGGAGCCGTACATCAGTGATGCCGGTCCTTTAAGGATCTCCACCTGCCCGACGGTCTGTCCGTCCAGTTCAAGGCCGTGCTCATCGCCCCATTGCTGTCCCTCCTGGCGAACGCCGTCGGCCACGGAGACGATGCGATTGTAGCCTAAACCGCGGATGACAGGCTTGGAAATGCCACTGCCGGTAGTCACCTGAGCAACACCGGGTTGCTTGGCGATGGCATCGACGATGTTGGTGGAAGATGTTTGGTGGAGGGTCTTCTGCGTGACGACCGAAACGGGCGTTGCTGATTGTTTGCGTTTGATCTGACCAACGGGGCTGGACACGACAACCTCATCGAGGTCAAGATGGTGGAAGTAGATGTCGGCGGAATCGGGTGCCGACTGCGCCAAGGCCGTCGTGCATACACACAACAGCACCAGCGCACAATATGCTGATTTCATAAGATATTAATAAATAAAAAGGTGAATAGATGAATTAAAATAAAAGAAAAACCGTTGTCATCTATTCACAGGGAGGTGCTCGCGAACATAAATCACCGCCAGTGTAAGCGCCGACGAACGCAACGGGGCGCAAGAAAGCGGGACGGTGAGTGGAGGTGAGGAGATGAAGAAGGATGAACGAGGCAACCAGAAGGCTGACATGCAGCAACTGGCAAAGCACACAATCGTGGAGATGGCCATTAGCGTTGGATAAATGTCCGGGGTGTGCCTGATGGTTGACGCACTCCACGCAAGTCGATTCTGGGTTGCTGTTGTCATCGTGAACATGAAGTGCAGCAAAGGCCATCATCGGCACAAATACCGACAATAGCAACCACGCATATAGCTGTCTTCTGTGTTCTATTTTCATTTCGTTGGCAAAGATAATGTGATTTTTTCAATTTTTGTGCGGCTATATAATTATTTTGTATTACCTTTGCACACGTTAACAAAATAGAGACAGTATGTTTTCAGGAATTGTAGAAGCTACAGCAACCGTTGTAGCCATCGAACGCGAGCAGGACAATATGCATTTCACGCTGCGCTGTCCCTTCACTTCGGAACTGAAGATCGACCAGAGCATCGCCCACAATGGCGTGTGCCTCACCGTTGTGCGCATCGAAGGGGACACTTATGTCGTCACCGCTATGCGTGAGACGCTGGAGCGCTCCAACCTCGGCCTGCTGCAGGTGGGCGACGAGGTGAACGTGGAACGCTCGATGCAGATGGGAGGCCGTCTGGACGGTCACATCGTGCAAGGCCACGTTGACCAGACGGCGCGTTGCGTGCGCGTCGAGGATCAGGAAGGCAGCTACGAGTTCACCTTTGAATATGATGTTGATCCCGAGATGGTCAGCCGTGGTTACTTCACCGTGGACAAAGGGTCGGTGACGGTCAATGGCGTGTCGCTGACGGTGTGCCGGCCGACGAAGAACACTTTTGCCGTGTGCATTATCCCTTACACCTTCGAGGTGACCAATTTCCATAATATCAAGGAAGGTACGGTTGTGAACATCGAGTTCGACATCCTGGGCAAGTACATCGCGCAGTACCAGAGCAGGATGAAAGAGCTTTCGCGATAAAATCGCGAAGAAATAAACGGAACGCAAGTAAGCGGCTCGATGGGGAGATGCCTGATGAGGAGATGCCTGATGAGGAGTAGGGTGATGAGCAGGAAACCGTAGAGCTGGAACTTTGCATGTGACGGGAATATATAAACAATTGATTAATAGAAACATTAAAGATATGGCAGAGATTATCAACAACGAAGCTCAGGAGAAAAAGAGCGTGAGCTTCATCGAACAGAAAGTGATTAACGACTTGGCCGAAGGCAAGAATGGCGGCCGAATGCAGACGCGTTTCCCGCCAGAGCCGAACGGTTACTTGCATATCGGTCATGCCAAAGCTATAGCCATCGACTTCGGCTTGGCAAAGAAGTACGGCGGAAAATGCAACCTTCGCTTTGACGATACTAATCCTCAGAAGGAAGATACGGAGTACGTCAATGCCATTGAGAAGGACATCAAGTGGTTAGGCTTCGAGTGGGCCAATATCTACTATGCCTCCGACTATTTCCAGCAGCTTTGGGACTTCGCCGTATGGTTGATCAAGCAGGGACGCGCTTACGTCGATGAGCAGAGTGCTGAGGTGATTGCCCAGCAGAAAGGCACCACCACCTCGCCTGGCACCAACAGTCCCTTCCGCGATCGTCCCATTGAGGAGAACCTCCGTCTGTTTGAGTTCATGAACAGCGGCAAGTGCGAGCCCGGAACTCTTGTACTTCGTGCCAAGATAGATATGGCGCATCCCAATATGCTCTTCCGCGACCCGCTGATCTACCGCGTGCTGAATATTCCGCATTGGCGCACCGGCTCTCAGTGGAATGCTTATCCCATGTACGACTTCACACACGGACAGAGCGACTACCTCGAGGGTGTCACCCATTCGTGGTGTACGCTGGAATTCGTGGAGCATCGTCCCTTGTACGACCTCTTTGTCACATGGATGAAAGAGTGGCGCGGCGAAACGGACAACATCGAAGACAACCGTCCTCGTCAGACCGAGTTCAATAAGCTGAACCTCAACTACACGCTGATGTCGAAGCGTAACCTGTTGGCGTTGGTCAAGAATGGCTTCGTAAGCGGTTGGGACGACCCCCGCATGCCGACCATCTGTGCCTTCCGTCGTCGCGGTTACTCGCCCGAGAGCATCGTCAACTTCATCGATAAGATCGGTTATACGACCTACGATGCGTTGAACGACTTTGCATTGTTGGAGAGCGCTGTTCGTGAGGACCTGAACCAGCGAGCTACGCGCGTCTCTGCTGTCGTGAATCCCGTGAAGCTCATCATCACCAACTACCCCGAAGGGCAGGTGGAAGAACTGGAGGCAGTGAACAATCCTGAGCATCCCGAAGATGGAACACACATCATCGAGTTCAGCCGTGAACTTTGGATTGAGCGCGATGACTTCCAGCCCGTTGCCGAGAAGAAGTTCATGCGTCTGGCTCCTGGCAAGGAAGTGCGCCTGAAGAACGCCTATATCATTAAGTGCAACGAGGAGGACGAGCATCCCTACGATGTTGATGCTGAGGGTAATGTCACTTGCATCTACGCCACCTACGACCCAGAGACACGTAGCGGACAGCCTGGTGCCGACCGTAAGATCAAGGGTAAGACTTTGCACTGGCTCAGTTGTGGCCATTGCCTGCCTGCCGAGGTGAGGATGTACGAACGCCTGTGGCAAGTGGAGAATCCACGCGACGAGTTGGCCCGTCTGCAGGGCGAAGGACTCTCGAATGTGGAAGCGATGCAGCAGATGATGAACCCCGACTCGCTTCATGTGCTCACGAATTGTTATATTGAGAAGTTCGTCAAGGACATGCCGGCGTTGACCTACCTGCAGTTCCAGCGTATCGGCTACTTCAACATAGATACTGATTCTACTCCAGACCACCTCGTATTTAACAAGACCGTAGGTCTAAAGGACAGCTTCAAGAAGTGATAGCGTTAAAAGTGAATGCGTTTAGACGACGACCTTAAATATTTTGAAGATCCGGAATTCAAGAAGATTCTGGCACAATACGAAGCAGCTCGCGACGGCGGCGAGCTGCTTTACATGGATGCTGATGAGCTCACGGATATTGCGGAGTATTACGCGATGGTCGCCAACGACGAGAAGCGCAGCAACGAGGTGATAGACTTCGCCTTGCAATTGCATCCTGATGCCGTTGATCCTCAGATCTTAAGGGCACGTCAGTATATGCTGAAAGGCGATAATGCGAAGGCCCACAAGCTGTGCGACGCTATCGGCGACCAGCAGCATCGCGAAGTGTATTTCCTTCAAGCCGAGCTTTTGATTCGCGAGAACAAGGAGGATGATGCTTTCAGTCTGCTCTTTCATGTTTCTGATACCATTGACGAGGACAGGGATTACTTCATCTACGATTCCGCTTATATCTTCATTGACTATCAGCTATATGACTTGGCGCTGACCTTTGCCAACATACTTGAAGAAATGTCGCCCAACTGGTACAAGACCTGGCAGTTGCAAGCCGACGTGCAGTTGGGGTTGGAGAACAATCGTTCTGCCCTGTCATATTTGGAACGAATGCTTGATGTTGATCCTTTCTGCGTCGAGACATGGAACTGGTGTGCTGAGGCACATACCAATTTGGGTGAGTACAACGAGGCTATCGAAAGCACGGACTACGCCTTAGCCGTTGAGCCGGAGAATGAACGTTCGCTGCAGCTAAAAGCCTGGGTGCTGTTGCAACAATGTAACTACGACGAAGCACATCAGTTGTACGCTCAATTGCAGCGTATCAACCCGGAGTGTGAACAGCATTTTCTGTATGACTCCTATTGCATGATGGACACCGACCACATCGACACCGCCTTGAAGTTGATAGAACAGGCAGAACAGTTGGCAGGTGGCGTGAGCGTGGATCAACTGGCCATCTTCGAACATCATGCTCAGTTGCTCAGCCGTATGGGTGATGTTCAGGGTGCACTCCATTATCTCGACGAAGCAGATAAAATGAGGCTCGTCTTCGATGTAAGCTTGGACGATCGGCTTCTTCGAACACGCGTCTTCTTGGAGAACGATCGCTTTGACGAGGCTTCGGCTTACATGGTAGAACAGGGCAACAGCCTTCAGGACAAACCCGATCAGTTGTTCAAGCTCTTCAAGAAGTTCATAGCCCTTCTCAGTGATTATGGCTATTATGAAGAGCTCATTCAATTTGTGGAGCAGAAGCTCGATGCGTACCGCATTTATGATCAAGGTTCCGAAGGCGAGTATTACACCTTCCTGTCTTATTCGTATATGATGTTGGGCAATGATGAAGCGGCATTAAAATATCTCCGCAAGGCCATTGACGCCAATGCGCCTAACCTCACGGAGATATATGCTGAAATGTTTCCCAATGTCAAGGCCGACGAGCTGTACGACTATTATTATTATAAGGTGTATGGCCGTTGGCCGGAGAGGTGACAGGTTAACAGGGAATCTTATCGATGCGCTTCTGATGGCGTCCGCCTTCGAACTTCGTGGTGAAGAACTCGTCGAGGCAGGCTGCTGTGGTGCTTTCATCAATGAAGCGCCCAGGGAAGACGATGACGTTGGCGTCGTTGTGCTGACGGATGAGATGGGCTATCTCGGGCAGCCACACTAATCCGGCGCGTACGCCCTGATGCTTGTTCAGCGTCATCGAGATGCCTTCGCCAGACCCGCAGACGGCAATGCCAGGATAGACACTTCCGTCCTCAATGGCACGGCCGAGCAGGTGACCGAAGTCGCTGTAGTCGCACGAGGCCTCGCTGTACGTGCCAAAGTCCTTGTAGGCAATACCCCTTTCCTCGAGGTACTTCTTGATGTATTCTTTTAAAGGGTAGCCAGCGTGGTCGCTGGCTAACCCTACAATTTTAACGTCCATAATCAAAGGATGGCTTTAACCTGCTTGTAAACGTTTTCAGCCGTGAAGCCGAGCTTCTCATCGAGCACCTTGTAAGGAGCGCTGAAGCCGAAGCTGTTGAGACCCCAAACACAACCGTCGGCACCTACGAGACCTTCGAGGTTCACGGGCAGACCGGCGGTGAGACCGAACTTCTTCACGCCGCAAGGCAGAATAGCCTGCTGGTAGTCCTTAGGCTGGCTGCGGAACAGGCCTTCGGAGGGCACGCTGACGATGCGCACCTTCACGCCGTCCTTGCGCAGGAGCTCTGTGCCGGCAACGAGGGTCGAAACCTCGGAACCGCTGGCCAATAGGATCACATCAGGATT
>JAEEHP010000195.1 GCA_016280855.1 Bacteroidaceae bacterium
CATAACCTGGAGCCCTATTGGCGCGAATACTACGAAAACTGGCGTCTTGAATTCAACCAAGCCCATGCCGGCGACGTCTACCCCACCCACGGCCTCGGGCCCCTCTGCCAAGCCTTCAACATCCACCGCGGCGACCGCATGAAGACCCTCGTCTGCATGAGCACGCCGTCCTACAATGGCAAGAAAATCGCCAAAGAACTGATGGGCGTCGATGACTTCGCCAACGGCGACATGACCACTACGATGATACAGACCGAGAAAGGCAAGACCTTCCTGATCGAACATAACGTTTACACCTATAGACCCTACAACCGTCTGTATCAACTTACCGGCACCGAAGGCTTTGCCAACAAATACCCCATCGAAGGCTTCACCGTGCTGGAGGACAAATTCCCCGCCGGTTTCCTGCCCGAAGGCACCAAACTCAACCCTCACGGCTTCGTTCCTGCCGAGGTGCGCGACCTGATCATGAAAAATTACCTCCACCCCATCGCCGTGGAGATTGAAAAGAAAGCCAAGGAAGTGGGCGGCCATGGCGGCATGGACTTCATCATGGACTATCGCCTCATCTACTGCCTGCAACATGGCCTGCCGCTCGACCAAGACGTCTATGACGCCGCCGAATGGTCCTGCCTCGGTGAGCTGACCGCTGCCTCCATCTCCAATGGTGGTATGCCTGTGCAGATGCCTGACTTCACGCGTGGCGACTGGAACAAGGTGAAAGGCTATAAGCATGCGCAATAAGCTTTAAGCTGTAAGCCGTAAGCTATAAGCTATAAGCAAAGCAGCATCATAGCTTATAGCTGACAGCTGATAACTGACAGCTCAACACTAGCAATTATCAACCAATTAAATACTTACAAATATGAAAAAAGCAAGACTCCTTATCGTGATGTTCCTCGCTCTGACTTCGTTCGGTTTCGCCCAAGAGAAGCTGACCGACAAAGAGCTGGTCAACGTCATCTACGCCATGGGACAGATGTATCCCGACGGATTCACCCTCGACCTCAACACCATGCGCCAGCCTACCGAAGGCTTGATTGTCTCTTACAAAGCTACGCAAAACAGCTTCGACCGCAAGAGCATCCCTGCCGTCATCAAGCATGCTCGCGCCCACAACAACCTCGTGGGTGGCTGGTACAACGCAGAGGAAGACAAATACTACTTCGACAGCAACCGTTCGTTCCCCGAGGACAGCCTCGCTGCCGCCGTGCAATTCGCACGCGACAATGACCAACACACCGTTTATGTAGCCTCGAAAGACATCAACATCTGGTCAAACTATGAGCAACGCGACATCCGCGTCATCCTCGACTGCGACATGGGTAGTTCGACCGACGACCTCTTCGCCTTGATGATGCTCTACCGTTATATGGACATGAAACGCTGCAACCTATTGGGCGTCATCGTCGACCGCATGGGCAAGGCCAATGCCGACATCGTTGACGTGATGAATAACTTCTACGGCTACCCCGACATCCCCATCGGTCTGGAGACCGACGGACAGAAGGACACCCATGTTTGGATCACCTACCACAACCTCCCCTATGCCCGTTCCACGGAAGGTGTTCCGATGTTCAAACGCAGCGTTGGCGACAACGGCACCTATATGGAAGGCTACAAACTCTACCGTAAACTGTTGAGCGAACAGCCCGACCACAGCGTCACCATCGCCTCCATCGGTCTTGTCACGACCCTGGCCCGTCTGCTCGAATCCGGTCCCGATGAGTTCTCACCCCTCAACGGCGTTGAGCTGGTCCGCGCCAAGGTGAAAGACATCTACGCCATGGGCGGTGTGTTTGGCAAAGCCGTCGAGCCCGACTACAACTTCAAGCAGGCCATCAACTTCTCTTTGAAGTTCTTTGAGCTGCTGCCCAAGGAAGTCGACATCGTCTTCTCACCCGGTGAGGTGGGCGACCCGCTTGACTACCGTCCCGAGACCGTCATCTCCGACATGAGTTGGACCGACCTCCACCCCATCAAATGGACCTACCAGTTCCTAAACTGCAACACGGGCCAAAAGATGTGGGACCCGCAGGCTGTCCTCCAAGCCGTAGAAGGCGACGACTTCTATGAACTCTCCGAACGCGGTTGGGTGACCCTCACCCCCAATGGCGAGACCCTCTTCAAGGCCGACCCGAAGGGCAACGCCCGTTACCAACATCCTGGAGACGCCGTGTGGTGCGATATGGTGCTGAAGTACATTCGCCTGATGGCTATTCAACATTGATGAGTTGAGAATTTAGTGTTTAGAGTTTAGAGTTAATAGACTTAAATCTAAAGATTGAAATGATGAAACGCTTTATCACCTTTGTTTTAGTCGCTTTCATGGCCATCCCCATGGGGTTTGCGCAGAAAAAAGACGCCAAAGACTACCGTCTTTCCGACAAAGATATGGCCAATGTCATTTATGTCATGGGGCAGATGTATCCCAAAGGTTTCACCTTGGATCTCAACACCATGCGCCAGCCTACCGAAGGGATTATGGTATCCTATAAAGAAACGCAGAACAGCTTCAGCCGCAAGAGCATCCGCAAGGTACTCAAGCACGCCCATGCCCACGAGAACATCGTAGGCGGCTGGTACGATCCCGACAAGGGCGACTACTATTTCGATAGCAACAAGCCCTTCCCTGAAGACAGCTTGGCCGCCGCCCTCGCTTTTGCCCGCGAGAACGAGCAGCAGATCGTCTATTCCAACAAATTCGGCATCAGCGTCAAGTCCAACTACGAGCAAAAAGACATCCGCATCATCTACGACTGCGATATGGGCAGCTCGACCGACGACCTCTTCGCCCTGATGATGCTCTACCGTTACATGGACATGAAACGCTGTAACCTGCTCGGTGTCGTCGTCGACCGCATGAACCGCGCCAATGCCGATGCCGTCGATGTGTTGAACAATTACTACGGGTATCCCGACATCCCCATCGGCCTGGAGAAGTTTGGCGTGAAGGCACCTCGTGTCTTCATCCCCTACCACAACATGGCCTATGCCCGCAACACCGAAGGCGAGCCTATCTTCAAGCGTAGCGTGGGTGATGACGGCGAATACATGGATGGCTACAAGCTCTACCGCAAGATCCTGGCCCAACAGCCTGACAAGTCGGTGACCGTCGTCTCTGTCGGTTTCGTCACATGCCTGTCGCGTCTGCTTCAGTCGGGTCCCGACGAATTCAGCCCGATGACTGGCCTGGAACTCGTGCAAAAGAAGATAAAAGACATCTATATCATGGGCGGTGTGTTTGGCGACTCGTTCGAGCACGATTACAACCTCACCGCAGCCATTGAATACTCATTGAAATTCTTCGAGATGCTGCCAAAAGATGTCGACATCGTCTTCTCGCCTGGCGAGGTAGGCGACCCGCTCTATTACTCCGCCAAGCAAGTCGTCGAAGACCTGAGTTGGACCGATGTCCACCCCATCAAATGGATCTATGAGTTCCTTGTCGAAGACAAATTCCAGAAGATGTGGGATCCGCTGGCCGTCATCAACGCGGTGGAAGGCGACGAGGCCATCTACCAAATCTCGCAACGCGGATGGATCACCCTCACGCCTACAGGCGAGACCCTTTTCACTCCTGACCCTAAAGGCAACACCCGTTACCAACTGCCGGGTGATGCCGAGTGGAGCAACAAATTACTCAATTACATCCGGTTGATGACCATACAACACTAAACAAGAAAAAAAGCCTCGGTTCACCACCGAGGCTTTTTCTTTGTCACTCATTTGGCCGCCACCGACCTGAAAAAGATTTCGGCATCTTTCCAGACGGTGTAGTCGCGCGCATACAGCAGGTTCATCTGGTTCAGGGCATCGGTCTCGATGTCCTTTTCCATATAAGAAGCGGGATGATAAACGCCCTTGCGGATCTTGGGGAGTTTTTGTGTGGCATCTTCCGTCGGGCAATAGCCTACCCAGGTGCGGCGACCCAACAAGACGAGGAAGGCGTTCTTCAGGAATCGCACAGGCTTCTTCACCACCAGAGCCAAAGGCAGCCAGAAGACGATGCTGAACACACTCATCACCACATCGAAGAGACGCTTGTTGCGACGGTTGGCCACCGTGTCGATGGCTTTGATGTCGACGGTATAGAGGTCGCCACGCGTATTGATGCTATTGCTGCCGATGATAGACAGACTGTCTTCGGGAGCGATCTTATAGTCGACATTGGTAGCATGCCAGTCCACCATCTTGTCAATGATGACTTGATGCGGCACATCCTTCGAGCAGAAAATGACCTCCGTAATCTTGTAGATCTCGATGATGTCGGGCACCTGCGAGAGGTTGCCGATGAAACCCTCGGGGGCCTCCCCTTGCGTCTCCGAACTCACCAATCCGATGAAGTCGGGCTTGATGGAGGTGCTCTCCAAGATGGCGTTGACGCGCTGCGTCTCTTCAGGGCTACCGATGACGAGGAAGCGTTTCTTCTCCGTCCGTTTCGACTGGAAGTTCTCATTGCCCGTGAGGATGCCGATGCACCGTGTGAGGCTCATCTCCAGAGCCAGCCACAGCATGCCGAAGAGAATCAAGGCACGCGAGAAACGCAGGCTCTCGGGCAACAAGGCATAAAGCACCAGGATGATACCGCTGCCAAACGCCACACCAAGCACAGCCTTGCCGATGTTATACGGCTTATCGTAACCTCCAGTAAAATAGGTCGACAGCAGCCAAATCAGGATATAGGCCGGCAACACGGCGGCAAAGAGTAGCGTCGGATAACTGCCCACACCAGCGTAGATGGTGCTGCGACCCCAGAAATAACTGATGGCCGCCAATCCTCCATAACCCAACACCGCGTCGAGGAACGGGATGGCTGCCTTGTGGAAAAACTGCGACACGAGGGCGAAGAAGGCCTTGATGTAGATGGCCATATTGATGAGAAACGAGAACGACTTGGCCCAGGTGTTGCCGAAATGCTTCTTGGCAAAGATCTCCATGGCGCGGTAGAACACGAACACATAGTTGACGCTGGTCTTCTTGGTGCTCTCGCCCTTGTAGTGGATGATGCGCGTCTCCGGGAAATAGTAGTTCTTGTAGCCACCCTGCGTGATGCGGTACGACAGGTCGATGTCTTCGCCATACATGAAGAAGGTCTCATCCAACAAGCCTACCTTGTCCAAGGTCTCCTTGCGCATCAGCATGAAGGCGCCGGCAAGAATCTCCACCTCGTTGGTCTCATCGTTGGAGAGATGACCCATGTAATAACGGGCGAAGCGCTTGCTGTGCGGAAAGAGTTTGCAAAGGCCGAACATCTTATAGAACGCCGTGGCAGGCGTAGGCAGTCCACGCTTCGATTCGGGCAGGAACTGTCCCTTGCCGTCCACCATCTTCACGCCGAGACCTCCCGCATCGGGATGGCTGTCCATGAAGGCGACACATTTCGTGAAAGTGTCGTCCTCCACCACCGTGTCGGGGTTGAGGAGCAAGACATACTCCCCTGTCGAAATGCGGATGGCTTGGTTGTTGGCGCGGCTGAATCCCACATTCTCCTTGTTGGCGATAACCTTCACCTCGGGGAACTTCTGGGCCAGCATCTTCAACGATCCGTCGACGGAGTTGTTGTCGACCACAAACACCTCGCCCTCGATGCCTTGCATGGCGCGGCGCACCGAGTGCAGGCACTGCTCGAGGAAATACTCGACGTTGTAGTTGACAATGACGACGGAAAGCTTCATGCGCTACGGTATTATTTCGGAGAAGGATGCGAGTCGAGGTTCACCTTGCGGGGCATGATTTTCGGCCCTTTCCCTTCGGGAAGGCCGTCACTGATGTTCTCGTAGCCACAGGCATTCAAGATCTTGCCCTTGAGTTCAGTGTTCTGCATCCAGCCCGTGAACTGTTCGGCGCCAGGGCCATAGGCATACACCAGCACCGGCAAGCAAGTGTGGCTACCCGTGGAATAATTGAACACCACATTGGTGTACTTGCCTTGCGGGTCGGGCAAGGTGAGTCCGCCAGTCTCGTGGTCGGCAGTGACGACGACGAGGGTGTTGCCTTTCTCCTTGGCATAGTCCAAGGCCACCTTGATGGCATAGTCGAAGTCGAGCATCTCGTCCATCATCCAAGTGGAGTCGTTGCCGTGGCAAGCGAAGTCGATCTGCGAGCCTTCCACCATGAGGAAGAATCCATTCTCGGCACTGTCCAACGTCTTCAAGGCCGTCTTCACGGCACGCGGGAGGAAGTCGCCACGCTCGGCAGCCGGTGGCATATGGCCGTCGTCAGCCATCACCGCATATTTCTTGCAGGTGATGTCGATATTGTCGAGGGTGTCGTACACCTTCCAGCCTAGTTCGTTCTCCATGCGTGCGACGAGGTCGAGGCTGTCCTTGCGTTGGTTGAAATACTTCATGCCACCGCCGATGATCAAGTTGAGGTACGGATTCTCCGCCATCTGCACGGCGATTTCTTCATACTGCTTGCGATGCGGCACCTTGGCATAGAAGGCAGCAGGTGTGGCATGGGTGACATAGCACGACACCACGATGCCCGTCTCCTTGCCTTGTTCCGCCATCACCTCAAGCACCGTCTTCACGGGTATGGAGTCCGGATTCACGCCCAACATGGCGTTGTTGGTCTTATGGTCGCTGGCCAAGGCCGTACCAGCCGCAGCCGAGTCGGTGATGTCGTTGCTGGCCGAATGGGTATCCACCACGCCGATGTATGGGAATTGCGAGAATGTCATCTTTTCATGCGAGGCCAACATAGCGGCATAGACTTGAGGCAATGCCATGCCATCGCCAATCATATAAATGACATTCATGGCCTTGGGCTGCTCCTGGATTTCTTCCTTCTTGTTGTTACAGGAAGGCAACAGGGTAAGGATGGCCAAGGATAACAATACAAAGGTTATTCTTTTCATTGAATCGATCTTTTAGTTACTTTGTTTGCGAGCCACTACTTTTTTCACGGCCTCCACGATATCGGGCGTGTCGAGGTGGAAGAACTGCAGCAGCTCATCGGGCGTGCCGCTTTGGCCAAACACGTCATTGACCGCAACCATCTCCATCGGGCAAGGCTGATGCAAGGCCAACACCTGTGCGATGCTGTCGCCCAGTCCGCCATTGCGCTGATGCTCCTCGGCGGTGACCACGCAGCGGGTCTTGCTGACCGACTTGAGCACGGCCTCCACGTCAAGAGGCTTGATGGTGTGGATGTTGATGAGTTCCGCATTGATGCCCATCTCCTTCAGGATAGGCAGGGCCTGCACCGCTTTCCACACGAGGTGGCCACAAGCGAAGATGGTCACGTCAGTGCCCTCTTGCAGCAGTTGTGCCTTGCCGATGACGAACTTGTCGTCCACAGGGGTGAAGTTCGGCACTTTCGGGCGACCGAAGCGCAGGTAGACAGGGCCTTCGTACTCGGCGGCGGCGAGGGTGGCATTCTTGGTCTGGTTGAAGTCGCAAGGCACGATGACGGTCATGTTAGGTAGCACCTTCATCAATGCGATGTCCTCCAGGATCTGGTGTGTAGCACCGTCTTCACCAAGGGTGACACCGGCGTGCGAGGCGGCAATCTTGACGTTCTTGTTGGAATAGGCGACGCATTGGCGGATCTGGTCGTAGACGCGACCTGTCGAGAAAGCTGCGAAAGTGCCTGTGAACGGCACGAAGCCGCTCAATGCCATACCGGCAGCCATGTCGATCATATTGGCTTCGGCGATGCCCGTCTGGAAGAAACGCTCGGGGAACTCCTTGGCGAAGTCGCCCATTTTCACCGATGGGGTGAGGTCGGCGCAAAAAGCCACCACCTTGGGGTTGCGGCGGCCAGCCTCGAGGAGGCCTTCACCGAATCCCGATCTAGTATCCTTGTTGTTTTGAATTGTAAAGTCCATATGTGTATGTTGAATCGTTGATTGTTGAATTATATATCGGCTACGGCTTTTGGCTACTGGCTTTTGGCAGCCCCCCTTTGTTCATGAGATTGCGGGTCTTCGCCCGCAATGAGGCTCTGTAGGGAATCTGCCAGAAGCCAAAGGCAATAGCCAGAAGCCTTAATAATCTCCTAAAGTCTCCTGTAATTGTGACAATGCGCTGGCGGCCTGCTCGTCGTTAGGTGCCGAGCCATGCCACTTGTGGTTGTTCTCCATGAAGTCAACGCCCTTGCCCATCACGGTGTGGGCGAGGATAAGTTGTGGCTTGCCTTGGAAGGCGTTGTCGCGGGCGAACTTCAGTGTGTTGACGACAGCTTGCATATTGTTGCCGCTCACCTCGATGACATTCCATCCGAAGGCCTCGTATTTGGCACGGAGGTCGCCGAGGTTGAGCACATCATCGGTCGAGCCATCGATCTGTTTCTTATTGTAGTCGATGATGGCCACCAGGTTGTCGACGCCTTTGGCGGGGGCATACATGGCGGCTTCCCAGATCTGACCTTCCTCCTGCTCGCCGTCACCCATGAGGACGAAGACGAGGTGCTTGTCACCATTGAGTTTCTTGGCCTGTGCAGCGCCGCAGGCGACGGAGAGTCCTTGTCCGAGCGAGCCCGAGGCAATGCGGATGCCTGGCAGACCCTCCATTGGTGTGGGGTGGCCTTGCAGGCGTGTGCCGAGGCGACGGAAAGTGGCCAGTTCGCTCACGGGGAAATAGCCGCGACGAGCCATGATGCTATAGAGCATCGGGCTGATGTGGCCGTTGGAGAGGAAGAACATATCCTCGCCGTTGCCGTCCATGCGGAAACTAGCGGGGTCGATGTCCATTTGGTCGAAAAACAGGGCGGTGACGATGTCGGTCGCGCCCAGCGAGCCGCCCGGGTGACCCGACTGGCACCCATGCACCATACGGATAATGTCGCGGCGGACCTGGGTGGCGACTTTTTCTAATTCGTTGATATTCATAGTGAATGCTATTAATTACTATTCTTTCATTCTGACTGCAAATCTACAAAAAAACTATTCCAAATCACGCTCCTGCACTTTGTTTTTCTTCCGGTCATAGTCCTTCTTCGACTTGTGCACGCGCGACGGTCTCATGCTGACCTGCTTACCGTAGGTCTCGATCTCTCGCTCACGGTCGGCCTTGAGCAGCGCCTTCACGCTGCTGAACTGCTGCTTCTTGGTTTTCTTCTTTTTCATGAATTCAATTTCCAACTTTAAACCCTCAACTTTCCACTGACTCTCAACTCTAAACTTTAAACTCTAAACTTTTTACTGACTCTCAACTCTAAACTCTCAACTCTAAACTAAAATCACCAACGCCCCGAATGTCCTCCACCGCCGCTGCGGCCACCGCCGAACGAGCCTCCGGAACGGTGTGACGAACCACTGGAATACCTGCGCCCACTCGAAGAGCTCGACGAACTGCTGCTCGCATGCACCAACATGGGTATCGTGATAATCGAGGTGTAGATGGAGTCGCAACATTGACACTCGTAGGTCTTCTCTTCTTCGCCGCTGTGCGAATAGCTGGCCGCTTTCAACACCTTCGATTGAGTCAACTTAGCTGTCATGGCGCCGCATTTCTCGCAGGTCACATAGCGATTGAAGGCCTGACCATGCTCCTTCACCACATAGGTGTGTCCGTTGATGCAACGGTAAGGTGTGAACTTCAATGCGCCAAGACGCTCCTCGACGGCATGCTTGTCAGTCAGCATGAAGATCTTGGTCTGGTTGAGCGGATTCCCACAGGTCGGGCACAGGCAGCCTTCCTCCGTGTTGTCGAGCTTACGCTTGAGGATGAGATGGAAGATCCACCCCAGCCACGGCGCCATCCACATCGCTAACTTATTGGCCTGATGGTCATAGGCAGCCTGATAGACCGACTTCGGGTTGATGGAGGTCTGAGCCAGCTTCTTGGCCGTCTTCAGCATGCGACGGTTGTGTCGGAGACTCATCCAAGTGAGATAGAGCGGCAGGGTGATCAAAAGCGACCAAAGGGCCTGACGTTTGCCGCTCATCTCAGGATAAACGGCAACCATCACACAGAACACGATAGCCAAGATGATGAAGAAGGAGAAGCCTATCATCAAGCCTCCTGCACAGCCCTTGCCATCCCATGGCGAGCCTGTCCACGAGGTCTTCAAGCCATCGACATAATGGACACCGTCTTCTTCTACAGACTGAAGGCTCTCCTTGGTCTTAAGCGGTGATTTTGTCTTGGCTTTGACGGCATAGAAGATGATGCCGATGAAGGGGAAAAAGACGATGATGACCAGACC
>JAEEHP010000196.1 GCA_016280855.1 Bacteroidaceae bacterium
AAGAAGACCGCAAGGCGAAAGCCCTGCGGTTTTTTTTCTCTCAAGGAGAGAATTTTTCAAATTTTATTTGTACCTTTGCCATGTCATTGATGATTTTTGCTGATCTTTAATAGCAGCACTAAGGTAAGTGAAAAATCTGACATGACAAAATCCTGGTCAACTTTTTGTTGCTCAGGAACTTATAAAAGCTATTAAACTAAAGCGCTGCGGAATCTAGGTACAACAACACAAACTACAATGACACACATGAATGACTTGCGACGCAAGACAGTGCGCTACATGCGATGCACGCTGATGGCCTTGCTGCCGATGTATGCCGGAATCTCCATCACAGCCCAGGAAGACGTGCTGCAATACGTACGCCCGATGATGGGCACCTCGCTGGACGGACGTATCATTCCCCTGGCCGTGGCCCCCTTCGGCATGGTACAGTTAGGGCCAGACACCAACTACGGCGGGTCGGGTTACCACTATACGGACAACAAGGTTTACAGCTTCAGCCACACACATGCCAACGGCAACGGCGGCGGCGACCTGCAGGACATCTGCATGATGCCCGTCACGGGGAGCGAATGGGACAGCCGCGCGGAGTTTCCGGGCGACATCCATTCCAGCTACAGCCACGATGAGGAACAGGCGATGCCGGGCTACTACAGCCTCGTGCTGCCCGACGAAAAGGTGCGTGTGGAGCTGACGGCCACCGAGCGCTGCGGTCTGCACCGCTATACCTTCCCTCAGGGAACGGAGCCCCGGCTGACCATCGACATGAAACGCGGCAACGCCTCGCGCGCCACCACGCTGCCCGAACGCTTCTGCGACACGGTGCTCGTCTCGCGCATCGAGATTGTCGATAAACAGACCATACGCGGCTATCGCATCACTGACGGCTGGGCACCCCGCGAACACTGCTACTTCTATGCCCGCTTCAACAAGCCCTTTACGCTGGCCACGCTCTATGACAACCGCCGGCGCACGGAGTCGTGGGACGTCCTGTCTCGCGACGTGAGAGCCATGCTGCGCTTCCCCGCCAGCGGAGGACCACTGGAGGTACAGGTGGGCATCTCGGGTGTGAGCCTCGAAGGTGCCCAGCGCAACTGGCAGGCTGAAGCCGAGGGGCACACTTTCGACCAGATACGCAAGGCCACACAGGAGAAATGGCAGAAGCAGCTCGAGACGTTCCAGATAGCCGACGAGGACTCGCCTCAGAAGCAGACGTTCTACACATGCCTCTACTTTGCCATGCTCTATCCGCAACTCTACAGCGACGTGGACGGACGCTATCGCAGTTCGGACGCCCAGGTGTACCGCACCACGACCCGCTACTTTGCCGGTGTGCTGGGCCTCTGGGATATCTACCGCAACCATGCGCCGCTCATTGCCCTCCTGCGCCCCGACGTGATGAGCGACCTCATGCTCACCTTCCTGCAGCACTATCGCCACTCGGGCATCCTGCCCATGTGGACCATTGCCGGACAGGAGAACAACTGCATGACGGGCTACCACGCCATGCCCATCATTGCCGATGCGATGGCAAAGGGGCTTGTGGCCGACTCGATTGCCGAACCGCTGTTCCAGGCCATGGTGGAGTCTGCAAACAAGGACTGCTTCGGCTACTTCGACCATGACTTCCGCGGAGCACGCTATTATAGGAAGTACCACTACGTACCCTTCAATCACGAGGCTCACTCGGCCAGCAAGACGATGGAGTACAGCTACGACGACTGGTGTGTGGCTCAGGCAGCACGCATGCTGGGTCACGAGACCGAATACCGCGAGTTCCTGGACCGTGGCGGATGGTGGAAGAACCTCTTCGACCCCGAGACGGGTTTCGTGAATGCACGTGACACCCTGGGCCAGTTCCGCAAGCCGTTCAATCCTTTCAGCCCCGCACCGGCCTATTTTGCCTCCGACTTCTGCGAAGGCAACAGCTGGCAGTACTCGTTCTTCGTGCCGCAGGACCCCGAAGCCCTCATTCGCCAAATGGGCGGGCGACAGGCATTCACGGAGCGTCTGGACAGTCTGTTCACCGCCACCGCACCAGGCGCCCAGCAGCGCAGCTTCGGGCACATCGGACAATATGCCCACGAGAACGAACCCGTTCACCACATCCTCTACCTATATAATTACGCGGGCGAGCCGTGGAAGACACAGCAGCGCGTGAGCCAGGTGCTCTACGAGGACTACCGCCCCACTCCCGACGGTCTCTGCGGCAACGACGACACGGGTCAGATGTCGGCCTGGTTCATCCAGAGCGCCATGGGATTCTTCACCCTACAGCACGGCAACGACCAGTATGCCATCGGCACTCCACTCTTCCGTCACTTGGAATTGCGCCACGCCCACGGCACCCTGCGCATCCTGGCTCCCGCTGCCAGCCGCGAGTGCTGCTACGTGAAGAGCCTCCGCGTGAATGGTCGCAAGTGGAAGGGCTGGACGATAAGCGGCAAGGACCTCTTCGACGGCGACGTGACGGTGGAGTTCGAGATGAGCAGTCGACCATGATAATCCCGAATCGCGGCAGAAGAAGAGATGACCTGACTGCTTGGCTGTGCGAAGCCACCATGAGGTTCTGAATTTCTTAAAAGACAATTAGTCAGTGCAGGCATCATAGTCCGCTCATACACAAAGACTTGCAACATGGCTAGTGATGATTGCAAACGTATAGTGTGACGTTGGCAATTTACTAGTGTGACGTTTGCAATTTACTAGTGTGACGATGGCGATTATCTAGTGTGATGTTTTGTGATTTCGCGCGGAAAAAGTTGATTTTCGCACTGAAAAAGTGTGATTTCCGGGGGTGACGATGGGTGTTTTTTGACTGGGGTGTGATGGACAGAATGTTAAATGTTGCATGTATATGATACAAAAAACACAGACTGTACCCCCGGAGTCTATGGTCAATATTATCTGCAGATAATATTGAAGAATAAATCTAGGGTATAGTCCCTTTTAAATGTTGCCGATACATGCAACATTTACATTTTTTTTGTACCTTTGTGGAAAAAGTTGCTGACTTGATGCAATGTTTTCTCTTTTTGTGTGTATATAGAAGTAGAGAGGCACGCGAATGAAGACACAGACAGACAACCTCATCAATGACCTGCGCAGGCAGAAACCGGCAGCCTTGGGGCGACTCTTCGCGGAGTACGGTCCGACGGTGTTCCGCATGGTGCAGCGCATCGTGCCTGGCCGCGAGGATGCGGAGGAAGTCTATCAGGATGTTTTTGTCAAGGCATTGCGAGGCATCATGACCTTCGACCCAAAGAAGGCGACGCTCAACACTTGGCTCTGCCGCATCGCTTACAACGAGTCGCTCAACTTCGTCCGACGACGCAAGCCGAACCTCGTCTATATGGACGACAGCAAGCTGGGCATCGACTCGTTCGAAGTGCAGGAAG
>JAEEHP010000197.1 GCA_016280855.1 Bacteroidaceae bacterium
GTGGAGAACTACTGCGACCGCAAGGACAACGCCTTCGTTGGCATCTATGGCGGCGAGGTAAGCAAACAATATTGGGATAAGTACGTGCGTCCGCAGGAAAGCGGAAACCATTGCGATGTCATTTGGTGGCGCATGGAAGCCGCAGATCGTCCGAACATCACTTTCGAGGCTTGCGGACCCATGGAAGTATCCGCTCTGCCTTATGAAATTGCAGACCTCGACGACGGTGCCCGCAAGGATGCACATCAGAGCCATAGCGGCGACCTCATCGAGCGCAACTACACCGTCCTTCAACTCCGTGCCTTCCAAATGGGCGTCGGATGCGTCAACAGCTGGGGTGCATGGCCTCTGGATCAATATGTTCCCAAGTACGCCGACCACACCTTCACTTATATCGTAAGACCACAAAGGTAATATGAAACAAACGAAAACGAAACAACCATCCCGCCTCTCCTCATTGATTGAAGGGAGGTGGGGATGGTTTATTGTCATCATCGCTATTATTGCAGTCTTCGCCTTCAAGCTCATCAGTTCCGAAAGCGAGACCCTCTTGCGTGCCCAGGAACTGAACTTATGGTTGCCGACAGGACTTTATTGGAAAACACTGATGCAGTATCCTGGAGGCGCTGCTTCGTGGTTTGCCACGTACCTTACCCAATACTTCTATTATCCTTGGCTCGGCGTTGGCATCCTCTGCGGTCTTTGGCTCATCATCTGTGGCTTATTAGCGTGGAGTTTTCGGCTGAAAGGGCCGTGGGTAGCACTCACCGCACTCGTACCCCTCGCCCTGCTGGCATGCTTCACACAAACGGGCTACTGGATATACTACCAGAAGCTACAAGGCCACCTCTTCGTCCCCACCGTGGGCGTGCTCTTTGCTACGCTGTGCCTTGTCTTCCAGCGCCTGTTGTCGGACTACCTTCCAATCCGCATCGCCCGTTATGCCCGCCTCGTATGGATGGCTCTCGTCTGCATCCTCGGCTATCCCTTCTTCGGAGCATGGGCTTTGGGGGCAACGGGGCTACTGGGGACTCTCCCCCCGCCTTCCCTGTTAAGGAGGGAGCAGTTACCATCCGTGGACAAGAGCCAACAAACGTCAACAGTATTCACCCCCTCCCTTATAGGGAGGGCGGGGGGTGGGTCTCTCTTTGCCCTTATCCTCATCGCAGCCATCCCACAGATCTACTACCAGCAGCTCTTTGAGATGACCGAGCACGGCTTCATCTACGTCGCCGCCATGCCCTCGTTCCGCTATGGCAAGGAGGTCTTCACCATCTACCGTCTCCCCTACTACGCCATCATCCTCTCCTTCCTCATCCTCGCGATCATCGGTTGGGTGCGTGGCGTATTCGCCACGGACAAACTCCGCCCCTGGCTTCAGAGCCTCATCACTATTATCCTTCTCTTCCTTGCCATCTTCGGCGTCAGCAAGGCTTGGTATCATGATGCCAATTTCCAAAAAGAATTGGGCATGAACCGTGCCATCGAGGAGCTCGATTGGGAGCGCGTACTCACGATCGCCCGCGACGGCTCAAGCACCGTCAAGCCTACCCGTCAGATGGTTCTCTACAAGAACCTCGCCCTCTTCCGCCTCGGACGGGCCGGTAATGAGATGTTCTTCTATCCCGAGGGCGCAGTGCAGCAGAACGCGCCGTGGAAAGTACGCATCACTCAGGTCGGCGGCAAACTTATCTACTACCACTACGGCAAGGAGAATTTCTGCTACCGTTGGTGCATGGAAGATGGCGTGGAGTTCGGTTGGAAGGCCGAGACGCTGAAGTTCATGGCACGTACAAGCATCCTTAACCGTGAATGGTCCGTGGCCCGCAAGTACCTCAATCTCCTCAAGCAAACCACATTCCACCGTGCTTGGGCCGAGCACTACGAGAAATACCTCGCCACGCCCGATGCCTTTGACCTCAAGAAGCTTGAGGCTTCCATCGCAGCGAAGAAACCTCTCCTCGACGAACGGGGGATGAAGGAATTTGAACCCATTCTCCACTTGATGACCTATCCCGATCGTTTGGACGGCGACAACACCCTCGTCGAGATGTATCTCCTCCAGACCTTTGCCCGCGGCAATGGCGATGATCCTCTTTTCCAGGAGATGACGCTCATCTGTGCCCTCATCATGAAGGACATCGACCTCTTCTGGCCACGCTTCATGAAATTTGCGTCCATGCACCCGGATCTTCACATGCCCCTCCATTTCCAGGAGGCCGCCTACCTCTACGGCCATCTCGAGAACAAAGTGGACATCTCCCACATGCCCTTCGACAAGAATGTACGCGACACCTACGACCGGTTCATGAAGTTCAATGAGCAATGCGGGCCGATGACCGAGGAACAGAAAGCCATTGCCTTCTATCCTCAGTTCGGCAACACCTTCTACTACTTCTATTTCCTCGTGCGTAACCAAAAGACGAATTAAGTCCCAATGCCCTCCATTTATTAAAATCCCCCTATGATTCCCTCTTTTCTTAAAATAAGAACCGTCTTTTATGTTGCGATTCTATCGCAACTCCTGTCCTTCCTCCTCCTCTCCTGCTCAACCGATGTACCCTCATCATGCGTCGAGGTGGACACCCCTCCCACCATCTACCCCGACTACATCGACGTCACCGTGCCCCAGAACATTTCCCCCCTGCACTTCCACATCGACCACGACTCCA
>JAEEHP010000198.1 GCA_016280855.1 Bacteroidaceae bacterium
CCCAATCCGATGTATAATCTCTGTGACGTGTTCGATAGTCACAGCTTCTACTCCCTGTGCCTTCAATTCGTCGAAGAGTTCGGCGATGCGGGCTTCAAGGTCTTCGGCAATTTCCTCGCCGCCCTCGCGTGAACGGAAATAGTTGCGGAGCGACTGCTCGTAGGTGGCGAGCATCTCGTAGGCATCCTCGTCGATGGCGAAGAGGCGTCCGCAAAGGTTGATGGTTATATTCTTTTTCATTTCTTCAAGTAATTTACGGTGTTAGAGATTTCGCCCCAAGCTTTATCCAGTTCATCGAGGAACTGGTGGCCGGAGTCGGTGAGGCAATAGTACTTGCGAGGCGGCCCTTGCGTGCTCTCCTGCCATTCATAGGCGAGCAGGCCGTCCTTCTTCAGGCGCGTGAGCAGCGGGTAGAGCGTGCCTTCGACCACCAGCAGGTCAGCTTCCTTCAGCTGCTGGATGATGTCGGAGGCGTAGGCTGCCTGCCGCTTCAGGAGTAAGAGTATGCAGTATTCGAGCATCCCCTTGCGCATCTGGGATTTGGCATTGGATACATCAACCATCTTAATTTGACAATTTGACGATTTACAATTTGACAATTTACTCTTGCGGCATGATGAGCCATAGAATCAGATAGACAATGCCGCCACAAAAGACTGTGCCGACAGTCAGCACGAGCCAGACGAGACGCAGCAGGTCAGCGTCCCAGCCGAAATACGTTGCGATGCCGCCACAAATGCCGGCTATCCATTTGTTGCTCCGTGAGCGTACGAGTCTTTCCTGTGTCATAACGAAGATTGTTTAGGGTAAAAAAATACAGTACCTTTGCTTAAGCGAGGGCAAAGGTATGCCAAATATTAGTACCTTGCAATACATAGTACTAATAAAATGCAAACAAATAACAATCTTTAACTTTCTGCGGCTATCGTCTGCATTTCCTCCAAGACCGCGCAAGCAGCCTTGACAGAAGTGATTCCACGGATAAGCATGGAGCGGCGCCCCTTGACTTCATCGAGCTGACAATCAGCAGCATGGAGCGAGAAATAGGTGATGCATTGGCCGAAAGCCGGCGACTGGAAGAAGGGGGAGTCGTCATCGTGGACGAAATAGAGGCGCATACGGCTATTCTTGAGCATAATGCGTTCGGCACCGAAATACTTACCGAGGCGGCGCAGACGCACGACACGGATGAGTTCCTCTGCCGTCTCGGGAACGGGACCGAAGCGATCGACGAGGCGCTGGCGGAAAGCATCGATGGCCTCGTCAGTCTCAAGTCCGTCGAGTTCGCGATACAGGAGCATACGTTCGGTGCTGCCGGGTACGAAGGTTTCGGGGAAGGACATCGTCATGTCGCTCTCGAGCTGGCACTCATCGACGAAGGCCTCGCCGCTGGTGACCTCACCTGCTGCAATCTGCTGGGCATAGAGATCACGGAACTCATCGTTCTTCAGCTCCTTCACAGCTTGCGAAAGAATCTTCTGATAGGTCTCGTAGCCCAGATCGGCAATGAAACCGCTTTGCTCGGCACCTAAGAGGTTGCCGGCACCGCGGATGTCGAGGTCCTGCATGGCGATATGGATGCCGCTGCCGAGGTCCGAGAAGTTCTCGATAGCCTGCAGGCGGCGACGGCTCTCGGCGGGAAGGGCACTCAGGGGCGGTGCCAGCAGATAGCAGAAGGCTTTCTTATTGCTTCGGCCGACCCGACCGCGCATCTGATGAAGATCCGAGAGGCCGAAGTTATGGGCCCCGCAAATGATGATGGTGTTGGCATTGGGGATATCAAGGCCGCTCTCGATGATGGTGGTCGAAATGAGCACATCATAGTCGTTGGCCGCAAACGACATCATGACGTTCTCGAGTTCTTCGGGATGCATCTGTCCATGCCCCACAGCAACGCGGGCATCAGGAACATATTTATGAACAATCTGCTCCAATTCCGGAAGTCCGGAGATGCGATTGTTGACGATGAACACCTGCCCGTTGCGGCTCATCTCGAAGTTGACGGCTTCGGCGATGAGTTCAGGCGAGAAGGTGTGGACTTCCGTCTGGATGGGATAGCGGTTGGGCGGCGGCGTCTGGATGACGCTGAGGTCGCGGGCTCCCATGAGCGAGAACTGCAGCGTGCGGGGAATGGGCGTTGCGGTGAGCGTGAGCGTGTCCACGTTGACCTTCATCTGCCGCAGTTTCTCCTTGGTGGCCACGCCGAACTTCTGCTCTTCGTCGATGATGAGGAGTCCCAAGTCCTTGAACTTAACGTTCTTGCCTATGAGCTTATGTGTGCCGACGAGAATATCTATCTTACCCGCAGCGAGGTCGGCGAGGAGGTCCTTGGTCTGCTTCGGGGTGCGCGCACGGGTCAGGTAATCGACGCGAACGGGCAGGTCGTGCAGCCGATCGGAGAACGTATGGAAATGCTGGTAAGCCAACACCGTAGTAGGCACCAACACAGCGACCTGTTTGCCGTCAACAGCCGCCTTGAAAGCGGCACGCACAGCCACTTCGGTCTTGCCGAAGCCCACATCGCCGCAAACGAGACGGTCCATGGGGCGCGAGCGTTCCATGTCGGCCTTGACATCGTTGGTGGCTTTGAGCTGATCGGGCGTGTCCTCGTAGAGGAAGCTGGCCTCCAGTTCATGCTGCAGATAGGAATCGGGCGAAAACTTGAAGCCTTTCTCCTCACGACGACGGGAATAGAGGCGTATGAGGTCGCGGGCAATGTCCTTGATCCGCGTCTTCGTGCGCTCCTTCATGCGCTCCCAGGCGCCCGTGCCGAGACGGCTGATACGCGGCGGCTCACCCTCCTTGCCCTTATACTTGGAAACCTTATGCAAGGCATGGATGGAGACGTAGATGACATCGTCGTGGTCGTAGGTGATCTTGATCATCTCCTGCATAGCCTCTCCGCCGACCTCTCCCCCATGAGGGGACTTGTTGACGGGAACACGGACGAGGCCTCCGAAACGCCCTATGCCATGATCCACGTGGACAACGTAGTCGCCGACCTCAAACTCCTGCAGCTCCTTCAACGACAGCGCCACCTTGCCGGAACGGGCACGATCGCTGCGGAGGCTGTACTTATGGAAGCGGTCGAAAATCTGATGGTCGGTGAACAGGCATACCTTCAGGGCATTGTCAGCAAATCCCGCATGGAGCGTCTTGGAAACCGGGATGAAGCGGACGACCTCCGCTCCGGCTCCCCCCATCGGGGAGGGAGCGGTTCCCTGCTCCTCGAAAATAGCTTTCAGACGTTCTGTCTGCTTCTGGGAATCGGCTAATATATATAAGGTGTAGCCCTTGGACTGGTAGTCGGCAAAGGAAGAGGTGACGAGGTCGAAGTTCTTGTGGAAGATGGGTTGGGGGCTGACGTCAAAGGCAATCTTAGCTTGTCCCTTCTGCGAAGTCAAGCTATTCATCTCCACGCGTCTGAAACCGGCAAAGCCCTTTTCGAACGAAGGAGCATCAATCAATAACAGATCCCTACTCAAAGCAGAGGTGGCCACACTCCCCTTGGCAGGAGGAGCAGGGAGGGAATCCGCAGTTGTACGTTCCGCTATGATGGCCTGCTGCGAGAAGCCTTCTTCCCAAATCTGTCCGATGCGCTCGGCCAAGAAGGTGAAATCCTTGGCTACGAGAATGGTGTCGGAGGGCAACAAAGCGGAAAAAGCGACGCGCTCGGTACGTTCGTCGTTAAGTTCCGGCACGAGCGAGATGAGTTCCTGCTGACCACGGCTCAGCTGGCTCTCGACTTCGAAGGTGCGGATGGAATCGACTTCATCGCCGAAGAAATCGATACGATAGGGATATTCACTCGAGAATGAGAACACATCGACCAACGAACCGCGGACGGCAAACTGACCAGGTTCGTAAACGTAGTCGGTGCGTTGGAAGCCGAACTCCAAAAGCGTCTGCTCGATGAAGGCGATGTCCACCTGCTCCCCCACCCTGACCTGCAGCGAACGGCTGTCGAGGGTTGTCTTTGAAACGACCTTTTCAGCCATCGCTTCCGGATAGGAGACTATATACGGAACGCTGTCAGCTGAACATCTGCTCAGCACCTCAGTACGCAAGATCTCGCTGGCAGCATCGCGCTGACCGAACTTGACGGCACGGCGGAAAGAGGACGGGAAGAAAAGCACGGCATCTTCGCCCAGGATCTGTACGAGATCGTGGTAGAAATAGCCGGCCTCCTCCTGATCGTCGAGAATGAAAAGGAATGTGCGCCGCTGCTCTCTCATCGACTGGGACAAGGCAGCAAAGGCCATCGGCGCGGAACTCGCCAGCAAGCCCGACACGCTGAGGGTCCGCAGTCGGTCGTTGAGGACAGCCCGCAGCAATGTCTTCACCTGGGGATGGCGGGCATAGCGCTCACAAAGTTCATGAATATCCATTCAATGCGGTTAAAGGCTCAACACTTCAAGAGCCGTGATCAGCTCACGCTTCAAGGGCTTGTCGCTCTTGACGGCATTGGAGAACGGCACATAGACGATCTCGTCGTTCTTGATACCGATCATTACGTTGCGCTGACCGTCGAGGAAAGCATTGATGGCTCCCACGCCAAGACGAGAGGCAAGGATGCGATCCTGTGCTGAGGGCGAACCGCCACGCTGCAAATGGCCGAGGATGGAGACGCGAACATCAAACTGAGGATATTCGTTGCGCACACGTTCGGCATAGTACATAGCGCCGCACTTGGGACTCTCGGAGACGATGACGATACTCGATGACTTGGACTTACGTATGCCACGTCCGATGAACTGCGCCAACTGGTCCACATGCGTCTGCTCTTCAGGAATGATGGCAGCCTCAGCACCTGCGGCGATGGCTGAATTCTGAGCCAGAAAGCCGGCATCACGGCCCATCACTTCGATGAAGAAGATGCGTTCGTGGGAGTTGGCCGTGTCGCGGATCTTATCGACACATCCCATAATCGTGTTCAACGAAGTGTCGTAGCCGATGGTAAGGTCGGTGCCATTGAGGTCGTTGTCGATGGTTCCCGGCAGACCGATACAGGGGACATCGTACTCTGCGGCAAAGAGACGGGCACCCGTGAGCGAGCCGTTGCCGCCGATGACGACGAGGGCATCGATCTCCTGAGCGACCATGTTGTCGTAAGCCTTCTTACGCCCCTCTTCGGTCATGAAATCCTTGGAACGAGCCGTCTTGAGGATAGTGCCGCCACGGCCTATAATGCCTGACACGCTCTCCGTCGTAAACTCTTTAATCTCGTTGTGAATCAAGCCTTCGTAGCCACGATAGATTCCCTTCATCTTGAAACCGTTGGCAATGCCGGCTCTCGTGACGGCACGAATGGCTGCATTCATGCCAGGAGCATCTCCCCCACTAGTAAGGATGCCTATACATTTGATTTTTCTTGTCATAATGATGAATATGATGGATTGTTGGGATCGTCTTCAACAGGAACAACTTCCGTAACCTCAACGGCTTCGGCTTCGCGAACCTCGGCCATACGCTCGAGTTCAGCCTCGTAAAGACGGCGGAAGCGATAGAAACGCACACCGAAGAAAAACTCCGAGACGCCATAAAGGATATAGCCCACACCAAGAATAGTGAACAACAGCGTAACCGCCTGATTCGGGAAACAGAGAACGAACAAGCCGGCTGCTATGTTGAGTACTGGCAGACAGAACAGCGACCACGACAGAGGGGCAAACTTACGGGAATTGATAAGCACGTAGATCTGCCACACACCGATGAGCACCAGAAGGCCGCCAAGCGCATACAAGAGATAGCCTACGAACTGGCGCGGGAAGCACAGGAGGAAGACGCCAAAGGCCAGCGAGCCGATACCCACGACAGGGAACATAGGAACGAGACGCGACTGCGAAGGCAATTCATCGCCTAACTCAGCAGCACGACGGACAGCACGGCGATACTGGCTGCGACTGACGAAATAGCCGACGACCGCCACGACACCGGACAGGGCGAACAAGCCACCGATGATCTGAACCAGAAGAACAGTCATGTCTGTGGGATTGCTCACCAACAAAAAACCGACTAAAAGAGCGCTTAATGCGCGAAAAATAGAACGAGTTAACATACAAAATCATTGTTTTTCGGTGCAAAGGTAAAAAAAGTTTGCCATTTATCACTCATGATTCACTTTTTATTTCTATCTTTGCACCCACAAAAACGTGTAAGACGTGAAAATCAAGGAAATTATTGCTGCCCTTGAGCGATTCGCGCCTCTGCCCTTGCAGGAGAGCTACGACAATGCCGGCCTGCAATGTGGATTGACAGAGACGGAGGCTTCAGGGGCATTATTGTGTTTAGACGTCACGGAAAATGTGCTGCAGGAAGCCATTGACCTCGGATGCAACATCGTCGTGAGCCATCATCCTCTGCTCTTCCACGGGCTGAAGCAGGTCGGCGATGCCACGCTGGTGCAGCGTTGCATTCGCATGGCCATTCAAAACGACCTCTGCATCTACGCCGCTCACACGAATCTCGACAATGCCGAGGACGGCGTCAACTTCAAAATGGCAGAGAAGCTCGGCCTCATCGACGTACAGTTCATGGAGCCTAAGACCGTCTGTCTCGGAACGCGCAACGTCAAAAGCGGCAGCGGAGTCATCGGCTATCTGCCTCAAGGCGAGGATTCTCTGGCATTCCTTCAACGCGTAAAACAAGTGTTCGGCGTCGAAGCCCTGCAACACAACGCCCTGCTGGAACGCCCCATCGAAAGCATAGCCATCTGCGGAGGCGCCGGCGACTTCCTGCTCGACGAAGCCATCCGATTGGAAGCCGACGCATTCATCACGGGCGAGATGCATTACCACCTGTGGTTCGGCCACGAACAGGAGATCCAGATTGCCGTGCTCGGACATTACGAAAGCGAGCACTTCACCAATGAAATCTTCAGGAACATCATCGAAGGCGTTGCACCTGCTCTGCCCATCTACGACACAGAAGTCGTGACGAACCCTATACATATTTTATAATGTATCAACTTTAAACTCTTAAACTATTATATTCATGGCAAGAGAAGCAAAGAAAGATCCCCAGGATCTCAGTATTGAAGAGAAGCTGAAGAACCTCTATCAGCTGCAGTCGATGCTCACCGAAATCGACAAGATCAAGACCCTCCGCGGCGAGCTGCCACTCGAAGTGCAAGACCTCGAGGACGAAATCGAAGGTCTCACCACACGTATCGAACGCATACAAGCCGACATGGCTGCCCTGCAGGAAGAGATCTCCAGACGTCGCGTAGCCATTCAGGACAACAACGCCAACATCGAGCGCTACACCAACCAGCTCGACAATGTGCGCAACAACCGCGAGTACGAGAACCTGACGAAGGAAATCGAATACCTGCAACTGGACAACCAGCTCAACGAGAAGAAAATCCGCGAGGCTCAAGCTGCCAACGAGAGCAAGCAGGAAGAGATTCGTCGCTGCTCCGACACCGTCACCGAGCGCCGCGACGACCTCGACGTGAAGAAAAGCGAGCTCGACGAAATCATCTCGGAGACACGCGCTGAAGAGGAGAAACTGCGCGAGCGCAGCAAGAACCTCGAGCTCACGATTGAGCCGCGCCTGCTCTCGTCGTTCAAACGTATCCGCAAGAACTCACGCAACGGACTCGGCATCGTATATGTCCAGCGCGACGCCTGCGGCGGATGCTTCAACAAGATCCCGCCCCAGCGCCAACTCGACATCCGTATGCGCAAGAAGATTATCGTTTGCGAATACTGCGGTCGCATCATGATCGATCCCGAACTCGCAGGCGTTCAACTGCAAGGCAAGAACGTCGAAGAGAAGCCCAAGCGTCGCCGTCGTAAGACAGCTGAGAAGAAAGACGAGAAGAAGGCTGAAGATTGATGAAAAACGATTGAACCTAACGACCGATTTGGGTTGAATTTTAACAATTGGCTGCACGAAAGGGCGGCCAATTGTTGTTTATAGGCTCATAAGAAGCTAAAAATGCAGAAAATGACGGGTGAAATAGAAAATAATTCCCCAATCATCAATCGTAAATCATAAATATTTTGTACCTTTGCGGCCGAGTTTCAAACAATATAATGTCTAACTCTATTTAAACTATTCATTTTTATTTAATTAACTCTATGTCTAACTTAACAAACATTCAGCCCCTCGAAGAATTCGATTGGGAAGGCTTCGAACAGGGTTCCGCCCAGACAGGGCAAAGTCGCGAAGATCAGGCTGCTGCCTATGAAAAGAGTCTCACCGGTGTTGGTGACCACGATGTGGTTGACGGCACAGTCATCTCGATCAACAAGCGCGAAGTAGTCGTCAACATCGGCTACAAGAGTGACGGTATCATCTCAGCTAACGAGTTCCGTTACAACCCCGACCTCAAAGTCGGTGACACCGTTGAGGTGTACATTGAAAACCAAGAAGACAAAAAAGGACAACTCATCCTTTCTCACAAGAAGGCTCGCGCCACCAAGAGCTGGGAGCGTGTCAATGCCGCCTTGGAGAATGAAGAAATTGTGAAAGGCTTCGTCAAGTGCCGCACGAAGGGCGGTATGATCGTTGACGTGTTCGGCATCGAGGCTTTCCTGCCCGGCAGCCAGATCGACGTGAAGCCCATCCGCGACTACGATGTATTCGTCGGCAAGACCATGGAGTTCAAGATCGTGAAGATCAATCAGGAGTTCCGCAACGTCGTTGTCAGCCACAAGGCTCTTATCGAAGCAGAGCTTGAGGCACAGAAGAAAGAAATCATCAGCCACCTCGAAAAGGGTCAGATCCTCGAAGGTACCGTCAAGAACATCACCAGCTACGGTGTATTCATCGACCTCGGTGGCGTGGACGGTCTTATCCACATCACAGACCTCTCTTGGGGCCGCGTCAGCGATCCGAAGGAAGTTGTCG
>JAEEHP010000199.1 GCA_016280855.1 Bacteroidaceae bacterium
AATTTTTTCCCTGACATTTGTCTGACATTTGCCTGACGCTTGCCCGAATCGAGAGGAAAACAGGTTGAAAATAGAAAATCCCCGACGAACTTCACAGCCCATCGGGGCGAGTTGAACTTTTGAAGCAGCGAGAGCCATGAGAGCTTGCTCTCTAATCAATAGAACCACAACAGGGTGAGCAGGACTTTGTTAATGGTCTAATACGTCAAAGGAAAAGGGGGAAAAATAAATTTTAACACAAATAGACTACAGACTACAGCCGCAATGGATTCCCTGTGCTGTAGTCTGTAGTCTGTTTTGAACAAAAATTTTTTTGCCTTACCAGAAATTATGGAGCCTTCCTCACTTGGAACCCTCAAAGGTTTCCGCCTGAACCCTTTAGGCTTTCTCCGCAAACCCTTTAGGCTTTCTCCGCAAACCCTTTAGGCTTTTTCCCAAGTTCCTCAAGGAAGCATCGCGACATCACTCGGGCACAAAGGAACTCCAGCTCCTTCACATCTTCACGCGCTCGCAGAACCTATTTTCTATTCTTCGGCAGCAGGTTGAACCTATATACGGCATGAGCCAGGATGTAGGAGGGACGGGTGTTGCGACGGGATTCCGACCATCCTGTTGCGCTGCCTCCCATGCTGACGGAGGTCAGCTGGCGCAGCAGGTCGATGCCTTCGAACTGGAAGCTCCAGTGACCGTTGAGGTCATACCTGGCATCCGCGTTCCAGATGAGGTAGCTTCGATTCAGAGCCTTGTTGACAAGACCTCTGTCGGTGGTCACGTTGAAGGTGGTGGTGAGGGACAGGCCGTGCCACACGGGAGTGCGCACGGCGGCACCGTAGCGGAGGTTGATGTAGTTCAAATCCGTGAAGCGCTGCTGCATGCTCCGCGTTTGACGCCAGTTGTATTTGACGTGCAGGCTGACGAGCCAGCCCTCATGGCTGTAGGTGAGCTCTGCATTGCCATAGAGGCCGAGCCTCTTTGCCGCACACAGGATCGCCTCGCCATCAGAAGCACTGCGGTCGTATTCGTTGCTGTTCTCAAGCGTCAGGTTCGCATCCGTGACGAACTGCCATTGACGCTGCCGGCCGAAATCCTTCTGGAAACGGCCGCTGACGTCTGCCTGCCAGTCGCCATCGACATTGCGGTTCTGGGCGGTGGTGACACCCGTCGCGGCATTGTTGTAGAACATACGCTTGACGACGTGCTGCTTGAGCAGACAATCCACACGCAGCGACGCAAAGGCATGTGCCTTGTCGTAACGATGCGAGTAGTTGATGGACGGATGGTGGACGTGACCGTTACGCAGATCCTTGTTGCCGATGCTGATCAACATTGGGTTGCTGTCATCCGTGCGGTCTGCCAACGACTCAAGCTCAGGAAGGAGCGTGCTGTAGGAATATCCCAGCGAGATACGCCACAACTGCAGCGAAACGGACGGGCTGGCAAGGACATTGCTCTTTGAAAGGTCCACGTCCGAGACCTGCCGCTCGTCACGCAGCCATCTGTTCTTCAACATAAGCGGCAGGGATAAGGAGCAGCCGAAGTTCTTCGAGAAATTATAGGTTCCCCGCGCGTTCAGCGTCTGGTTATACTCTGCAGTCAGCTTCTGGTAGCTGTTCTTCGGGTCGAGGACAGACTGTAGTATCGCCTCATCTGGCAGCTCTCCCCATGCTCCCCATGCATACGCCTCCATCAGCTCGTCTAAGTTATAGAGCCGCCTCTCACGGCTTTCGTGCCGGAGGTCTGACTTGAAGGACAAATCCACGCGCCCCGTCTTCTCGCCTTTGATGAACGACCATGCGTTGTAGTTCAAATCCACAATCAGTGTGCCCTGACTGATAGGATTCCTGGTATACTGACGCTTACGGTAGGACGGACTTGTCGCCGCTGTGTAATCTATGTTATTCTCCTGATTTTCCTTCGTCGCATTAGACCAGAAATTGCCCATGAGAGAGAGGTTCAAAGGGCGCTTGAAGGAAGCCGGCTTTATTGTGGAACGGGCGATGAGACCGAGGTCAACGCCGTTCATGTTGTTCTCACTCTGCTGAGCCTGGCGGTTGATGGCATTAGGGCAGGACATGAATGCGTCGGTCGTCAGGCCGTTGATGCTGTCCACCAGCTCGTGCAGCGATTCATCCAGCAAGTCTGAGAAGGTGGCTGAGCGCTGTGAGGACTGTGACTTGGCCTTGGACAGGGTCAACCGTGGCTGAAGTTCCAGCGTGAAAGCCCTGGCAGGATAGAAGCACGAGCCGTTCCATGACAGCGAGAGGCTGCGACGGTCGGTCTGTGCAGTAGAAAGGCTGTGCAACTGGCCGTCAGTCAGGTATCTCATGCTTGATGATTCACTCTCCTGTATGTCCTTGGAGTCGGCGAACTTGAGCGACGAGCTGATCTTCAACCTGTTCTCGGGGCGCTCATAGGTGTAGTCCAGGCCGGCTATGGTGTGCCGCTGCTCACCCATCTCGTCCGTCTGATCACTCCACATCCCCTTGGAACGGGGCTTGCCTTTGTCGTTGACGTTGTTCAGCCCCGCATATCCCGAGAGGCTACGACGTTCGTTGTAGTGCAGGCCAAACAGGCGTTCCAGATAGAGATATTTGCTCTCGCCCTGCGTGGGCACACCGCTGGCCGACTCCACATTGGCGATGATGCCGTTCTGGTACTGCGGTTTCAGGCGCACATCCATGACCAACGGATCCGTCTCGCGAGCCTTCTTGCCCTTGTCCTCGCGCGTCAGATAGGCATTGCGAGGTACCCTGCGATAGACCTTCACCTTCTTCACCGTGAATGACGGCATGTTCTTCAGCGCTATCGTGGGGTCGCCGTGGAAGAAGTCACGTCCTTCGATGAGCAGCTCGGCAACAGGCTCACCCTTGACTGAAATCACCCCGTCGGGGCTGATACGCGCCTCCGGCAAAGCGTTGATCAGCTCATCAAGCATCGCACCGACAGACAGTTGAAGCAGGTCGGCATTGTAAACCAATGTATCGCCGTTCTGCACCATCAGGATCTTGGATGCCTTCACCGTCATCTCCCTCATGGTCGTTTCCGGTTCTTTGGTCGAGAGCGTATCCGTCTGCCCCTTCGCCGAGAGGGGAAGGAGGAGGCACATTAGGATTAACTGCTCCCGAAAAGAAGGGAGGCGATTAAGACTTATTTCCAGATGATGTAAAATGAAAGTCATAGGTTATATTTTAGAGATTGAACCGCTGCAAAAAGTACAATAATAGTCAGGTTTGAAAACTTATTCATCAAGAAAAACTTCACTTTAGTTCATTAATCGTAGTTGATTCAGTAAACTGTTTTTGTATTGCGATGCTTCACAACTGCTTCCACTTATAAGACGCAAAACGTTCGCATTTGTCACACTAAGAGCCGATATTTTAAGGAAGATAAACGGATATTCTACACCTGAGCGCTGAAGCACGCTTTCAAGTTTCCACGCTTAGAGGGGATATCAGATTGAAAATGAAAAATCCCCGACGAACTTCACAGCCCATCGGGGCGATTGAAGAAAATTTACCTTCAGGTGAATGAGTTCACCTAAATGCCTAGGCTTTTGCGTTTTCTTTCATTTTACTAACCTAATTCAATGTGTATAGATTTGCGATGCTTCACAACTGCTTACACTTATAATACGCCGAACGTTCGCATTTGTCACACTCCTAAGGCGATAATTTAAGGAAGATTAACGGGCTATGACTAACAGTAGCTTTATCGAAGCTATTACTTCTTAGGAGGTACGCTTGGTGCACACTAAGAAGCCATGGGCACATGACTGAGTAGTTACGAAACAGAGCTTTAAATGTTAAAAGACCTTTCGTTGAGGGATTTAGGAACA
>JAEEHP010000200.1 GCA_016280855.1 Bacteroidaceae bacterium
CAGCATGTCACTTACTGACACAACGCATCTCAGAGATCTCTTCGACAAAACTATATTCAAAAATGACAAAGACCGAAGCGGTTCAAGTGAACCTAATTTATTTAATTTTTAAACTCGTCCATTTTTAGTGGACACTAGTGAGTTGAATAATTGAATTTTGGGGAAAATATTTCCTTGTACTTATTTAATCACGACCTTCTTGCCATCAATGATGTTCACACCACGACGAGGCTTCGACAGGCGCTGGCCGGAGAGGTTGTAGATATTCCCCTCGCTCTTTTGAGAGGGGGTGAGGCTTTCAATCGCATCCTCCGTGACATTCAGCTCAATGCCATAGATCTTCAGCTCACCAGCGGCCGCATCAGCTACGGCACCGAGCTGGGCCTTAACACCTGCCGCCGTTTGTCCGGCATAGATATAGACGAGGGTGGGAGCATAAACATTGTAAGGGAATGAAGCCTTCAGCTTGCCTTCCAGCTCCATCTCGATGGGTGCGCCGTTGCCGACCTTCACCTTCAACGTCGTGTTACCCGTTGTCTCGGCGGTTATCTTGACGGTTCCGCTGCCAGCAGGCACCATGAACACAACACCCGTGAATTGCCTCTTGAAGTCTTCGCCGAAGATGTCCTGACCTTCGAGCTGCTCCAGTAATTCGTCCGTCGTCGGCTTCGTCACGGTGATACAACCTTCTTCGGCGTCGTAGCCGCCGTTGCCGGAACTGATGTTGAAGAAGATATTGCCGATGACATTGCCATCGAGGTCAGCCTCCTCGTCAATACCACTCTCATCGCCAAAGTCAATTGTCTCATCCTCCTCAAGAGGATCGATGTCCTTGTTACCCTCAATGACGGGGCGGACACTCTGGCCGTAGAAGTGGTAGTAGTTGCCCCAGCCCGCAAAGCTGGGGCCGCCGAAGCTCAAGTCGCGCGCGAGGCTCGGATTCGACCCGAGGGACGAAGACCAGCAGAACCCGTACCAGCCATCGCCGTAGAGGCCCGAGACGTCGTGACGGCCGGCAGCGGGAAGGAAGATGCTGTTGCCGTTGATCTTACTAGTGAACTTGCGGCCATTGATACCGTTGACGGTTGTCCACTCCGAAGTGCAGTTGTCAAACAGCTCCTTCACCTGATCCCAGGTTGGCATCTTCCATGAGCCGCCCCATACAACGTGAGCGACATCGTACTTTGTACCAGCGATATTGGTTCCGATATCATGGCAGGTCTCTTCTGAACCATCACAATAGATATAAGTGCTCCAGTCATAAACATCCTTCTCCTCCGTCTCGCCCCAAGCATAGTAGCCTCCATAGTCTTCAGGCTTCGAAGCTCCGACATTCCACGGTGCCCACTTTGTGCCGCTGGGCAGCCCGAGGTCAATGGCCTCGTCTGGAATAGCCATCTCTTCCTTGGCAGTGAAGTAGCCAGGGTTGTCTGCGCCTCCATCGATATGAGCGTATGTGAAATCATAGTGAATGCCATCAAAGGTCGTCCCTTGACCACCGACAAGGCTGACACATCTTCCAAACATACCTCTACCTTCTTCGACATTCTGTGTGCTCCAGCCTCTTCCCACGTAGATGGTTTTCAAGGATGAACATTGGCTGAACATCATTTCCATATTCGTCACGTTACTCGTTTCGAAACTGCTCAGGTCGAGTGCCTCCAGCTTTGAACAACCATAAAACATCGCGTACATGTTCGTCGCATTGCTGGTATCAAAATGGCTCATGTCTATGCTCTTGAGGTTTGATTCACCATCTATCACAGCGAACATTTTCTGCATATCGGTCACATTGCCAGTCTCAAAACTGCTCAGGTCAAGATTTGTGAGTGAAGTACATTCCGAAAACATGAAGGACATGGTCTCGACATTCCTTGTGTCGAAACTGCTGAGATCAAGCTCTGTCAAGCTGCTGCACCTTTCGAACATTGAATGCATATATTTTACATTATGCGTGTCGAAATGACTAAGGTCTATTGTCTTCAAATTCTTACAACTGAACATATAAGACATACTTGTCACCTCGCTGGTATTCAGATATTCAAGTCCTTCTATCGATTCCACATTAGAACCGATCCAAGCGGAAGTCGATTTGACACGAATATCCTTGAAAGACTGGTCAAAAACGATTCTAGTGCATGTACGATTGATTCCACTCCAAGGCATTGGGGTATATCTGAAGACGTCTTCATTCTCCGGGGTGTTTGTCAGGGTCTCTCCGCTCCAGACATTCGTGATGGTCTGGCCGTCAAAAGTACCTCCTCGCTTCAGCTCTGTACTGCTGCTGACGAAATAAAGCGTTGTATTTCCTTCACACCATAGGGCATAAGGAACAGGTTCTACTGCCGGCTCGGAGGCAATGACGGGGCGGACATTTAGGCCGCAGGTGCGGCGGAGGAAGTCTCCCAATTCAGTTCTGTTGGAGCGTAACACGAAGTAGCGCGCGCCTTCCGAAAGATAAGAGAGCGAAGAAGACCAGTAGTAGCCAAGAACGTTCACGTATTCGGGATTCGAGGATCCGTCGCCATACTCGCCGGCAGCAGGGATAAAGATGCTATTGCCGTTAGGACCTGTGAACTTGCGGCCATTGACACCGTTGACGGTTGCCCACTCCGAAGTGCAGTTGTCCACCAACTCCTTCATTTGGTCATAGGTCGGCATCTTCCATGAGCCGCCCCATTTCACGTAGGCAACATCGTCTTCAGGGTCAAGCACAGTTTTATTATCTACTATTCCATAGGATGAATCTATACAATATTTGGTCAAGGTATTGTAAGAACCGTTACACCATTTATTGGTGCTCCAGCCATACAATTTCTTCTCCTCTGTCTCACCCCAGGCATAATAGCCGCCAGACTCTTCAGGCTTCGAAGCTCCGACATTCCACGGTGCCCACTTTGTGCCGCTGGGCAGCCCAAGGTCAATGGCCTCGTCTGGAATAGCCATCTCTTCCGTTTCATCTTCCATCTCAACGATATTCTGGAATTTGCTCCATCCGTCCGTGGCCTCATACTTTGCCTTGGTGCTAGCGGGAACGTAGAGGGTGGCATCATCATTATAAGTGAATACTCCAGAAGTAAGTGCAAATGGTTCCTGAATTCTGGAAACGATTGTCATCAGCTTATCACAATGAAGAAATGAAGCATAATTCATCCGGGTGATGCCTGCACCAAGCGTAACTTTCTCTAAACTCGAACAACCCATAAAAGCCTGATTGTCCAATGATGCTACGTTGTCGGGGATTACGACCTCTTTCAAACTGCTACATCCATCAAAAGTGCAGAATCCAATGGCCGTTGCACTCTCAGGGATAGAAACCTCCTGCAACCCGGAACAACCATAAAAGGCCATATACTCTATACTTGTGACACCTTCTGGTATAACGATTGATTCCAAGCTCTTGCAGTATTCGAAAGCGTGCCCACCGATACTCTTAACATTTTCTGGTAAGCGTATGTTCTTAAGGTAATGACACCCCATGAATGCATCTTCCCCGATAGCAGCGACATCCTCAGGAATTATCGTGTTCTGGCAGCCAAGGACAAGCGCGTTTGTGGATGTACTGATAATGGCATTGCAATGATTACGGGAATCATAAACAGGGTTCCCGTCTTCGACAACTATCGTTTTAATGCCACTACATAACTCAAAGGCGGTGTAACTTATAGACTGCACCGTCTTGGGGATATACAAGTTCTCGATTCCTGAATACCCCTTGAATGCCATCCACCCAATGCTCCTGACACCAGATGGGATGGATGTTGTGTGACAACCCTGAATGAGGGAATTACTCCGCGTTGAGATAATGGCATTACAGTTGTCGCGAGCGTCATAATAGGTGTTCCCTGACGCCACTTCAATCTTCGTGAGATTCGGACAATCACCATAAGGAACGCTACTGATACTTGTGACACTGGCCGGAATCGACACCGAAGCTATAGCAGTGCCATAGAAGGCTGCACTTCCAATAGTTTTGAGATTATCGGGAAGATTAACTTGCGCAAGACTGCTACAGCCACAAAAAGCTCGTTCCCCTATCTCAATGACACTTATTGGGATAACCACTTTTGTAATTGAAGGGCAATAATAGAAAGCTTCTTCACATATTGAAACCACATGATAACCATTTGCCGTCTCAGGAATCGTCACGGTGCCGGTAGTGGCTTTGTCAATAGCTACGGGAGCGCCAGAAACGTTAGAAGAGGGGCGCCACACCTGACATGTCTTTTCTTCCTCGCTGAGAACCATAAATGTCATTTCAACGCCTTCGACAGTGGTGGCTGTGAAGGTGACAGCCACTTCAAACGCCTCAACTTGAACCTCCAGAGCATTGATTTGTTTCATAATGTCCGTTATCAGTGCTGCCATAGCATTAATCTCGTCCATGTTCGTGCTTTGTTTAAGCTGATACCTCGCATAATCTAAGCGCGCGGCAATATCCTCTGCATGTTTATAGAGTTCTGGAGCTTCAGCTTTAGTGGCTTTCGCTTCTAAAACGCTATAAACAGTAGCGTAAGAATCCATACACTCATAAATCGTAGCCATCCATCTCTGTTTCGCCATCTCCACCTCTTCGTCTGAATAGAGGAGTTCGGGCGTGGCAGCGGGTGCCGCTGCGGCAAACGAGGTTGATGATACTGACGGCAGCAATCCTATCAGCAGGAAGCACAGAGCGAACATGTACTTCATTCGACTTAACAGTTTCATTGTACTTAATAATTATAGGTGAATGCTTGCAGTAAAACGTAAATGAATTGTTTAAGGTTGGGAATCCTCCACCTTATAGAGTTTGATACAGTCAATCCATAGTTGCGGGTTGTCCGTCGAAAGAGTATTAGCTGACTTGAATCCAAATTCGATGGTGAACGACTCTGTCGGCTCGAAATCTATGGAATGAAGAGTCCACCCTTCAGAGTTGAAGCCTTCGTCATCAACGAAAACCTGTCCATTACAGGTTACACTACACAAATTCTTTACTCCAGAGAGGTTACGGCTACGAGCTACGTTGGTGTTGCGAATATAATATTCTAACCGATATTTGGCAGCAGGCAAATTCACGACCTGGCGATATGTACATTGGTTCCCCCATCCGGCTCTCAGATGAAGTGCGCCAATATTATCACTGCCATTGAATGCTCCGGGCTTGACTGGTGTAGTCAAGTAAGAGTCGCCATCGTCAGAGATAGGCAGGGCATCAGCCTTCAAAGCATACGGAATGCTACCAAAATAGACCCACTCACACAGGTTGTTATTCTGAAGTGCGGCTGAAGGAACCGTTTCCCAGCCTTTGATTGTCCCGATGAAACCATTCGTTGCATAAAAAGTCTTTCCGTCAGAACGGCTTTTAGGCGTGGAAGGATTTACTTTAGCATAACGCGAGCCATCTGCTGCAAGCCATGCGATGCTCCTTTCACTCAGGGTCTCAGCCTGATAAACGTCAGCCTTGGTCGTTCCATTAGGTTGCCAAGTGAGATCTTCATCGAAACCTGCATTCTGAATATAGTCAGTGCAGTCTGTAATTTCTTCATAGGGGATCACCTCTACATCAATCGCGACCGATGCGCCCGAATTAGTATCGGTGACGGTAATGGTGCATTCGCCTTTGGCCAAAGGATTAATCTTGACATAGGAGTCCTCAATGTAGCAGGTGGCGATGGCTGTGTTGTCACAGGAAACAGTGTAATTGCCGGTGCCGGACATGATCCATACCGATCCCTCATATCCCACCATGAGGCTGATGGTGTTCGATGAGAGCGTCAGTTTCGGGAGCGAATGGTCTACGACGTTAACTTTGATTGTTGCCTGCTGACCACTTTGGGTGTCAGTGACAGTTATGATGGCCGTTCCAGGGCCATTAGCTTCTATGGCAATTGTAGATCCGTAAACGGATGCATTGGCTACAGAGGGTTTGTCGCTGGCGACGCTGTAGCTACCATTGCCAGAAGTGATTTGCACGGCATTGCTGGTGTAGAGATCTACGGTAATATCCGTTGAAGAGAGCTGAAGGGGTGCAGAATCCGGATCTTCAACGGTCACGTGAATGACATAGGAACTTGCATCCTGTTTATCCATAACAGTAATGTAGGCATCGCCGGCACTGACACCGAGAATCGTCAGCAATCCTCTTTTTACCATTGATGTGTGGTCGTAGGAGATGGCCACGCTACGTGCGACGGTTTCCTTTCCGTCCAGCGTAGTGTATTCTCCACTGCCTCCGATGATGGTGACATCTGCAGTCTTGCCTCTTTGAATGGTTAGCTCAGCGGGCGACACGATGAGTTTGTCGGATACGCCATAATCGGTAGATGGCTCAGCATTCATCTTGGCGCCAAGTATAGAAACTGTAGGATATACCTTATACGTAGTAGATTCCTTCAAGTTTGTAAATAAGTATTTGTAATTGGTCGTGGCATTATGCTTATCACCCCAATAAGAGCCAAAATCCTTTTCAATAATCTCGCCAGTCTGGTAGTTCTTGAATGCAACACCGAGGTTGACGGGGAATAGGAGATCCTGAGACGGACGGATGGAGGCGAATGCCGACGTGGCTGTCGCTTTACTAACCACGGGCTCTTCGAAGTGTGGCAACAGGTACCATTTCTTAACAGGCCATTCAAAGACAACGGCATCCGTAAGGAGATTGCTCTCTTTCGGCACTTTATTGCTCCAAGTAGCTCCTTTCCACGTTCCACGTTTAGCCAACTTAACACCACTTCCGAAGAACTGATAAGTAGCTTTTGTGATAGCTGCATAACCGTCGAGCTCGATTGTGGTATTTTTCAGCTGACGGTAGAGATTGGCATCCTCGCCAATGCGATCAGTATCAAAATCCAGATGGCCCTTGAATTCAGGCCCGACATGGAAGATGGATTCAAAATTCAGTAACTTCTTGTGCACAAGACTTGCGCCCAGCTTTACTGCCAATCCAAATGCCAAAGAGCCATCGAAGGAGAGCTTCATTTCTGGGGTATCGTGTTTCAGCTCCGAGTCGTTGATGAATTGTACACGGTCTTCTTCAGGGCGAGCTTCATTATAGTCTAACCCAAAGGTGTGCTCAAACGTCAGGAAATCCATTTTGTAGGAGAAATCAACTTTGCCGCTTGCGTCCAAGAATACGCCGAAATTAACGTAGGGCTTGACAACGGCGTCAAAGGCTGCGATGGATGTCCTTATCCTAATGTCTTTCTTATGCGGCCACCAGTCTTTCGAGAACTTGCGTTCTACTTTATAGTCGGCACTCAAGTTAAATGTGTGAATCTGATGGAATGTAACTTTCGCTATGGCGGGCTTGTTCTTGCAAACATTGATCATACAGGTGATTTCCATTTTCGGCGTATAGGAGAATTGCACTGGAAGCTTCTCTCCATCATCACCCGTGAGAGGAATCGTGACAGGATCAAGTTCGAAAGTATAGGTGTCGTCAATGAAAACGTTGACATTTTTCTGGACCGACTTTACTTCATAGCCTTGCTCTTCATCATCTGCCTCACATTTGCCGATGAACATGAGCTGATCGAAGATCTCATTCAGCATGACAGGTTCACAGACAAACACCAAGCCATCACTGCTACTTCTGATACTCTTAACACGTCCTGCGAAACCATCTTCCAGAGGTTCTTCAGAGGTTTCAGCGACCAAGATCTGGCCAATAGTCGGTTGCATACTTACTGGTATGTACTGGCTGAAAGTGATATCCAGTTCATCAACGCCTTTAACATAGGGAATATGCTCATCCGTTAGGAAGAAAACATTGTCTTTATACTCAGTTTTAGGAGCTCTGAAACCTAAGCTGTCTATTGCTTCCAGAGGAATTCGATAAAGCTGATGGCGTGTCCATACCTCTTGTACGACAATATCCTCGTGTTCAACACTGTCAAGATCGAAACAGCTATAAGTGATGCTGTCAATATCGGCATTCACGAAGGCATCAAAATCGCCATCGTTGCGATAGTTGTAGATGGCATATTGTCTGGACTCCTGAGCTGCAAGAGGAACCGAGCAGACTAGAAGTGCCAACAAGCTCAGTATATATGTTATCTTTTTCATTTTTTCAGAATCTTATAGGTTTCGTCGTTCATTTTCAAGAAATAAATACCAGAGGGCAGATTACTGATAGAAATCTCCGCCTTGCCGTCGTGCCGCTCACTTTTTATCATCTTGCCGTCAAAAGTGAAAATGTTAATCTGTGTTTGAGCCGGTAGGTTGTTGAAATAGAGCTTGTCGTTATTCTGGACAAATGATTTTTCGTCATGGCGAGAAAGATCCTGAACACCCGTTGGAGTTAGCTTCTTGCCATAGCGGACCTGCTTCATGTTCTGCAGCTCGTAGGTGAGCACCATGCCGTCTGTTTCTATAATAAGGTTCGGTTCCACGACCTTTATTTTGGTGTCCTTATCAATAAGATACTCCATCGTGGAACCTTCAAGGGTCTGGACGATAATGGTCTTACGCCATATACCGTCTTCGTCTGCTCTCAAAGATTGAGGTTTTAGCACGGCGCATATCAGCAAGATTATCGTTACAAGGCGCCAGCCAAGAATAGTAGAAAATCTGTTCATTTTCATTTGGAGGGTTGATTATAGGTGAATAATAGATAGACTTAGTAATAGACAAAAAGAAAACGTGGACTACTTACTTCGTCTACGTTTCTGAGGTATCTCCCAAACACCTTGCAACCTAATACGAGCAAAAGCCCACGCCAGCCAGCGTGAACATCCATTGCTTTAGCTCTTGGTTGCTTCTTTAAATTTTGGGAGAACTTTCAGAAACAAGATTCAAAGCGGACGCGTCATCCTTATGTCTTTAATTAAGTGGTTGTTTATCTCATAGGCTAAATCTCTAATTAGTTTGATTAGTATGATTAGTATGATATACAATGATAATTATAGTGATTCTATCTCTTGAGGACTGAGGCCCGTGACTTGGGATATGATGTCTATAGCCATTCCCAGCTCTTTCATCTTGCTGGCATTCTGCAACTTTTCCTGATGTGCACCTTCGGCAAGGCCTTCGGCAAGACCTTCGGCATGACCTTTCTTGAAACCACCTTCAATAGCCACTCGCTCGTTGACGACGGCATCCCAAAACTGTTCGTAGGCATAAAGTTGCCCATCTGTGTAGGCTGATTTTTCCAAAATCTGCAGGGCATGATTGGTGTCAGGGTTCTCCAGGAGTTCGGGAGAGACTTCTTCCGTCTGCTCGTCTATCTCTGTGAGGAAACGCAGCCACAAGACGGCCATGCGCTTCAATGCTAAAGGTTTGGGCATTCGATGGCCTTGCTCCTTGCAGGTGAAGAATTTGGGCAACTCCACAAATACAAAGCGAAGACCTTCGATAATGCGGTCTGAGTGTTCTACGTTCACTATGGCATAATCGTGGTAGAACTCATCAGGATCGGCTTCGAAACCAACATCGTTGATAAGGTTGAGTGAATAAACGGGCTGTATCAGCCTATAATCTTCACCCTTGTTCAACTGCTTCACCACAGCTTTGGCGGCATTGAGCACAACACGCTGTTTAAACTCGTCGTTCCAGTTCATCTGCATCTCCACAATGAATTGACGACCGCCCGTCTCGTAGCAACGGACATCTACGATGCTATTCTTCTTGGATGGATTCTCCGGCACCATTTCTGGGGAAAGATACTCTATGCTTTCAATCTGCTTCCCTTCATCCAAGGGAAGCAGGGCATTGAGCAGACTCATCACCAGATGAGGGTGCTCGCCGAAAATCTTTTTGAAGGTCACATCAGCCTTCGGATTCAAGTATTTTCCTTTCATCGTTAAACGATTTCTGTGTTTTGTTGCGGCAAAGATAAGCGTTATTCTATTACAGTCCAAATAAATCAGGAAAAAAGTAGAGATATGCTAGATGTAACATAGGCTACTCAGCATCCGGATCCTTTGAAACGAATTCAGCAAACTTTATTTTCCATACTTTGTTTGCCCCTACCCTATTCCTTCATGAGCTTCACCGTGCGGCGACGTCCGTCGAGGGTCCAGGTGACGAGGTAGAGGGAACGGGGGAGGTTGGCGAGGGAGGTGCCGTCGCTGGCACGGAAGGTGCGGAGGAGGCGACCGTGGGAATCATAGACCTGAACCGTGAACGAGAGGGCAGAGAGATCGTCGGCGCCGAAGTGGAGACGTTGGCTGACAGGGTCATAGGCCAGGGCGTAGTCGAAGTCGGGCAAGGCGATGCCGTCGAGCTGCGGGTCGGGTTCCACCTCTACATTGCCTACGGCGTCGATGCGCCACATGCGGTTGTTGGAGACGGAATTACGCTCGTCGCTGGTGTAGCTGAGGACGGAAGTACCGTCAGCCCTGCTGCCTCCGTTGAGGTTGGCGGCGTGCTGCGAGAAACGGCTGACGAGGTTGAAGCGATCGTCGGACTGCGCCACGAAATCCCATTGCTGCCGCACATCGAGCGAGTCGCCGGGGGCGGTGCTGAGCTGCGAGCCTGTGAGGGTGGTGGCGGTGGGATTGCCTTCGGTGGGGTCGTTGAGGGCATAGCCCGTGGCACGGTTGACGACATAAAGGAATCCGTTGGCGAGGGTATAGATGCGCCACTGCTGGCTTAGCGACTCCTCGTCGCGGGCATTGCAGACGATGGCGTCATCCTCGGCGCGAACATCGATGAAAGTTCCAGAGCCGGCATTGCTGATGGCATAGTAGAGCATCGAATCGGCAGGGAAATCAGGCACCTTAGGCTCCGGGTCGGGGTCAGGGCCGGGACCGGGACCGGGTACAGGATCATCAGGGCTCAGCTCGGCAAAGGCATCGTTGAGGAAGAGCAGATGGTCGTGGATATACTTCCGCAGGTCGCTGACGTACTCGTCGTAGGTGTTGTAGAGCACAAGCTCGCGCAGGGTTCTCTGGTTGATGTTCCATCGCTGGTAGTTGAGCTGCATGGAGGCGTCGATGAGCTGTGTGAGGCTGTCGATCTGTGCGTTGAGATAAGCTTCGATGCCGCCATCCACAGCCTCGTGGAAGCGACGGTTGATGAGTCGCGCAAACCACGGGTCGTCCCACATCTTGTTGACCCATTTGGGCATGTCGCCATAGCCGATATCCTTCATCAGCTGGCGTGTGGTGTTGTTCTGCCCGCCACGCTCGCGGTTGTCATTGTTGTAGGCGATGTCATAGTCCCATAGCGGTCCCCAGAAGAGGTGGTCGTCCTGTGCTTCTTTATAGAAATAGGTACTGTAGAGGCCATCGACGTTACCGCTCATCTCGGTGCAGAGGTACCAGTTGGCGAGCGACAGGGAATCGACGTAGGGACGGTAGCCATTGTCCTTGTCAGCGAACTGCTCGGAGAAGAGGCGTTGCTCAAACTGACGGATGAAATTCCTGGCGTAGTCGAACTGCTTGCGGTCGAGCTCATCGACGTCGGGGTAATGGATGCGTATGGGCAGGCCGCGGTCGGAGTAGAAGCCATCGGTGCCGTTGCTGAAGTCGCCTGAGTTGTCGTTCTCGAAGAGATAGCCACCTGTGATGTCGCTGGTCTCGGAGAGCGGATAGTCCTGCTCGGTGATGTTCACGCGATGGGGACGTACATCCACCTGATCGGAGATCTGATAGGTGCCATCGTAGCGGTCGTTGAACGTGAGATCGACAAACTTAGCCGCAGGGTTGAACTTGAGTCCCATGAACTCACCCATTTGTGACGTTACGGCGTTGCGGATGAGCGTCTTGTCGCCGTGGTTGGCGAGGAGCGTCCACTTCTTGGCCTTGGCGAAGCCTTTGCCCAAGAGCTTTTCCTTCTCGTAGAACTTCAGCTTGTAGGGTTTCTTGGCCAGTCCCCAGGTGGCGTTGCCTCGTCCACGTATCGACAGCGAGTCGAAGAAGGCGACGCTGTCGTTCTCGTAAACACACCACATGCGCGCATAGACATAATTGGTCTTGCTGTTGATGTTCCTGCCGTTGAAGGTGTTGATATACACGTGTGGGAGGTTGGTGAGTCGGCTGACCTCCTTGTCGGAAGGATCGCCGGGATCGGGCGCATCGGCAATTTTCTCCAGTCGCCAGGTGAACATCGGCGTGAGCGAGTAGTCGGCACAGGGCAAGTCCTCGCCCGTGTTCTCCACGCTCCAGAAGGCATTGGCGCCCCACGAGGAGTTGGTGGCATTGGTGCATCGCACGGCGTAGGTGTCGCCTTGCTTGTACCACACCTGTCCCTCGTAGTCGTCGCGGGCAAGGCTGGCGTTAGTGCGGATATGCCCTTCATGTACCATGAATTCCGTCTGACCGTTCCAACAGTCGGGGTTGGTGAAGTACTGGTCGAACTGCCATCCCGGCGAGCGGTAGAGCCCCCCGCCTTCAGTCCTGTGGAACACGAAGCGTCCCGCAGCAGCGACGTCATCGCTCAACCATCCACCATCGGTGAGGTAGAAACGCTTGGAACCTTCGGCTGTGCCGTTGTTCAGCGTATAAATGTTATAGGTAGCTTCGGCCTGAATAGCAGCATTAGCCGCCTCATACTGGGCATCGGTAACGTTCTGTGCGACAACGGTTGCCGTCATGCACAAGAGCAAAAGAATATGTATCAGCTTTCTCACGTCAGTTATCTTTAATCTCTAATCTTTAATCTCTAATCTCTAATCTTTAATCTCTAATCTCTACTCTCTACTCTTCTGAAAGAGAATGGCGCGGTCGCGAGCGATGGCAGCGGGCGCCCAAGCATCGGGCGTGAAGCGCCAGTTCGTGCGAGCCCGTGGTAGCACATGCCCTTTCTCACGAATCATCTCGATGAGATGATAGCGTAGGTCGTGTTCTGTGGAGGCTACGACGCGTGAAGGCAGTTGGGCAAGCGGAATGCCGGCACCGCGTGTCAATAATTCGCCGCCGCCGTTGCCGCGATAGGAGTTCACGGCCACGAGGTAGTCCTTGTCGAGGTCGAAGGGCGTGCCGTCCTCCATCGAGAGGATGCTCACCTTCTCGCCGTCGGGCTTCGAGGCATCGACGGTGTAGTTGATGCCAGCCGCCGAGTCGAAGTTGAAAGCCATGTTCTTCAGTCCGAGGCGCTTGCCACCGTCGAGCACATAATCCATGAGCATGATATGGTCGTCGGGTGAGGTCATCGTGTTGCACCACAGATCGTAGCTCATCTCGAGGAAATCGCGTATCTCACGCCCTGTCAGACGCATCGTGTAGAGCAGGTTCTCATATTTGTAAAGCGCAAACATATCCGAGACGTGGCTCATGCCCTGCGCTATCGTGGCATCGAAGGAGAGGGGCGCAGCAAAGGAGATCTGTGCACCCTGGCTCAACTCAAGCTGCAGGTCGTGGATGAGGTCGATGAATGCCGAAGGACCGAAGAAAGCGTCACGTTCATGAACGGGAGCATCGAACACGCCGACCTCCTCCTGCATATACGCCTCCACGATGGGCTCCACAGGCGATCTCCAGTCGCCGACGATCTCTATCGGACGGTGGTCCTTGCCCTTGCTCATCTCCTCGATCATCTCCTTGAGACCGAGGATGCGGCCTTCAATCTTCTTTTTCACGACATGTCCGAGCCAGTTCTTCGTCACCTTGATATCGACCTGACAGATGCAGGCACCCGTGCTCGTAGGTCCCATGGCGAGTATGCTGTCGCCATCGGGCGTCCGCACGTATTCCATATTTCGGCGATGGTCGTGGCCGTAGAGGATGAGGTCGAACCCCGGCACCTGCTGTGCCACCAGCCGCGATTCGTTCTCGCAATAGCTGTCGGTCTGTATGCCTGCACGCTCATCGATGCCCGAGTGGAAGAGCCCGACGATGAAGTCCGGCTTCTCGCGCTGCTGTATGATCGGCACCCAGTGCCTGGCCGTTGTCACCATATCGTCGAAGTGCAAGCCTTTCCACAGGTTCCTCGGCACCCAGTTGGGGATGGCAGGTGTGATCATGCCGAGGATGGCTATGCGCACACCGCGGCGTTCGATGATCTCGTAGGGTTTGAGATAAGGCTCACCTGTGCTGTCGTCGATGATATTAGCCCCCAAGACGGGGAAGTTGCACTGGCTGATCCAACGGTCGAACACCTTGCGCCCGGCCTCGATGTCGTGGTTGCCGATGGTGGCCACATCATAGCCCACTCCGTTCATCGCCACCGCCACCATGTGGGCACTTGTCGTGTCGATGAAGTTGTAGTAGTAGGCGATAGGATGCCCTTGCAGCACGTCGCCGCCATCGGTGACGATGACACGATCCTCGTCCAGCAAGCGGTGGCGGTTGTAGAGGACATAGGACTCGATGTGCTCCAACGAATCCAGCACATGGCCGTGCACGTCACTCGTATGAATGAAGCGCAGATGAATAGGGTTTTGGGGTTCTGTTGTGCAAGCCATAAACGCCAAAGCTGTTACGAGAAGGCCGAGTGCGAATCGTTTCATTCTGATTATCCGGGTTGAATATTCTCGAAAGTGACTTGATAAGGCCACTGTTCGTCGTTGCTCTCATCGTCATCCCAGGGGTGACGCCAGTAGCGCGTGGGAGCCCCCATGACGACGAAGTAAACCTTCTTCACGCCTTGCGGAACGGTCATAGTGACCGATGCCTCGGGCGCCTGATAGGTCGCTTTCTGCACTTCGCCATAGACGCGCTCGCCGTTGGTCTTCAGCGCCACGAAGCCAAAGCGCCAGCCGCCGCTCAACTTGTTGATGATGCGGTAGCCTGCTTCGCCGATGATGCCCTTGAAGTCGGCTTTTATCTCCTGTCCGGCACGGGCTCCCGTCATATTCACGACGTTATAGCCGAAGTTCTGGGGACAACGGTCGGCTGTCACCTGCCACGTGCTGGTCGTTCCCGAGACCTTGGTCAGCGGCATGGGGAAAGGATTGTTGTTGACCTTAGCAGCAGCACGCGTTCTAACAGCATCGATGTCGATGGTGGCCATGTGCAAACAGCCCTCGAACTGCTCTTCGACGAACTCGTCGTAGCTCAATCCGCAGATGCGCATATATGCTTCGATGGGATCTTCGGGTCGCACGCTCTCGCGCCACAGACGGCCGATGAAGTTGGCGCCGTGCTTCTGACACCACCAATCCTGGAAGAAGCAGTTGTCGTAGCGCATCTCCTCGTGCATGAAATTAAGGTGTAGCTTTCTCAAATAAGCCTCGAAATACTCGCCATCGGTGAACTGACGCTCGGGAAACACCTTGTACATCTGCCAGTCGGCGCAGCTCTCCCACCAGCCGTTGCCGCCCGAAGCGTTGGTGCCGTAGCCGTAGTCGAAGCCATGGTCCCAAGCCACGTCGGCATGAACAAGATACTGGAAAGTGTGGCCCACCTCGTGGGCAACGGTACCGCCGCCACGCGAGACAGCAGCCCACGGATTGAAGTGTCCGATGCCCGTCTTGCCGCCACTGGCGCCGTCGGTGCCGGAAGCATCAGCACGCCAATCTGACTGATAAGGGATATAGAGTTGGATCTTGTACTTATCGGTGGTGGACTGTCCCGGCACCATAAAGCCCAGCTCGACATACTTATCCCAGCAACGCTCGCAAATGTTGGCCACGGTGTTGGCATTGGCGATATTTCCATCGCCTGGATACTGTATCTTCTTCGGGTCGTTGCCATAGCGCACATCCCAGAAGATGGCATAGTGCTCCGATTCTACGCTATGTGAAAAGTTATAACCTTCCGTAGCCTTATCATTCAGATAGTTTGTGCCGGAATAGGTATTCGGTTTCAGGAGATAGCGACCGGGATCGGTGAACATGATGTCGGCAGCATCGGTAGGCAGGAGCGACGAATAGTTCTTGGTCGTGTAGCCTAAGGAGGTGGTGGCATCATAGAGTTTCATGTTGTTGGACTTGAACTCAATGGAATCAACGTTGTCGAGACTGATCTCTGCATTGGCCTTGAAACGGTCGTCGTAGCGGATCCACATCTTGTCCTGAGCATGAGCAGCTAATGAAGCAAGAGCAAGTACTGCAGTAAGCGAAGCGGTAGTAAATAGTTTCTTCATAGTCAAAAATACTCCTACATTATTTACTTAATAACCACTTTTTTACCACCAATCACATAAACGCCTGCTTTAAGCGAGCCGCGCATAGAAGCGGAACCAACGCGTCGGCCTCCGAGATCATACACGGCGTCATCCTTGGCAGCGTCTTCCTGCAGGGCTATGACGGCATCGGGGAACTCCGAGATATCCTCGTTGACGCCATCGACATAGAAGCGCAACTGCTCCTGCTTGGGGTCGCTCATATCCTGCACCCACGAGCTGAAAGCCTTCACCTCGGCAGCCTCCTGGTTCTTCACCATGAGTGCCTCGTCTGAGAGCATGTAGGTGCCGGCATCTATACGCTTGTTGGTGATGCGGGAATCTACGACGGCGCTGTCGTCGAGTTTGAAGAAAGAGCCTCGGAAATATACGGTCACGGACTCATCGGCTGAGTAGATGGGCTGGACACGCGGAGCCTTCACGTTAGTCGTGCTCACGTTAGGAATGTAATAGATCGGTCCTTCGATGCGCTGTCCCGTAACGAAAGCGCTCGTCCACGAATCAGCCGCAAGGTCTGCCTCACGCGTAGGGCGTATGAGATAATGGTATCCTGCCTTGATGACAACTTCGGAGGGCGTGAGCTCCTGCGTCTCGAACTCCACCACGGCGACGTCGTTCTCGCGTATGCCTCGTGGCACGGCAATCTCAGTGCCCTCGCCGAAGGCATAGACCACCTGTTCACCGGTCAGGTTGACGGGTAGCGTCAGGGAGTTCCACTTGCCCACGGTGAGCGAACGGCGAAGCGCCATCAGGCCGTGGTCCACGGATTTGTTCTTGTCGTAGGTCGTGCTGTCCTCATTGAGAAGGAAACGCGGCAGGGCATGAAGGCGCAACGACTGGATGTCGGTCAACGTAAATACGTCATCGAAGATACGTACCTGACCGCCCTCGAAATGCACAACCGGAGAATCCTCGCTGGAGACCAGGTAATAATACGTAGTGTTCTGTTTCGTTTTTACGACTAAGTCTTTGGCATTTAGCATGACAGACTGTCGTCCTGCTCTGTGTTGGCTCCAAGTTGGAGCTGCAACCACGAGGGCAGCTACGAGAAGAATTGTTTTCAGTTTCATACGTGTTAGTTTGATTTAGTTGGTTTATGGGCGCAAAGGTAGTAAAAAGTTTACGGTTAAAGGTTATTAGGTACGAGTTTTTGCTCTTTTCGTGTATTTTTTCCACTTTTCGCTCCTTCGTCATTCACTTTTCTCGAAAAAATGACTACCTTTGCACTCAATATGAATCAATAAACTTTAAACTGTAAACATTAAACATTAAACACCTGTAAAAACGATGAACAGCGAATGGTTTGAATGTAAAGTCCGGTTCGAAAAGACGATGGAGACCGGCCTTCTGAAGAAAGTGACTGAAACGTACATGGTTGACGCGTTGAGCTTCACGGAAGCTGAACGCCGTTTCATCGAAGAGATGACGCCCTACATCAGCGGTGAGTTCACCGTAACCGACATCAAGCGTGCCCGTCTGGCCGAAATCGTCGAAGCCGAGGACGCTGCCGCCGACCGCTGGTACAAAGCCAAGGTGGCCTTCATCACCCTCGACGAAAAGACCGGCGCCGAGAAGCGTACTAGCCAGAACGTACTCGTGCAGGCCACCGATTTCCGCGACGCCCTCAAGAACCTCGACAAGTCCATGAAAGGCACGCTCGGCGACTGGGTGATTGTCACGATAACTGAAACCACGATCATGGACGTGTTCCATTATAAAAAGGAAGAATGATAGCCGAAGAGATTCATCGCATTACGGAGCAGTTGCCCTCCGGCGTGCGCCTGGTGGCGGTGTCGAAGTACCATCCGGCATCGGCCATCCGCGAGGCTTACGCCGCAGGGCAACGCCTGTTTGGCGAGAGCCACGCCCAGGAACTGCAAGGCAAGCACGTGGAACTGAGCGACCTCGCCGGCCTGGAGTGGCACTTCATCGGCCATCTGCAGACCAACAAAGTCAAATATATCGCTCCGTATGTCAACCTCATCCACGCTGCCGACTCGCCGCGGCTGCTCGAGGAAATCAACAAGCAGGCGCTGAAGGCAGGGCGCGTCGTACGCTGTCTGCTGCAGCTCCATGTGGCAGAAGAAGAGACGAAATTCGGCTTCACCACGGATGAAGCCCAGGCTTACCTCGACAGCGGAGCGTGGCAACAGCTCGAGGGCGTGGAACTGGCCGGTGTTATGGCCATGGCCACGAACACCGACGACACCACCCGCATACGCGCTGATTTCCACCGCGCCCGCCAGTTCTTCGAGCAGGCACAAATGCCAACCTTCGAAGAATTGTCGATGGGGATGAGCGACGACTGGCACATCGCCATCGACGAAGGCGCCACACTCATCCGCATCGGCACACAGATCTTCGGCCACCGCGATTACGGCCAGCCGTGACTTAAGCCTCCCTCAGACGGGTAGCCATGCGGGCTTCAACCACATTGACCACGTAGTCAGCCAGCTTCTCGCATTCGTTGACGAGATCCATGTAGATGGTTCCCACGGCATAGGTGTACTCGTGGTTGTTCACGTCGATGATGTTCTGCTGCTTGAGCTGCGAACGATAGTTGTTGATTTCGTTCTCGGTGTTGAGGGTTCGGTTGATGTCGAACGCTTCCTTGCGACCGGACATGAGCTGATTCATGAGGGTCAGCGAGTTGTCGGTGAGTTCCATCATCTGGTGGAGACGCTGGTACTGCAAATCGTTGAAATGATCCTCCTTGCCCTGATACTTGCGCGAGATGGTGCGTGCCATGTTGTAGCACGAGTCGCCTATTGATTCGAGTTCCGAGATTTCGCGGAGCATGGCACGAATCTTGGCCTTCGTCTCGTCGGACAGATGGGCGTCGCTCACCTGGTCGAGATAGTTGGCGATTTCGAGTTCCATGTTGTCGGAGATGCTCTCGTACTTCTCGATACGGGTGAAGAGCTTCGTGAATTCCTCCGTCTGATTGTTCTTCTTCTTGCCCGTAGATGACGACGAGAGAATGAGCAACTCGCGCACCATAGCGAACATGCGCTGCATGCGGTCGGAGAAGGACTGAATCTCCTTCTGCGCTTCGAGCACGCTGAGCTCGGGCGTCTTCATGAATCCCGCGGTGATGAAATGCAGACGGAAATCCTCCTCCTCGTCAACCTTCTTGGGCTTGATGACCCAGCAGACGAAACGCTCGATCTGAGGAATGAACCAGATAAGGATGAGCGTGTTGGCTACGTTAAAACAAGTGTGGAAGGCGGCGAGCACGAAACTCAGCTTGGCGGCGTTCTCCATGAAGGCTTCAACGCTGACGGAATCCTTCGTCATCTCCACGTCGTAGCCCACAAGACCGCAGACAAAATCGATGAAGGGACGGAAGACAAAGAGCACCCAGAAAACGCCGAAGAGATTAAAGAACATGTGCGAGAGTGCCGCACGGCGTGCCTGGGTGTTGGCCGAGAGCGCAGCCAGGTTCGAAGTGATAGTGGTGCCTATGTTCTCGCCCATGACCAGCGCAATGCCCTGATAGATCGGCAGCGCGCCGCTGGAACAGAGGATCATAGTGATGGCCATGACGGCAGCAGACGACTGCACGCAGAAAGTGAGCACGCCACCTAAGAGGAGGAAGATGATGGTCGTGGAAAACGCTGTCGGGTCGAACGACGCGAAGAAATCGAGCACGGCCTGGTTCTCGCCCAAGTGCATCTCCATGCCCGTGGCACGCAGCGTGCCCAGACCCAGGAGGAGGAACGAGATGCCGAAAAGGAAATCGCCGATGTAGCGGTATTTCTTCAGATAGATGAGGATAATGCCCAGGAAGAAGGCGGGATAGACGGCATTGGTAACGTCGAAGGACATACCGGCTGACATGATCCATGCGGTCAGCGTCGTACCGATGTTGGCACCCATGATGACGGAGATGGCTTGCGCCAACGTGAGAAGGCCGGCATTGACGAACGACACGGTCATCACGGTCGTTGCCGTGGACGACTGCACGGAAGCGGTGACGGTCATACCCGTGAGCACACCCGTGAAGCGGTTGGTGGTCATGGCACCAAGGACATGACGCAACTGGGGACCCGCCATTTTCTGAAGCGCCTCACTCATGGTCTTCATACCGAACATGAGCAACGCCAGCGAGCCGAGAAGCTTGAAAACAACTAAAAAGGACATTATCGTTAAAGATTAAAATAATCGGTCGGCGACACGACGAATGGTGATGATAGTAAAGTGACGTTATGCGTTAAATTCTGTGCAAATATACGAAGAAACGGCCTAAATACATCAATTATCGCACAAAAAATGTACTTCTTTTCGCTTGAAAAGCCCATTTTTGCAAATATTTGCCCTTTCATGATGGCTGTTTCAATTATTCGTTGTATCTTTGCAGAACAATATCCAGTGTACATAATGGCATCCGTTAATAAAGTTATCCTTTTAGGTCACGTGGGCAAGGAGCCCGACGTCAGATACGTGGATCAAGGCGTCTGCGTGGCACAAGTGCGCCTGGCAACCAGCGAACGCGCCTACCGCCTTCAGGACGGCACCGAAGTGCCTGAACGCACCGAATGGCACAACATCATCTTCTGGCGCCGTACGGCCGAGATCGTGGAGAAATACGTCCACACAGGAGACCTCATCTACGTCGAGGGCAAGATACAGACACGTTCCTACGACGACAAGAAAGGTATCACACGCTACATCACCGAGATTTGGGCCGATTCGCTCAAGCTCTTCAACAGCAAGATGGAAGCCGACGCCACCGACAAGTCTGGAGAGAAATAACACGCATAAATGGACTATTTTCTATCAAGCATAATCCTCATCTTTGACGGCATCACCACGCAACCTCCCACCACGGGGGCATGGATTGCGTTGTGCCTGTCCGTCGTACTGCTCGCCTGCTCTGCCTTCGTCAGCGGCAGCGAAATAGCCTTCTTCTCGCTTTCGCCCGCCGACCACGCCGAGCTCGAGGAAGAGCGCACGACCAACGACCAACGCATACTCAGACTCCTAGACGACAGCGAGCGCCTGTTGGCCACCATCCTCTGCAGCAACAATTTCGTCAACGTGGCCATCATCATGCTGTTGACCTATTTCTTCCACGGAACCATCGACTTCGGAGGGAACACATGGCTCGAATTCCTGTTCATGACGGTGCTGCTGACCTTCCTGCTGCTCCTCTTCGGCGAGGTCATGCCCAAGATCGCCTCGGCGCAGAAACCGCTTGCCATGGCACGCCTCTGTGCACCCGTCTATGGCCTGCTCGTCAAGCTGTGGTGGCCCGTGAGCTGGCTGCTGATCAAGTCCGGACGCCTCACCTCGCACATCCACGCCGCCCAGCAGCTCTCCGTGGACGACCTTGAGCAGGCTCTGGAACTCACCGACAAGAAGGAGATTGCCGACGAGCAGCAGATGCTCAAAGGTATCATACGCTTCGGCGGCGAAATGGCACGCGAAGTCATGACGCCGCGCGTGGACATCGTGGACCTCGACATCAAGACGCCCTTCCCCGAAGTCATCAAATGCGTCGTCGAGAACAACTACTCGCGCATCCCCGTTTACGCCGACACCGAGGACAACATACGCGGAATCCTCTACATCAAGGACCTGCTGCCCCACCTCGGCAAGACCGCCAATTTCCGCTGGCAGACCCTCGTGCGGCCCGCCACCTTCGTGCCCGAGACCAAGATGATTGACGACCTCCTGCGCGATTTCCAGGCACAGAAAGTGCACATCGCCATCGTCGTCGATGAGTTCGGAGGCACCAGCGGGCTCGTTACCATGGAAGATATCATCGAGGAAATCGTAGGCGAAATCAACGACGAATATGATGAAGAGGAACGCGCGTTCACGCGACTGAACCAAAACACCTACGTCTTCGAGGCCAAGACGCTCCTCAGCGACTTCCGCAAGATCATGCAGTTGCCCGAGGAAGCCCTCGACGAAGTGGCAGGCGACGCCGACACGCTTGCCGGACTGCTCCTCGAAATCAAAGGCGAGTTCCCGCAGCTACACGAGCGCATCACCTACGACCGCTACACCTTCGAAGTCATGGAGATGGACGAGCGACGCATCGTCAAAATCAAAGTCATCGTAGGCAAGGAACCCGCTACAACAGATTAACGCCACAACATTCCAAATAAAAAGAGCACCCGCAAATTAGGGTGCTCTTTGTTTGTAAAGATGTCAGAGGAACTCACCCCTGGCTCCAGTCGTCATCCCATACGTCATAAACCTCGCCCTGGTCTTTACCACGGCTGACTTGCCTACAGCTGCCGCCGCCATAAGCATTGCCCTCATAGAAGATATGATCTAATGATGAGCGGGAAGTGAGCCATTCATAAGGGTAAAAGCGATTAAGCGCAAACCTCGTCTCTCATAGAAGACTTCGTCATTGAATATGGCAGCAAAGCCGCACCCTCTTAACCGCATAAACGATTCTTCGACGTGAAATCTGTGTTTCCCGCCGTGAAACACAGATTTCATGGACGGGAAACACGCATTCACCGCCGTGAAACGTAGAAAGTAGGCAGGATGACTTTACGGCACCATCTCCAAGAGGCGTTCAATGAGACGGGGCTTGGCGTAGTCGTCGAGCGCAGACTCAGGAATCCAGATGTAGTCGGGGGGCAAGGGAGGACGCGAAGGGGTGTCGAGGAAATAGAAGTCGGCGAGGAGGATACGATGGGTGAGGACATGCTTAACATCCTTCGCCAACAGAATAGCATTATCCAACACTCCCATTCCCTCATCCCCCACTGGGTAATCACAGGGGCTTTCCATCTCCACCGGAGAAATCCTCCCCCCCACGGGGGGAGTTAGAGAGGGGCTTTCAATCTCCACCGGCTCCCACAATCCCTGCCATATATCGCCTGCTCCGCGACGGTGGATGGCCGTATCGCCTTTACACCTTATATATATATACGCGAGGCGTCGCTCACGGATTGTGGTTTTTCGGAGCTTGACGGGGAGCTCCTCTACCCTGCCCTCGCGTCGTGCCACGCAGGTTTCCACGAAGGGACAATCCGCACAACGTGGACTGCGAGGCGTGCACAGGGTGGCTCCGAAGTCCATCATGGCTTGGTTGAAAGTGCCCGCCTCGCGCGGAGGAAGCAGCTCGGCGGCAAGGGCCGTGAACTCGCGACGTCCTTCGGTGGTGTTGATGGCTGTGGCGATGCCGAAATGGCGGGCCAGCACACGAAATACGTTGCCATCGACAGCGGCGGCAGGCTCGTTGAAAGCCATGGAGGCGACGGCAGCGGCCGTGTAGTCGCCAACGCCCTTGAGCTGCCGCAGACCCTCTACGCTGCGGGGAAAACCGCCCATAGCGACGACCTGACGGGCAGCAGCATGGAGGTTTCGGGCACGGCTGTAGTAGCCCAAGCCCTGCCACAGCCGCAGGACTTCATCCTCCGTAGCAGCAGCCAGGGCCTCCACGGTGGGGAAACGCTGCATGAAACGGAGCCAGTAGTCGCGCCCCTGCTCGACACGCGTCTGTTGCAAGATAATTTCACTCAGCCAAATAGCATAGGCATCGTCTCGTTCACGCCACGGGAGCGAACGTCCATTGGCTGCAAACCAACGCAGTAAAGTGACCGAAAATAAGCTATTCATGGTGCAAAGATAGGCAAAAAAGGGCTTATTAGCGTAAAAAAGAGGCCGTAAAGTCATTTTTTTGCAAAAAAAAAGGCGAAAGATTTTCGTAACTGACTGAAAGTTGCTACCTTTGCAAGCCCAAAGAGAAAATTTGAGTTATAAAAACCCATAATTACAAACTTATAATCATTCACACAAAAATGACAAAAGCAGAAATCGTCGGCTACATCTCCAAGGAGACTGGCATCGACAAAACAACAGCACTCACAGTAGTTGAATCGTTCATGGAACAGGTGAAGGGCGCTCTTGCCAACGAAGAGAACGTTTATCTCCGCGGCTTTGGCAGCTTCATCCTCAAGAAGCGCGCTCAGAAGACCGCTCGCAACATCACGCAGAACACGACGATGATTATCCCCGAGCATAACATTCCTCACTTCAAGCCCGCCAAGGTGTTCTTCGACGCTGTGAAGAAATAATCTAAGCACACCATTCATTTATATATATCATTCGTTAAACTCATAAAAACCTATCAGCTATGCCGAGCGGAAAAAAGAAAAAGAGACACAAGATGTCTACTCACAAGCGTAAGAAGAGACTGAGAAAGAACAGACATAAGAGCAAGTAAAAAAGATGCTCTGTTATGACTCGACGTCTCCTTCGGACTTTGTGAGTCACAACGAGGAACAAATCTCACCCCCGCTCTGGGGTCGGTTTGTTCCTTGTTTATAAGTATTCAGTTTAAGTTTAAGGTTCAAGGCTTAAAGTCTAAGGTAATTTGCCATCAGCTAATCTGTTTTTAGCAGCAACCATCCAACACCTGACATTAAACGCTGAACGTTAAACGTCATTTTTATCAATCGAAAGAAATCTCATGACCTGTGAAGTAATCGTAGATGTCCAACCGAAGAAGATCGCCATAGCCCTGACCGAGGATAAGCGCCTTGTCGAGTATCAGGAGGAGGAGCAGCAGGCGAGTTTCAACGTCGGCAACATCTATTACGCACGCGTTCGTAAGCTCATGCCGGGCCTGAACGCTTGCTTCGTCAACGTGGGCCATGAGCGCGACGCCTTTCTCCACTACCTCGACCTGGGACCACAGTTCAACTCGTTTGCCAAGTACCTCAAGCAGGTGCAAAGCGACAAGAAGAACCTGTTCCCCATCTCGCGAGCCACAATCCAACCCGAGCTGCCCAAGGAAGGCAGCGTGCAGAACTCGCTGCAGCTGGGGCAGGAAGTGCTCGTGCAGATTGTCAAGGAACCCATCTCCACCAAGGGTCCCAGGCTGACGTGTGAGATAACCTTCCCCGGACGATTCCTCGTCCTCGTACCCTTTTCGGACAAAGTCAGCGTCAGCTCCAAGATTAAGTCGGGAGCCGAACGTGCACGCCTCAAACAGCTCATCCAGAGCATTAAGCCCAAGAACTTCGGCGTCATCGTGCGCACCGTGGCCGAGGGTAAGCGTGTGGCTGAACTCGACCAAGAACTGATGATTCTCCTCAAGCGATGGGAAGACGCCATCGCCCGTGCTCAACGTGCCAAGGACTTGCCGTGCCTCTGCTACGAGGAGACAAGCCGCACCGTGGCACTCCTGCGCGACCTCTTCAACCCCACCTACGAAAACATCTACATCAACGATGCACAAATCTTCGACGAGGTACACGACTACGTCAAGATGATAGCACCGGAGATGACCGAGATTGTCAAATTGTACAAGGGCAAGCTGCCCATCTTCGACAATTTCGACGTGACACGGCAGATCAAGACCTCCTTCGGTAAGACCGTCAGCTACAAACACGGCGCTTACCTCATCATCGAACACACCGAGGCCTTGCACGTGGTCGATGTCAACAGCGGCAATCGCACCAAGAACCCCGATGGGCAAGAAGCCAACGCGCTCGAAGTGAACCTCGGAGCCGCCGACGAGCTGGCACGCCAACTGCGCTTGCGCGATATGGGCGGCATCATCGTCGTCGATTTCATCGACATGGCCGTAGCCGAAGATCGCCAGAAACTCTACGAACGTATGGTAGAGAACATGAAGCGCGACCGTGCACGCCACAACATCCTGCCTCTCTCGAAGTTCGGACTCATGCAAATCACCCGCCAGCGTGTTCGACCCGTCATGGAAGTGCGCGTTGACGAGACCTGCCCCACGTGTATGGGTAAAGGCACCATCAAGTCGAGCTTCCTCTTCACCGACGTGCTCGAAGAGAAGATAGACAAGCTCGTCACAACACTTGGCATCCGTTCATTTGTCCTACACGTACACCCCTACGTCGCCGCCTACATCAACCAGGGCCTCATCTCGCTGAAGCGCCGCTGGCAGATGAAGTACGGCTTCGGCGTCCGCATCATGCCCAACCAACGCCTCGCCTTCCTGCAATACGAATTCTACGCCCCCGACGGGCAGGAAATCGACATGCGCGACGAGGAAGAAATGAAATAACCCATTATTCATCCCTCTAACCACAACACGCTCTACGACAATGAAAAAGATCTATTCTATGACCATTCTGCTCTTGGCTGCATCACTCGCCACCATGAGCCTCACCTCGTGCGAAGCCGACGGTTTCGATGAACGCACCGTGGGCAACCTCGATGGCGACTTGACCTCCGACCTGCCTGCCGGTTACCGCGTGCGCACAGTCGGCGACATCAGCTACGCCTACAAAAGCAACGGCAAACTGGACTACATCCGCATGAACGACGAGAAATTCGACATGAGTGGAAATACTCTCGAAGTGAAACGAGACGAAGGAACGGCTGAGTTCACCTTCAAGTTCAATGCCCTCAATAATCTCGTGAAAATCAACTATAAGCTCAAAAGCGCAAACGCCGACAATAGTGCAGGGGCCGTTGTGAAGTTCAACTACATCAGCCGTCAGCTCACTGGCATCGAAGTGGAGTCCGAAGAACAATTCGTTGAGGACGGACAGAAGATAACGTACACTTACGACGCCGACTACGAATTCACGTATGACAACCAAAGCCTGCGTCGCCTGAAGGTCAAAACGACTGAAACAGAGAACAATGGAGGCGACAAGAAGACAGCAAAACAGACGCATACCTACAGCTTCAAGTACGACAATACGCCTGACTTCTACAACCGCTTCTATCAGTGGACACCTCATGTAGCTGATGCTTGTTTAGGCGAACAGGAGGACATCATCTCCGCTATGGCCTACATCGGTATGCTTGGACGCGCAACACGTCAGCTGCCCTATGCCATCATCTGCGAAACCGAAGGTAAGGACCTCAGCGGACGCACCGTCGACGATGACTTCAAATTCGAGTGCGATTACGAATTCAACTCCTACGACGCCATCCGCGTAGCCGACGACGTGAAATACACCTACACCGAACGTCGCGACGACTACGAAGTCAAAGCCAACAGCTTCGACTTTGACGCCGACACGCGTGCTGCCGTTGCCGAGCGCTCACTCCTGAACATCGGACTTCTCAACCACATGCGCCATCACAACCGCAAGTAAGTCCTTTCGACACACCATTGTGTCAAGACAAACCATTAGTATTCAATCAAGTAATCCGTCGTAGCCATTGCACTACGACGGATTTTATTATGTGTGTACCTATAGACTAATGATTACAGCAGAGTAATGGTCATCACATGGCGGGTGTTCGCGTCAACCTCATATCCTGCGGCGGAGCGTAATCCAACCACCCAGGCGATGCGTTCTCCACTGCAGATGACGTATTGGCGCTCCTTGTCGAAGAGCGAAAGCTTCATGTCGGTGAGCAGGTCGCTGACTAATCGCGTGCCCTTCATGCCAAAAGGTTGGAAGCGGTCGCCATCGCGCGTAGGACGAATCGTGAGCGGCAACGTAAGCTTTTCCAAGTCGAAGCAAACCGTGGAAGCATCACGGGGGACGACGAAGGTGGTTGGGTCTATGGCCTGACGACGGATGAGCAGACGTACACCACGACGCGGTTCGTACAGCCCTTCGAGCGGCATATAATCGCCGTCGGGAGAAGGGTGGGAAGCTTCGTCGCTATCCTTCTGCATCAACAAACGTCCGCGGTCGCGCAGCAATCGCCACCCTTCGCGGCTCTCCCACATCTTGCCGGACTCGCCTTCCATCGAGTCGTGAATCTCGCGCACCTGTTCGGCAGAATAGCCTCGTGGGTGCAAGATTTCATGAAGCACGGTGGCAGAGGAAGTGGCTGTCTTCAAGGCTGCTACGGAGATGCTGCCGTCGGTGCGTTCCACGCGCTGCCGCTCGTCGGCCACAGCATCGTCGTAGAGCGCCTCAGCCTCAGCAAAGCGCGTAGCCGTAGCCGCCAGCGTTTCCCTCACGTTCGGATTCATCTCTTCCATCAAGGGCAGCAGCTGCAGACGAATCTTGTTGCGAAGGGCAGCATCGGGGTCGAGGTTGGTGCTGTCGGTGATCCATTCCTGCTGGCGTTCGTCGAGCCAGGTCTCGATGTCCTCGCGTGCTACGTTGAGCAATGGGCGGACAACGAAACCGCTCTTGACTTTCATTCCCGTCAAGCCGTGGATGCCGGTACCGCGGATGAGGTTGAGCAACAGCGTCTCGATGTTGTCGTCGCGATGATGAGCCACGCAAACGGCCTTTGCGCCGAGTTCCTGCCGCTGCTCTTCAAACCATTGGTAACGCAGGTCGCGCGCTGCCATCTCGATGCTCATGTGGTGGCGTGCAGCATAGCTGCGGGTGCGGAAATGGTGGACGGTGAGCGGAATGTCGTGCTGGCGACAGAGCCGTCGGCAGAAAGCTTCGTCGCCGTCGCTCTCGACGCCGCGGAGTTCGAAATTACAATGCAGGGCATGCACGTGGTAGCCCAGTTCCTTGAGTGCCAAGAGGAGGCACACGCTGTCGGCACCGCCGCTGAGGGCCGCGACAAGACCATCGTCTTCGGGCGTGAAGCCTTTGCCGGAAAGCGTCTTTTGTATGGTTTCTAAGAGTGTCATCTGTATAAATAACGCATTTTTTGCAAAAAAGTTGTGCAAAAGCCTTGCTAATTCAAAAAAATGAAGTACCTTTGCACCCGCATTCAATAATTGGTGCCTTGGATGAGTGGCTTAGTCAGCGGTCTGCAAAACCGTCCACAGCAGTTCGAATCTGCTAGGCACCTCCCGAATGAGAATCCCCGCATTATGTTGCGGGGATTCTTGTTTTAGGGTCGGGGGAACCGATAGCGTGCTACTTGACGATAATCTTCTTGCCGTTGACGATGTACACTCCGCGCATAGGATGCTGCATGCGCTGACCGGCGAGGTTAAAGAAGGTAGCATTTTCCATTGTCCGTTGCCCATTCCCCGTTGTCCTCTCCTCATTGTCTAATGCTTTGATGCCGTCCTCGTAGCTGTACAGGGCCTTGACTTCTTCAGCCGTCAGGGCGTAGTTGTACATACGGATGTCGTCGAGGTAAGCCTTGAGCAACGGGTCGGCGGTGAACTGGCTGCGACCAACGTAGTTGAAAATGGGTCGGAAATCAGCAGGACGCTCGCTGATGGTTGTGCTCGAACCTACTTCCTCGCCGTTAAGATACAGGGTGATGGCTTCGTCGGAAATGGTGACAGCGACATGATTCCATGTGTTGCCGCTATGGGTTTTCGTGGCATCGATGCGCTGCTCGCTGCCTCCGTTTTTGATGGCCACACGCAGCCGGTTGACCGTAGTGGGTCGCGGACTGAGGAAGAAGTAGTGGTCGGTGTCGTTGCCGAAATCGAAGATGCGCTGCCACGTGTTGTTGCCACGCATGTTGAACCAAGTGGCAAAGGTCAGCTGGCGACTGTTGGCAATCGTTGCCGGAAGCTGGATGAACTTGTCGCCGCCGGAGAGGTCTATGCCCTGCCCTTCATGGCCTTCGACACATGCAAACTCACCGAAATGGGCGATGTGATTGCCATGAACGGAGGCATCCTGAAGGCTGTCACCCGTGATGTACATGATGCACGCAGGCTCCATCGTGGGCGTAGCTGTCACTACGTCGCTCGGTTCGGAAAGGTTCAAGCTCTTGTCCTGAGCCAGCACACGATACTGATAGCCTACGACATCCGTAGCCGTATTATCGACATAAGCGGTGGCATTGACATAGCGGTTGATGACGAACCACGTCGAGCCGCCGTCATCGCTGCGCTGGATCGTATAGCCCATGATGTCGCGGTCGGAAGGAGCCGTCCACGTAAGGCGCACGCTGGCCGCCTGCGGCGTAGCTTGCAGCTCCGAGGGAGCCGAGGGAGCCTGGTCGTCGTAAGTCACGCCCTGAGGCAGAAGGCGCCATTGCTGGTTCCATTCACCCGTGAACTTGCCCTGTACCACCTTGCGTCCCGACACCTTCATCTGTGTCTCCGTGCCCGACTGCGTCTGAAGGTACATGGCACTTTGACGGCTGCGGATATAGAACCATCCGTCGCCGGCATACTCGAAGAACCACTGCTCGTTGTTGCCGAAACCGCCTTCGAAGAGGATAATCTCCGCACCCTCAGAAAGGCTCCAGTTCTTGACGTCGGGCATGAGTGCCGTGTTCTTGGCATTGGCGATGCGATAGTAGCAGAAATCGCCGCCAAAATCGTATGGCACAGGCGAGATCACCCACTGCTGGGTAGCGTTGTTGGCATTCTTCATCTGCGCCATGGACTGCCCGTTGACAACGGAATTGCCCAAAGGTGCAAGCATGTGACCGCTGAGACGATTGACAATCTTATAAGTCGTAGGTTCAATGGGTAAAGGCGACATGATATCCTCTCCTCCCTGGATGTTGACGAGACTCTCGGCATTCTTCTGCTTGGGCTTCTGATAGCCTGGTTCGCCCACGATGGTCATCAGATATTCGCGCATAGGGCCATGTCCGTTGAAGAAGACGTCGTGGTCCATAGCAGCAAAGCGAAAAACGGTCTCGTTGGCCTGTCGCTCCGAAGCCCCTACAAAGCCCTGCACCGAGCCGTCGGGGTGACGATAGACGCTGGCAGCGGTCCAGTTCCCTCTGTTCTCGGCATAAGCCATACGTGTGCCACGCGTAGCTTTCATGAACTGGGTACGTGTGTGCTCTGCCGTTCCCCACCAGATGCCTTTCGTCATGCCGTATTCCGAGCCGACCATGCACTCCATGATATTGTGCAACTCGTCGCCCACGCCCACCTTACCGTCAGCCGCTAATTGCTGGTAGAAAGCGGCAAAGTTGTCGAAAGAGCCTGCGAGCTGATGTGTGTTGCCCTCGTCGAGGTATCTGCGACTGGCGTTATACCATTCAAGTGCACGGTCGTTGTTCAGCGTGTTGCCACCACAAAGTGCCACGTCACGGAAAGCGGATGCATAAGTGGGGTTCTCGCGCAACATTTTACATATAGCCGTCTGGTCGGCCTTGGAGCCTTGGTGCCAAGCGGTGTAATCGGGCTCGTTGAAAGGCGACACGCTGACGACTTTCAGTCCGCGCTCTTCGACATAGGCCTTGGTCAAGGCGATGAGTTCAGCCCATCGCTCTGCCTGCGTCGCGCTATTGGTGCTGCGGTACCAGTTACTGACATGTGTCAACGAGCCGTCAGCCTGGTCGGAATTGAGGTTGATGCCAGCATTAGGCGCATAGCGCTTGGCGATATTGATGCGCATGTTCAGCGTATCCTTCTGTGCCTGCGTGAGCGATCCGTTAAGGGCACCTGCGTTTGTGGTCTCGAAACTCAAACGCATGATGCCGATGAGGTCGGCACCCGTATAAAGCGTGCCGCGGCGGACGTTATCCTCGCTCAGCCAGGCGAGATCGAAGCCCCACGTGAAGTCGGGAAGCTTCGTGCCGGGATCCTCGATGCGGAAAGGAACGGTCGTGTGGGGGACACCAGTCGCTACGGCATGAGAAGCGCCGGAATAAGTCTGTGCGGCGGCAGTCATGCCTGAAAGCAACGCTAAAGCGGAGAGAAAAAGATGTTTAGTCATTATCGTACGATAGGTAAAATGATGCATTTGCGCGACAAAGATAATAGGATTTCGGGAGATGGCAAAGGAAAAGGCCGAAAAACAACGTTTCCGGCCATTAGAAAAGCGTTTGTGGACAAAACCGTCCACGCGGCATGACTTATGGTTGCACGGCTGTCTGAGCCGTGTCCACGGAGAGTGAATCAGTCGTCACCACAGTCTGTCCTGTCGGTTGCGGCTGAACGAAGCTGTCTGAAATGCGCACTCCTGGCACCATGGCCTCTACGATGAGTCCAAGGACGAAAAGGGCTGCAACGGAGGCTACGTTGGACAACACGGGCAGGATGCGGAGACGACGCTTCTGCCTGGCACGCTGTTCCCACATCGCCATCGTCTGCTGCCACTGCTCTTGCTGCCCCAGCTCGCGGAAGAGGAGATGGTCGAGGACATCGATGCGCTCCTCGTCAAGATTAAGATTATCGTTTGTCGTCATAATGCTTCGTTTTTTACTGTTAGATACAATCTGTTCGTTCTTATAAACTGATGTGAAGTCTTGCAAAGCGCTCTCTCACGTTTTCGCGGAGACGCTGCAGACATTTGTACTTGCTCGTCTTCAGTCCTTGCTTCGACTGATTCTCTGGTCGCATGGCCATGATGTCGTCGAGCGTCCTATGTTCGTAGTAGAACAAGGTGAGGATCTGACGGCAACGGTCGGTCATCTGTAGGACCATGTCCGAGACCACACGCTCGCGCAATTCGCTCTCTTCGAGCTCGCCGTAGTTTTCGGTGTAGCGGTCACTGTCGAGTGCCTCGAGGGTGCTGTCGCTGTCGGCGAAGAAGAGACGTTGCTGCTTGCGCACCAGCTCCCAATGCTTGCGCTTGGCAATAGCGAGCAGGAAGGTCAGCAGCGAGCTGGTCATGGGTTGCAGACGGCCTTCGATCCAACGGCAGACACGGTTCTCCGAGAGTTCGATGCGATGGGTCTCGATCTCACGCCACAGATGGATCAGCGACTCCTGGAAGATGTCATCGACATTGGCATCGCCCACGAACACTGCAGCGGCATGATGCTGGAAATAGCTCTTGCAATCGTGATAGTAACGTTCCAAAGCGGCGTTGTTGTGCTGCTGTACGGCTACAACCATGTCTCTGTCAGTCCATTTGGCCATCTTTGCGATTGTTGGTTTCTGTCCTTGATGCACAAAGGATTTATAAGTAACCCTCAGGCATAAGGATTTTTATTATACATGTGATGATCTACGTCGGCAAGTTCGCGGATATGCCGCTGACCAAGCTTGCGCAACTCGTTGCAGAAGAGCAGCAAAACGATGCCGAACAAGGCTTCCAACCCTGGCGACACACTCTGCGACATCGCTATCGTGTCGTAGATGCCGTGAGCCAAGACGGGCACAGCCCACACCAACATGCGGTTGCGACGGACGGCATGACCGAAATGCACTAAGCTGTAATAGTAGCCCATCAACACGGCGAAGAAGAAGTGAGCAGGCACAGCCAGCAAGCCGCGCACGATGCCGGTCTCAAGCCACGCATCGCCTGCCGAAAACAGGTACTCCACATTCTCGATGGCGGCAAAGCCCAAACCGATGCAAACGGCATAGACGATGCCGTCGAGATGCTCATCGAAATACGGGTTCTTGCGTAACAAAAGCCATAAAAAGAATAACTTAGCCGTTTCCTCTGGGATGGCAGCAGCGCCGAACGAATGCCACAAGGCTTCCAAGGAATTGGTGTAATCCATCGAAACCAAACCCGATGCAATCAGCGGGCCGGAGATGAACATCGAAGCAAAAGCCGACAGCACACCAAAGAACACGCCACGCAACAGCCACGGAAAAGGCTCCGGCTGGCTCTTGTCGCGAACCAACATCACAATCATCAGCACGATGACGGGAATCAACGCCAAGGCTACTATAATCAGACTAATGGACTGCATTATTTATATAAGGAATACACACGCGCGCGAGACGATTAAACACTAAATCGAATACAAAGTAAGGAAAAATCTTCCGCCCGTGCAAATTTTTAAGGATAAAGTTTCATAACAGGGGCATTTTTGCGTTTTTCTCGCCAGAAAATTTGCAGCGAAACAAAAAGCCACGTATCTTTGCATCACAGTTAAGCGGTAGAAGCACCGCAAACCTTGTTCTTTGACACCAAACTACATCAATATAGCCGCATCGGTTTGATCGGGAGACTCATCAATAATATTTAGAAAACCGAGAACGTTTCGCTATCCAATGGCGGGCTGCGCCCTTCGGGGTAACCTCTTCACGGAGGCCGGCAGATTACAAAGGAAGTGAGCACTCAAATCATTCATACTCGGAGTTCTCATCACATCACCGATGCGGTTTTTTATAAGATATTTCCTCAACAACCATCATCTCATTCTACTAAACCACAAACTAAAACAATGCTATGATCAGAAAACTGATTTTCAGCGCAATGCTCATCATGACAAGTATCAGCGCAAACGCCCAAAACGACTGGGGCAACTACGGTCGCTACGAGAAAGACAACATCGCCGTGAAGGCTGCACCCCAAAACGAGCGCAAGGCCGTATTCATGGGCAATTCCATTACCGACAACTGGGCAAGCCGTCGCCCCGATTTCTTCAAGAGCAACGGCTACGTAGGCCGTGGCATCGGTGGACAGACCAGCTATCAGATGCTGCTCCGTTTCCGCGAGGATGTCATCAACCTGCACCCCAAAGTAGTCGTTATCAATGCCGGCACCAACGACATCGCACTCAATAACCATCCTTATGTCGAGGACCGTACGTTCGGTAATATCGTGTCGATGTGCGAATTGGCTAAGGCCAACAAGATCAAAGTCGTCCTGACCACCATCACGCCTTGCGAGCGATACGTGTGGCGCCCCGAAATCACTGATGCTACAGCCAAGATCCAGCATATCAATGCCCGCCTGCGCGAGTATGCCAAGAAGAACAAGCTGGCATTCGTCGATTATTTCTCGGCCATGGCTAACGAAAAGGGAGCCATGAAGCCCGGTCTCTCGGACGACGGCTGCCACCCCACCGCCGACGGCTATGCCATCATGGAGCCGATGGTCAAGGAAGCTATCCAGAAGTATGTGAAATAAGCCGCTGCTCCTATAGGCAGTGTGCTCGACGGTTTGCCCGTCGAGTCCTCCTATAGCTCATCCAAGCTTTGCTGACAGCAGCTTGCGAAAAGCCTCAGTCTTCGCCTCCCGTATTTCATCGGGAAGCGAAGGCTGTTCTGTTTGCAGCCATTCCTTAAAAGCTTCCATCGCCTTCATCCTTGCGATGGACTTACCTGTTTTCATGCCGCTGGCATAAGGCGTGCTTGGCAACAAAGCACGATTGAAATTACCGTCACTCATAAGTGCATTGATTCATTGTAGGTGCAAAAGTACAAAGAAAAGTGAAAAATAAACGTCTCCAAGGCAAAAACTTTTCGTTTTAAGCTATAAACATTAAACTTTTTCACTATCTTTGCGCCCACAAGGAGTAAAAAAGAGACATTCATGAGACGCTTTCTACTAATCATAGCAAGCCTAATGGTGGCGTCGTATATCTTTGCCGCCAAGAAGGTGACGTGGGTCATCGACCCCGGCCACGGAGGACGCGACGTGGGCTGCGAGACACGCCGCCACCAAGAAAAGGACATCACGCTGGCCGTAGCCAAGGAAGTAGGCAAGCTGGTGAAGAAAAACATCAGCGGCGTACGCATCGTTTATACTCGTGAGCGCGACAAAAACCTCACGCTGCAGCAGCGCTGCGACATCGCTAACGCCCGTGGTGCAGAACTCTTTATCTCCATCCACGTCAACTCGGCACCCAACCCCTACGCCCGTGGCACAGAATCGTTCTACGCCACCAACGTACCCCTCAAAGGCACACAGGCAGGCAAGAGCGAACTGCTGGCGCTGCTGCTGCAACGTCAATACCTTGCTCACGGTCGCGAGATAAGCCGAGGCGTCAAGAAACGCGAACTATACGTGTGCGAACATACTAATATGCCCAGCGTGCTCACCGAGATTGGCTTCATCACAAACAGCGTAGAGGAAGCCTACATCACCTCGAAGGACGGACAGCGAGAACTCGCCACTGCCATCTGCGAGGCTCTCATGGAATATCGCGAAGCCACCAAGAGCGGCAGCGTGGACCAGAAGAAGCTGCAAAACTTACGCTATAGCCACTATGCACCACTTAGCATGATCACCATCAACACGAAGCCCGTGCAGCCAGAGACACCGCAGGAACAGGCTGAAGAGAAAGCTGAAGTGGCCAAAGACAACAAAGCAAAAGCTGAGGCAGAAGCCAAAGCCAAGGCAGAAGCCGAGGCTAAAGCCAAAGAGGAAGCAGAACTAAAAGCCAAGGAAGAAGCGGAAGCAAAGACTAAAGCAGAGGCAGAGGCAAAAGCCAGGGCTGAAGCGGAAGCAAAGGCTAAAGCGGAAGGAGAGGCCAAGGCAAAAGCGGAAGCTGAAGCGAAGGCCAAGGCAGAGGCGGAGGCTGAAGCCAAGCAAAAAACCGCAATTGCATCGAAGCCCTATTTCGCCATTCAGCTCATGAATACCGCTACGAAGCTCAAGGACGGCGACTATCGTCTGAAGGGCTACAAAGGCGTACGCTACATACCTGCTGCCGAGCGTTTCAAGGTCATCTACAGTCGTTCGGAGAACTATCAAGACATCAAGAACGAATTGGTACAGGTGCGCGAGACCTTCCCCGAAGCATTCATCGTTGCCTTCCTCGGAGACAAACAGATCACTACCGCCGAAGCCCTCGAACTCCTCAAGAAACCATAGCCCTCCGCACAAGCTGCATCATCGATGCTTGTCCCTTCAAGAACGCTCAACTTTCAACTCTCCGCTCGAGCTTGCTCGCTTCGCATGCGAAGAACTCTCAACTCCCAACTTTCAACTCTCAACTTTCAACTTTCAACTCCCCTTGTCTCAAAACTACCATCCCATCGTTTATACTCGTCTGCGTCAGTTGTTTGCCGCAGGCGACTGGGAAGCGCTCATAGCCTACCTCGAGGGTTTGTCGAACGCCCATTTCCGCTCGGCTGGCAATATGATCGGTGAGCGCCTGCTTAGCAACGTGACAGCAGATGTGTTTTGGGAGGTGGCCCGACGACTGATTGCATGGCAACCCAAGGCATTCACCGTCACAATGGCCAAAGCCGCCACACCGCGGCTCGTCGCAGGAACACTATCGTTCTCCGATGCCGGATTCCTGCAATTGGCAGCGTATCTCAGCTCCGACGAGAGGATCATCGACCGCCAGAAGCTACTCCTACAGTGGTTGCCAATCATCAGTGAGCCACAAACTATGGAGCGACTATTCGATCTGCTACATGTCAGCGAGCCACGTCGCCGTGTCGATTTTCTGCTGCGCACCGACGGCCTTACGTCGGCTTTCGTACTGCTGCGCACACTACGTTTTGAAGAGCACGACCGCGAGTACCTCACCGATGTGTGCCGTCAACTACTTCGTCGCACCTCCACCCTATCCTCGGGTCATGCCGGCAGCCTCTTCTTCAATTTAGCAAGTTTGCTGCGTACCTATTTCGATCTACCCGACCTCCGCGGCACGTTCTCGTTAGCCCTTCAACCCTACGAGCTCTCACGTCTCGACACCGATTTCGACACCTTCTGCCGCATTGTCACGAAGGTATGAAACCAGCTCCTTCACATCACAAGAAAGGCAACCCGCTTGGGATTGCCTTTCTTTGTGAGCCTCTTGTCGGATTCGAACCAACGACCCCGAGATTACAAATCACGTGCTCTGGCCAACTGAGCTAAAGAGGCGGGTGGGAAAGCGATCTGCATCGCGCCGCTACAACCAACTACCCTTGCTGCGGTCAAGCCCTGG
>JAEEHP010000201.1 GCA_016280855.1 Bacteroidaceae bacterium
GCTTGGCCAAACGCCACGTTGACTACAGCAACTACTTCAAACGGGAAAAACGTGCACAAGAGCGAAAAGATTCATTACGTACTAAACAGCAACTGCAATAAGTGGAAAAGCAAAAGAGCGTCTTCGCCAGCATCGACTGGTTCACCATACTCCTCTACCTCCTCCTGCTCGCCATGGGCTGGATGAGCATCTGCGGCGCATGCTACGAATACGGCCAGCCCACCGACATCCTCTCGCTGGCCTCCTTCGGCACCCGCACCGGCATGCAGCTCGTGTGGATCGGCTCCTCCATCATCCTCGCCATCGTCGTGCTGCTGTTGGACGACCGTCTCTTTGACACCTTCGCCTACCTCATCTACGGCCTCCTCATCATCCTCCTCTTCGTCACGCCTTTCCTCGCCCACGACATCAAAGGCTCGCTGTCGTGGATCAAGATAGGCCCCTTCAGCTTCCAAAGCGCCGAGTTCGCCAAGTTCGCCACCTCGCTCGCCTTGGCCAAGTTCATGGGCAGCTACGGCTTCAAGCTGCAGGGCTCATGGAAGAACATGACCATCTGCATCGCACTCATGCTCCTCCCCATGGCACTCATCATCATGCAGAAGGAGACTGGGTCGGCCCTCGTTTATCTCAGCCTCTCACTCATGCTCTACCGCGAAGGCCTGCCGGGCAGCGTCCTCTTCTCCGGCCTCGCTGCCGTCGCATACGTCGTCGTAGGTCTGCGCTTCGCCGATGCCATGGTCTTCGACAACACCACCAGTCTCGGCACCCTCCTCGTCATGACCATGATCGTCGTCTTCATCATCGGCATGATCTATGTCTATACCCGTCCTGCTGCCCTGCAGGCCAGCGCCGTCGGCGAGGTGCGCAATGCCACGCAGACCTACCACCGCGCCCTACTCGACACCTTAGGCTTAGGACTCGGCACGATGCTCCTCGCCACCCTCGTAGCACGTTACATCTATGCCTTCAACATCGGCCCCATCTTCGTCGCCGTCTGCATCCTCCTCGTGCTGCGCCTCGTGTGGCTCGGCCTCACCTCCCACATCTACCGCTACGGCATGATCGCCCTCTTCGCCGTCGGCTCCATCGTCATCTTCTTCTCGTCCAATTACATCCTCGACCACCTGCAGCCCCACCAGCAGGCCCGTGTCCAAGAGCTCCTCGGACTGCGCGAGGATCCTAACGGCGTGGGCTATAACGTCATCCAGGCCAAGATTGCCATCGGCTCGGGCGGTCTCGAAGGCAAAGGCTTCCTCAAGGGTACCCAGACCAAGCTCCGCTATGTGCCAGAGCAGGAGACCGACTTCATCTTCTGCACCATGGGCGAGGAACAGGGATTCATCGGCTCTGCCATCGTGCTCATCCTCTTCCTGGCACTCCTCCTGCGACTCATCTACCTTTCCGAGCGGCAGCCATACACCTTCGGACGCGTCTATGGCTACTGCGTCTTCTCCATCTTCCTCTTCCACGTCCTCATCAACATCGGCATGGTCCTTGGACTCATGCCCGTCATCGGCATCCCCCTACCCTTCTTCAGCTATGGCGGTTCTTCCCTATGGGGTTTCACCCTCCTCCTCTTCATCTTCCTCGGCATCGATGCCGGCCGCGTCCGCTACCAGCGATAATCCCGACTACACCTTATTATATATATACGAAAACCATAACGAAAACGAAAACTATGACCTTCCAATAAGTCTATTCACCAAAATAACCCCAAATTTAGTGAATAGACTCACTAAATTTAGTATAAATTTGGTGAATTGAGGGTTAATTGTTACTTTTGCAGCCGAAATACCCAAAGGTGACTGGACATGATACAAAGACAACTTGAACAAAGGCTCACGGACGCCTATAGACGCAAAAAAGTGATTGTTATCCTTGGCCCTCGACAAGTGGGAAAAAGCACCTTGCTCGAAGTGCTATCAGCTGGAAAACAAAATGTGCGTAGTGTGAATTGCGACAATGAGGACGAACGGCGTCTGCTGCAAGACCGCACATCTACCGAGTTGCGGCAGCTGGTGGCTCCATACGATTTCTTCCTCATCGACGAAGCTCAACGGGTGAGGAATATAGGGCTTACACTCAAGATGATCGGGGATTTGAAATTGCAGACACAAGTGATTGTGACTGGTTCATCATCCCTGGACTTGGCCGATGAGATCAACGAACCAGCCACAGGACGCTTGCTGAATTACAATCTATTCCCGTTTTCTTTGTCGGAATTAGCAGCATCAACGTCCCGGTTGGAAGAACAGCGGCTATTGGAAACCCGGATGGTCTATGGATTGTATCCTGAAGTGGTGAACGAACCAGAGGCCGCCCGCGAGACGTTAGTGAACCTCACCAACAACTATCTCTATAAAGACTTGCTGGCTTTCCGGGGCATCAAGAAACCTGATGTCATCATGAACCTCGTGCGGGCTTTGGCGCTGCAAATCGGCAGTGAGGTTTCGTATAACGAACTGTCGAATCTCATTGGCGTGGACAAGGTGACCGTCGAGAACTACATCAACCTATTAGAGAAGTGTTTTATTGTCTTCCGGCTCAATTCCTTCAGTCGCAATGTGCGCAACGAGATCAAGAAAGGTAAGAAGATCTATTTCTTTGACAACGGAATCCGCAATGCCGTCCTCTCCAACTTCGCGCCACTGGAACTGAGGAATGATGCAGGTGCGCTGTGGGAGAACCTGATGGTGAGCGAGCGCATCAAGCGCAACGCATACTGCGGCAGCTATGCACATCTTTATTTTTGGCGGACACATGACCAGAAGGAAATCGACTTCATCGAAGAGATGGACGGACGGCTAACGGCCTACGAATTCAAATGGAGCGACAAGAAGAAAACCA
>JAEEHP010000202.1 GCA_016280855.1 Bacteroidaceae bacterium
CGTCTACTTCCTCTCCGTCGGGTTCGTGCTGTCGCTCTCGCTCAAGCTGTGGAGCGAGGAGCATCAGTGGACGCGCAAGGACTGGGTGGTGCATGCCATCGCCTACATCATCCTCCTGGCCGATGCCATCTACCTCTACCATATTAACTTCGGACAGGGAGGACATGGCTACGAGACGTTCCTCATGCACGCCTCAGCCATCCTGGCGCTGACGCTGACGGTGTTCTTCCTGTCGTTTAACCGCGAACGCAACGACATCCCTTCGTGGACCTTCGCATTCAGCGTCATCTCGAGCATAGTCATCTGTGTTTTCATTGGCATGGTGCTTTGGGGCGGCCTCAGCCTCCTGCTCAGTTCGATGAACTGGTTGTTCGGCGTCAGCCTCGGCTGGAAATGGTATGCCGTCACGGGCGCGCTCGTCGCAGGCTACCTTCCAGCATTGCTCTTCTTGGGGCGCATCCCAGGCGGCGAGGAGAAACATGACCGCGAGCCGCTGCGCTCAGGTTTCCTCGCAGGCGTGTTCCGCTATCTCTTCCTGCCGCTCGAGGTGCTGTATATCATCGTGCTTTTCATTTACGCCGTACAGATCCTCGTGCGTTGGGAACTACCCAACGGACAGGTGTCGTGGCTCGTCATCGCTTCGATGGTAGGTCTCATCGCCATTGAGTTCGGTCTCTACCCTACCCGTCACGCCGAGAACCGCCCCTTCGACCATGCCGTAGCACGCTGGCTTCCGCTCATCCTGACGCCGCTCTTGCTGCTCATGACCGTAGGCATCGTACGCCGCTTCTCGGACTATGGCATCACCATCGCCCGCCTCTACCTAGCCACCCTGAACGTTTGGTTCTACGCGGTCTGCCTCGGCCTTTTCATCAGCCGTGCACGCCGCATCCATTGGATTCCCATTTCCTTCGCAGCCCTCTTTCTGCTCACGTCGGCGCTGCCTATCAACTACACAAGCCTCACACGCCACTCGCTGTTTAAACAAGTGGAACGCGCACTCGTGCAGGCAAAAGTGACAGACCTGCCACTGAATGCCGAGCGCTACGACGCCCTTATGAAAACGCTGCCACAAGAGGAGCAGAACCGCATCAGTTCCAAGCTCAGCTATCTCGAGAGCACCTTCAACTCTGAAACCATCGAACCGTTAGCGACGCAGAAGCCAGAACTCATTCTCTTCAGACAATACATCAGCGAAGCAGGCGATAGCATCGTTCTCGACAATATGAACAACCTCTATGGTGCCGCCAACTTCACCCACCTCCACATCCCTGAGGGCTACACGGAGTTGTACGAGGACGTCGTTTGCCACGACTTCCTCATCGACCTCAGCCAAGACACTATTGAAGTGCCTGTCAAACAAGCCCATAACGAATCCGTCGCCGACACTGTCATCGTCAGTCTCAAAGCCCTGAAGGCGCTGAACCAACGCATGAACGACCTCGTTCCCCTGCCCACTAAATCCTCCACCAACCTCTTCTACCTCCAGCAATTCAACGTCTATGGAGGAGCGGTCTACGATAACGGCAAACGCGTCTCCGGCGCCTCTGAGCCGAAGTTGAACCTCACCGGCTATATGCTAACGAAGGGTTCTAAGGAAAACTCATAATCATCCTAATGAACGTGCGTAATAAGCGCCCCCATGGCACGCTATATCAATAACCTTCTGCTCATTCTTGCGGTACTGAACAGCGCCATAAGCACCTTCGCACAGCAGACTTACACCGCACGCGTCGTAGATGCCGCAAGCAACGAGCCTCTGCCCTTTGCCAAAGTCTATGTTGGTGAGGGACGAGGTGCTGTGACGAACTACCAAGGCGTTTTCAGCATCAAGGTTGCACCCGACGAGACGCTCAAGATAAGCTACATAGGCTACTCATCAGTCTATATCATGGCGGCCGATTTGCCACAGACCGTTCAACTCAAGGCTACGGAACATCAGTTGCACGAAGTGGCGGTGACGCCCATTCAGCCGCTTCTGGTACGGGCATCCAAAAAGCTCTATTCGGAATACAAGAAGCACAGAAAGGTGCCCTCTACATTCTTCCTACGCATCCGCGACGACTTCTTCCTGGACTCGGCCACATGGGCTGGACACAAAGCTCAGATGACGGAGGCTTTCATCCAAGGACAGTCTGCCGTCAACCTGCGCCAACCTGTTGCACTGACGGGGTATCGTAGCGGGTGGGTGCCGAAACATCTTTACGGCTCAGGCTACCAATGGATACAGCTGGGCGTCATGATGCACGGCGAGGAGGTGAAATTGATCAACCGAAACAACATTATCACCCCACTGCACCGACGGGCTTCGAAGAAATTTTACGAGAAGTACTATCACATCACTTACACCTCCGTGAAGGACGAGAACGGCCGCAACCTCTGGCGCATCAACTTTCGCCGATGGGACGACGTCAAAGAACCCATCATCACAGGAACACTGCTATTGGATGGCAAAACGTTAGAGCCCATTTCCTTCGATGGCGTAATCAGCAACATCAGATACCTGCTTAACGTTGAACCCTATCACGCTTTTGAGTCTGTCCAACCCCGCTTCCACATTGACTACCGTCACGATCGTGGGTTCACTGAAATCGCCAACTTGTTCGTCCGCAACAGGATGAGCAAGTTGGACGAGCGCTACACGTTGGTCAATGTGGGCGCTGTCAACTTAGCGGGTGGTGTGCTCGTTGACAAGGAAAACTTCTGGGAAGCCCTCGACAGTGCGGGATTCGACCCAGACTTTTGGCAAGAGAATGAGACCGTGATGCGTACTGCTGACGAAGAAGCCCTTTTCAGCCTCAAACGACAGAAAAAAGCAGATCTTTACGACACCTCCATACTTAACGCTGAAACCGAAAAACATCTGGCAGCACAGCAAAGGGAGAAAAGGGAACAGCATCGCAGGGACAGCATCGCCCTCAGTCGCATCAGGGGCATCCTCATCTGCGATTCCGCTACCCGCAAACCCATTCCTTTTGCAAAAGTGACAGTGATGAGAAACCTTCGGCACACCATAAGCAACCTCCAAGGTTTCTTCTATATGAAGATGGGAATGACAGACACTTTATGCTTTCAGGCATACGGCTACGAGGAAAGGATGCTGCCCGTAACCAACCTGAGACGCATCGTGTACCTACGTGCTATGAAGAAGGACAAGATACCATCCCATATCACCATCAGCACGCTCTTGGCACGGTTGAGCGAAAAACTCATGGCAGAACAGCAGAACCACGAACACGAGCATGCCCCCTTCTTTTTCAGGCGCCTACGAAAGATGGAGCAAGATACGATCATGACGGAGGCCATTCTCAATGCTTCTTCTGCCTTGAGGATTACACAACCGACGGTCGTGCATGGACATCACTTTGTAGCGCTTCATAACGATACGATATCCGATGAATTCATCATGCAGTATGCCCCGGCAAAAACAGATTCCATGTTGATGGATATACTGAGCCCCGACCACGCTAACAGTGAAGTTGCAGAAAAACAGCGTGAACACATACGTGAGACAGCCATGAAGAGCTACGAGAAGATGACGAGAAAAAGCGGTGATTTCAGGAAGCCCTTTGTTCCCTTACTCGGTACGGGACGCGAAAGGCACTATAAACGCCATTATGACCTTCGCCTGGAGCCGTTGCACGACCGCCAGGGTCGGCATTACGCCCGCATCATCTTCGACCGAAAGTCCAATTGGCGCTATCCCGTCATCACAGGCGAGATGCTCGTTGACCTCGACAGCCTTCAGCTGCTCAGCTTCGACGGAGTCCTTGATGGCAAATACGCCGTATTCAGCCGAACGAGAAAGGATTACGATTTGATTCGCATTCGCCCATATATCAGCATCCATTATGACTTCAGCCACGAACGCGGATTCACGGAGGTCATGCATGCAGCTTTTCACACGTCGGCGGGATTGCTGGGGGGCAGCACCTTTACCGAGGAATGGTATGTCTTGATGAACTGTCACGACATGTCCGTCCCAGCTGAGAGTGAGTTGGGAAATACCGTCGTGCGTATGTTAGATGAGGAAAGTGTCACGCGCCATCCCAGCCTGCCTCTGACCAAACTGCTGCCCGAACTGATCACTTTCGACATTTTCAGCGAGAAAGCGGACTGGCGGCTGCTCATGTAACGGTTTCTTTCTACAATTCTAACGTTTTTTGTGAACTTTCTTTTGGCTGAACGAAGAATACGCGCTATCTTTGTGGCGTCTTAGAAATCGTCAGATAACAGAAAATAAAAATACTATCAACTATGACACGCGAACAACTTTTTGAGAATATCAAGCGTAAGCAGAGCTTCCTCTGCGTAGGACTCGACACAGACCTGAAGAAAGTGCCGCAGCACCTCATTGAGCGGGCTGCGAAGGAAGAGGGATTCGACCCTATCTTCGAGTTCAACAAAGCCATTATCGACGCCACAGCACCCTACTGCATCGCCTACAAACCTAACCTCGCCTTCTACGAGGCACACGGTGTGAAAGGCTGGATAGCCTTCGAGCAGACGGTGAAGTATATCCGTGAGAACTACCCCGACCAGTTCATCATCGCCGACGCCAAGCGCGGCGATATCGGCAACACGTCGAAGCTTTACGCGCGTACCTTTTTTGAAGAGATGGACGTGGACGCCGTGACCGTAGCCCCCTACATGGGTGAAGACAGCGTCACTCCCTTCCTCGGCTATGAAGGCAAGTGGGTGATCCTGTTGGCGTTGACCAGCAATAAGGGTAGTGAGGATTTCCAAAAAATCGAAGCCCACCCCCAGCCCCTCCCCAAGGGAGGGGAGCCCGAAACGGGCGAGCGACTATTTGAACGCGTTATCAGGAGAAGTCAGGAATGGGAACGAACATTCTATGAAACTCAGAATAAAGAATCCCAACCAAAGGATACCAACGGACTTGAATCCCCCTCCCTTGGGGAGGGGTTAGGAGTGGGCCAACCCTCCCTTGGAGAGGGGTTAGGGGTGGGCCGCTTTGGAGTGGGCCGCTCTATGATGTACGTCGTCGGCGCCACCCAAGGTTCAGCCTTCGCTGACATCCGTCGCCTCGCCCCCGAGCATTTCCTCCTTGTTCCCGGCATCGGAGCCCAGGGCGGTTCTTTGGAAGAAGTGTGCAAGTACGGTTGGAACGACCACTGCGGCCTCATCGTCAACTCCTCCCGTGCCATCATCTACGCTGACTCAACAGAGCACTTCGCCGAAGTAGCGGCAGAGAAGGCTCACGAAGTGCAGCAGCAGATGGCTGCACAGCTGGCATTGCACGGCTGCTAAACGTATTGCACCACACCATTATTCTCCGGTTCGCAGTCTTCAAAACACTATACTTTTCTCTCTCAAGTGAGAAGGATCGGAAGTAATGCTGGCATCATAATCATTTGGCAGACTGCCACTTGAAAGCCTTAAGGGTTTTGCGGAAAACCCTTAAGGCTTTTTTCATATACCTATAAAACTTCCGTCCCACTCCCTTAGAACCCCATTTCATCGCAAAGGATGAATGACCGATGGCAGACGAACGAACGACACTTGGAGTCAGAACGGCTTACCGTCATCGGCAGAGCGTCTTTTCGTTAGCGGCAGGACGGACAGTCGTCACGGCTGAAGGCCTAATTCTTTAGGTGCTTAACGAACATTCGTTAAGCCATTAAGGAACATTCGTTAGACGCATAAGGACTGTTCGTTACGCCACATATATACGGATGAAATATAAAATATGAGTAATAAGATTAGAAATAACATCTATTCATCTACCAAAATATGTTAATTTATTATATAATAGAGTATTAAATTGGTAGAGCTTTATTATAGAATATAGAATATTAGTAGATGTATTTTCATTAATTGCAGAAAATTTATAGAAATATCGAAAATAATTCGCAAAATATTTGCACGGTTCAGAAAAATTGTCTACCTTTGCAGCGTCAAACAAAGAAAATAAGGAATAAGGACTATCCGCAACGGATCATTTCGCAAAGAATGAGCACCGTTGATGAGAAAGTTGATAATAAGAAGCTATGCAATGCACCATATACACACAGACGATAAGGAGTAAGAAAATTAGGACCAGCATCTTGGATTTTAGCGAGCTGATAGCTCGCATCAGTACAGATGAAAAAAGGAGGTGCACGGTGGAAGCTTTCAGGCAAGAGCTGAAAGATCTTCCACCGCTGTTGCGTCCACGCACCATGGAACGCTTGCCGCGCATCTGTCCGGGCAAGGTGATACGCCGCCGTCGTGACGGTTCACAACAGACAGCCTACACAGGGATCGTACTACTCGAGCTGGACAACCTGGCACGCCCGGAGGAAAAGAGGCAGATGAAAGACCGGGCGATGTCATGGCCCACCACCTTTGCTGTCGTGGAGGGCGCCAACGGAAACAGCATAGACATCTTAGTACGAGGCACTTTCGAGGACGGCACGCTGCCGTCGGGGGATAGTGAACAAAGCGAGCGCTTCCACCAGGAACTGTACAAACGGTGTGCAACGGTCTATGCCAGTGTTCTCGGGCGTTCACCCAAAGCCAAAGAGGCGCACTTCGACGACACCTTCATCTGGACCTACGACCCATCACCCTACTTCGACAGCGGCGCGGCAGCGGTGAAAGTGAGCCGAAGCCTCATCAACACCGGCCTGGACGCCCGACAAGAGGACGCGCAGGAATACGGCCCGGAGAGCAGCCGTCCCTCGGTGGACAACAACAACCTGTGGCGACGGCGCTTTGCGCTGGCCGTGAGTGCAGCAAAGGAAAAGAGTCTGGGCGAAGAGAAATCGGAACCCGAGCTGGAGGCCGTGGCGTTAGAGGCCTTACGCTTGGACATCCCCCAGGAAGACACCGTCAAGCAGGCATCGTGGAGCGTCAGGTGGCACAACATCGACCGCGAGAAGCAGCGGGCCATCATCGAGAGCGTGTACCTCGAGCACAGCGACCAGCAAGGGCGCAACCGCAGCCACTCGATGCAAGAGGTGACATTCCGCCTACAGACATTCATGCAGAGCCGCTACGACCTGAGATTCAACGTGTTGACAAATGGCGTAGAGTGGCGCAGGAACGATGCCGCATCGTTTGTGTTCCAACCTCTGGACAGCCGTGTGATGAACACGATGATCCAGGAGTGCCACGAGAGCGGTCTCGATGTCTTCGACCGCGACATGAAACGATACCTCGGCTCCACCCGCATTCGCGACTACAATGTTGCGCACGCCTACCTCAACGAACTCGACATGACGTGGGACGGCACGACAGATTATATCGGTGCCTTGGCCGACCGTGTGCCGTGCCGCAATCCACATTGGCGCGAGTGGTTCCACACGTGGTTCTTAGGAATGGTAGCACAATGGAGCGGCGACAGCATGACCCACGGCAATTCTGTTGTGCCCCTGCTCATCGGGCAGCAAGGCTGTGGCAAGAGCACCTTCGGACAATTGCTATTACCCCCGGAGCTGCGCGAGGCCGGCTACCGCGAGTTGGTGGACTTCACGAGCAAGCAGGATGCCGAAAGAATGTTGACGACATCGCTGCTCATCAACCTCGACGAGTTCAACCAAATCAGCGAAAAGATTCAACAGGGATTCCTTAAGAACCTGATTCAAAAGAGCAACGTGAAAGGACGGCGTCCCTTCAGCAGCGTGATGCAGAATATGCCCCGCTACGCCTCGTTCATCGCCACGACGAACATGTCCGATGTGTTGAGCGATCCCTCCGGCTCACGACGTTTCATCGTGGCTGACATTCGCGACGGCGCCGTCATTGACAACAAGCCGCCTTTCAACTACCAACGCCTCTATGCCCAGGCGTTAGCCGAATTGAAACAGGGTAGCCGTCATTACTTCACCCCAGCAGAAGTGCAACAGATAGAGACCTACAACGCCACCTACGGTAATATGCGACCCGAGGTCAGCCGATTCCTGGACGTGTTCGAGCCTTTAGCACACGCGGAAGACGGCGGCAAGAAGATGAAACTTTCAGACATCACGAAGGCCATAAAACTACAGACCGGCTACGAATACAGCGACAAAGGATTTAACTATCTTGGGCGCTGGTTGACCAACGAAGCACGTAGCGGACGCCTGCGACGCACGATCTCCAACGGCTGTCCGCACTACCTCCTGCACCACCTTTAAAAAAACACAAAATTCTTTGCTTCTTGTTCAAAAACGCATGATTATTTGTAAAAAAGGTAAATAGTTGCCCAAAAAAGGTTTCAAAAATAGGAAATCTGACAGAATTGCGGTACCTTTGCAGCCAAGTTATGATATAACCGACATTACGAATGGAATTTACAGCCCAACAAATAGCGCAATATATCGGTGGCACGATAGAAGGTCATCCTGAAGCACGCGTCCACACTTTTGCCAAGATTGAGGAAGGCGTTGAAGGTGCGTTGTCATTCTTCTACGACCCCAAATTCGAGCCCTACGTGTACCAGACGCAGTCGTCTGTCATCCTTGTGCCCAAGACGTTTCAACTGGCGCAACCCGTTAAGGCAACGTTGGTTCGCGTGGACGACCCTCGCCTGGCTATCGGTAAATTGCTGTCGCTCTACGAGAGCATGAAGCCCAAGCGCACAGGCATCGATCCGCTGGCCTACGTCGCTCCCACCGCTAAGATAGGCAAGGACGTCTATCTGGCTCCTTTTGCCGCCGTGGGCGACAATGCCGAGATAGGCGACGGAACGGAGCTGCACCCCCATGCTACCGTGGGCGCCGGAGCCAAGGTTGGTAAGGATTGCATCCTCTATGCCAACTGCACCGTTTACCACGACTGCCGCGTAGGCGACCGCTGCATTCTTCATGCCGGCTCGGTCGTTGGCGCCGACGGCTTTGGCTTTGCGCCCACTGCCGACGGCTACGAAAAGATACCGCAAGTGGGCATCGCCGTGCTCGAGGACGACGTGGAGCTGGGTGCCAACGCATGCGTGGACCGCGCCACCATGGGAGCCACCATCGTCCACCGAGGCGCCAAGATCGACAACCTCGTGCAGGTAGGCCACAACGTGGAGGTGGGAAGCCATACCGTGCTGTGCGCACAGGTGGGCATTGCCGGCTCTACGAAGGTCGGAGAATGGTGCACGTTCACGGGTCAGGTAGGCGTGGCCGGACATCTCACCATCGCCGACCGCACCACATTGGGTGCACAGACAGGTCTTCCCGGCAGCGTGCGTAAGCCCGGTCAGACATTGATGGGCTACCCTGCCATGGATCCCAAAGTGTTTGCCCGTTCGTCCGCCGTATTCAAGACCCTGCCCGAAATGGCGGCACAATTGCGAGAGCTCCAAAAGGAAGTTGAAGAGCTGCGTGCCAAGTTAAAAGAGAAATAAGGATTAACACATAATTATACCGTTTTGAAACAAAATACATTAGGAGGTAGCTTCACTCTCCAGGGCAAAGGTCTCCATACCGGTTTGAATCTTACAGTCACATTCAATCCCGCCCCCGTGAACCATGGATATAAGATTCAGCGCATAGATCTTCCCGATGCGCCCATCATCGAGGCCGTCGCTGAGAATGTCGTCGAGACGACACGTGGCACCGTACTCGCCCAAGGCGATGCACGTTGCAGCACCGTGGAGCACGCCCTGGCAGCCCTCTACGCCCTTGGAATAGACAACTGCCTCATGCAGGTTGACGGTCCCGAGGTGCCCATCCTTGACGGATCGGCAGAACTCTATGTGGAGAACATCCAACGTGTGGGACGTGTGGAACAGGATGCCGACCGCATATATTTCGAAGTGACTAAAGAGATGGATGTCTGCGACGAGAAAAGCGGTTCGAGCCTATCCATCGCCCCTGCCGACCACTTCGGCATCACCACGACCATCGCCTTTCCCGGCAAGGTGCTCAGCAACCAGACAGCCGAGCTCACTGACATGAGCCTCTTCCCCCAGGAGATTGCCGCCGCGCGCACCTTCTGCTTCGTACGCGAAGTAGAGATGATGCTGGCCGCCAACCTCATCAAAGGCGGTGACCTCGACAACGCAATCGTCATCTACGAAATGGAAAAGACGCAGGAAGAACTCGACCTGCTGGCCGACCGCATCGGAGCGCCACACCGCAAAGCATCGAAATTAGGTTACATCCAGACGAAGCCCCTGATGTGGGACAATGAACCCGCAAGGCATAAGCTCCTCGACATCATCGGCGATATGGCTCTCGTAGGCCGCCGCATCCACGGGCACATCTCTGCCATACGTCCGGGACATACCATCAACAACCGCTTTGCACGACTGCTACGGCAGGAGTTGAAAAGCTAATTATTCATCAATCCTCAATCATAAATCATCAATCATAAATCATCAATCATAAATAGTAATGATCAGCCCTTTAGCATACATCCATCCCGAAGCCAAGATTGGCGAGAATTGTGAAATAGGTCCCTTCTGCTACATCGACCGTGGCGTAGAGATCGGGGACAACAACACGCTGATGAACAGCGTCACTGTCTTATATGGCGCCTGCATCGGTTCAGGGAACATTTTCTTCCCCGGAGCTGTCATCGGTGCCATTCCTCAGGACCTGAAGTTCCGTGGCGAGGACACGTTGGCCATCATTGGCGACAACAACAAGATCCGCGAAAACGTCACCATCAACCGTGGCACCGCCGCCAAAGGACAAACCGTTGTCGGCTCTGGCAACCTCTTGATGGAAGGCTGCCACATCGCCCACGATGACATTATCGGCAACGATATCATCATAGGCAACTGCACGAAGCTGGCCGGAGAAGTCACCGTTGACGACCACGCCATCCTCTCGGCATGCGTGCTCGTACACCAGTTCTGCCGCATCGGAGGCTACACGATGGTTGGCGGCGGCACTCGCTCTCCTCAGAGTATCATGCCCTATACGATCTGTGCGCGTGAGCCGGCCACATATTGCGGCTTGAACATTGTAGGCCTGCGCCGTCGCGGCTTTGAGCGCGAGGTAATCAACACGATCCACGAAGCCTACCGCATCATCTTCCAAGGCGGACTCTCGCTGGCCGATGCCATCGCTACGATACAGCGCGAACTGCCGCAAACCGATGAGATCAAATACATCCTCGACTTCATCGAAGACACCAAACAACGCGGTTTCATTCATTAACAACAGCCGTTCAGCTATGCTATACACCATCACTGCCGTCAGCCCGGAACAGGAAGACTTTGCCATAGAAC
>JAEEHP010000203.1 GCA_016280855.1 Bacteroidaceae bacterium
CTTGATGTCCTCGCGGAGAACGTCGATGATGGCATGGAAGGTGGCGTTGTGACCTGTACCTTCGAAGTTCTTGCAGATGACGGCGACGCGCTCATCGACACGCTTCTTGAAGCTGACAAGGGCTTCGGCCACGGCTGCATTAAGTGTGATCATCGCGCTGGCGCAGTTGGCTTCGCTACCGACGGCACGGAACTCAAAGCGGTTGCCCGTGAAAGCAAATGGCGAAGTACGGTTGCGATCAGTATTGTCGATGAACAGTTCGGGGATTTCGGGGATGTCCATCTTCATGCCCTGCTTGCCGTCCATCTGGAAGAGGTCGTCCTTGTCAGCCTTTTCGATGTGGTCGAGCAGTTCGCTGAGCTGCTTGCCAAGGAAGGAGCTGATGATGGCGGGCGGTGCCTCGTTGGCCCCCAGGCGGTGAGCGTTGGTGGCGCTCATGATGCTGGCCTTCAGCAGTCCGTTGTGCTTATAGACGCCCATCAGTGTCTCCACGATAAATACGGCGAAGCGCAGGTTCTGCTCGGGTGTCTTGCCCGGTGCATGGAGCAGCACGCCGGTATCGGTGGAGAGGCTCCAGTTGTTATGCTTGCCCGACCCGTTGATGCCGGCAAAGGGTTTCTCGTGCAGGAGGGCCCGGAAGCCGTGTTTGCGGGCCACGCGCTTCATCAGCGACATCAGCAGCATGTTGTGATCGACGGCCAGGTTCGTGTCCTCGAAGACGGGCGCCAGCTCGAACTGGTTGGGAGCTACTTCATTGTGGCGCGTCTTGACGGGGATGCCGAGCATAAGGGCCTGAATCTCGAGGTCGCGCATGAAGGCAGCTACCCGCTCGGGGATGCTTCCGAAGGAGTGGTCGTCCATCTGCAGGTTCTTGGCAGAGTCGTGCCCCATGAGGGTGCGGCCCGTCAGCAGCAGGTCGGGACGGGTGGCATAGAGGCCTTCGTCAACGAGGAAGTATTCCTGCTCCCACCCGAGGTTGCTGGTCACCTTCTTCACCGCCGGGTCGAAGTAGTTGCAAACCGCCGTGGCTGCCACGTTGACGGCCTTCAGGGCGCGAAGCAGTGGAGCCTTGTAGTCGAGCGACTCGCCGCTGTAGGATATGAAGACGGTGGGGATGATGAGTGTGTCGTCGATGATGAAGACGGGGCTGGTGGGGTCCCAGGCAGAATAGCCGCGGGCCTCGAAGGTCGAGCGGATGCCGCCGCTGGGAAAACTGGATGCATCGGGTTCCTGCTGCACGAGCAGTTTTCCGGTGAACTCCTCCACCATGCCGCCCTTGGAGTCGTGCTCCACGAACGAGTCGTGCTTCTCGGCCGTCCCCTCGGTCAGGGGCTGGAACCAGTGCGTATAGTGCGTCGCGCCGTTCTCCTTGGCCCATTGCATCATGCCGGCGGCCACGGCATCGGCCACCGTGCGGTCGAGGCGGGCGCCGTTGTCGATGACATCGGTCATCTTGTCATAAACGTCTTTCGGCAGGTACTTGTACATCTTCTCTCGGTTGAAGACGTGCTTGCCAAAGTACTCGCAAGGTCTCTCACTGGGTGCTGTTACGTCAAGAGGCTTCTTCTTGAAGGCCTCGCCGACAACCTGAAATCTCAAATTGTTTGTCATAATTGTGTTTTGTTAAAAGGTGAATAATTATTGTTTGCTCAAGTATTCATCGACATTTCCTGCCGCCTGCAGTCCCGAGGCAATGGCTCTTACCACGAGCGAAGTGCCGTTGGCAGCGTCGCCGCAGACGAAAACATTGGCGGGATACTGGGGATGCTCGGGCTTCAGGAACCCCATCGCCAGCAGGACCAGTTCGGCCTTGATGATCTCGGGCTCTCCCTTCTCCACCATCACGGGCCTACCGCCTCCGGGGGAAGCCGGCTTCCAGTCAATCTCCTGCACCCTGACGCCCGTCAGGTTCCCGTTCTCACCGAGGAACTCCAGTGTGTTGATGTTCCAGCGGCGCGTGCATCCCTCTTCGTGGCTGCTGGTGGTCTTCAGGGTTCTTGGCCAGGCGGGCCAGGGGTTCTGCGGGTCGTCGGGTCCTTCCACGGGGCGGGGCATGATCTCTATCTGCGTCACGCTCTTGCAGCCCTGGCGATGGGCCGTACCGATGCAGTCGCTGCCCGTGTCTCCGCCGCCGATAACCAGCACATCCTTGCCCTTGGCAGTGATGCGCTCTTCCTTGCTGAAATCCATGCCGGCCAGCACGCGGTTCTGCTGGGAGAGCAGTTCAAGGGCGAAGTGTACGCCCTTCAGGTTGCGGCCGGGAACTTTAAGGTCGCGGGCCGTGGGCGTGCCGGTGGCCAGGACAACTGACGAGTACTCAGAATAATCAGAGAATTCTGAATTATACTTGAATACTATGCCCTCCTGCTCCATTATGCTGATGCGGCGGTCGATGATTTTCTTGTTCAGCTTGAAGTTGGGGATGCCGTAGCGCAACAGACCGCCTGCCGCCTCGTTCTTCTCGAAGACGGTGACCGTGTAGCCCATCTGGTTCAGGGCATTTGCCGCGGCCAGTCCGGCCGGTCCGCTGCCCACCACGGCCACCGTCCGGCCGTTTCGCCTGATGTCCGAGCGTGGCACGATGAACCCCTCAGCGAAGGCCATCTCGGTGATGGCGCACTCGTCTTCGCGGTTGGTGGTCGGCTCGTGGTTGAAGCGGTTCAGCACGCAGGCCTTCTCGCAGAGGGCAGGGCAGATGCGGCCCGTGAACTCCGGGAAGGGGTTGGTGGCGCTGAGCAGCCTATAGGCCAGTTCCCAGTCGCCCTTATAGAGCGCGTCGTTCCATTCGGGCGCCTTGTTGCCCAGCGGACAGGCCCAGTGGCAGAAGGGCACGCCGCAGTCCATGCAGCGCGAGGCCTGCTGCTTCCGTTCGCGGGTGTTCAGGGTCTGCTCTACCTCGCCAAAGTCGTGAATCCTGTCATGAAGGGGTCTGTAACCGGCCTCCTGACGGTGTATCTCTAAGAACGCTTTCTGATTTCCCATATTTATTTACTATTTGACAATTTACCATTTAACATTTGAATGACCCGAGGTTTTCGGACTGCTCGCAAGGGGCTTGCAAGAGGCCCGGAGAGGATTTTCCCGTTTGCTGAAGCCCAGCAAGGCCGGCTCAGTAGTCGCGCTGTATATCTGCAATCCTTTCATGAAGCCTTTTCATCTTTTCTTCCTCGAGCACACGCTTGTATTCGATGGGCATAACCTGGATGAAGTCCTCTATGCAGCGGTGCCAGTCGTCGAGCAACTGGCCGGCCAGGGCCGAACCAGTGTGCAGATAGTGCTGACGGACAAGCTCGAGCAGCTCCTTGCGACTGGTTGCGTCCTCTACTAGGTTTATCTCCACCATGTCCATGTTGCAGAAGTAGTCGAACGTATGGTCCGGATCATAGACGTAGGCCACACCGCCACTCATACCCGCGGCGAAGTTACGGCCCGTACGTCCCAACACCACTACCCTGCCGCCGGTCATGTACTCGCAGCAATGGTCACCGGCACCCTCGATGACGGCGATGGCGCCGCTGTTACGCACACCGAAGCGCTCGCCCACCCGACCGTTGACATAAAGCTCACCGGACGTGGCACCGTAGAGCCCAGTATTGCCGGCGATGATGTTGTCCTCGGCGTGGAAGTCCTCATTCCTCCGGCTGGACGGCAGGATCGAGATGCGCCCGCCGCTCAGTCCTTTACCGAAATAGTCGTTGCACTCGCCCTCCAGCCGCAGATTCAGTCCCTTCACGGCAAAGGCGCCGAACGACTGGCCTGCCGAGCCCTTGAACTTGATGTTGACGGTGCCGTCGGGCAGTCCGGCCTCGCCGTATTTCCTGGCGATGAGGCCCGAGAGCATCGTGCACACGGCGCGGTCGGTGTTCTTGATGGTGAAGTCGAGAGCCGTCTCTTCTTGTTCGTTCATGCTCTTCTGCACCTTCTTTATTATCTCTTCATCTTTGACACCACAGACTTTCGTGAACTCGCTTCTATCCCAATAGAGGGGCTTGTCTGTGAAGGGCTTATAGAGCAGCCGGCTGAAGTCGATGGTCCGCCATTTCTCTGCGACAAATGCCTCAGCATTCCCGATCAGCTCGTCATTTATCTGAATCATCTCGGTGTGGCCGATGATGTCCGTCAGGCTGTGCACGCCCATCTCGCTGAGATATTCCCTGACCTGCTGTGCCAGGAAGGTGAAGAAGTTAACTACGTACTCGGCACGGCCCTGGAAGTGCTTTCGCAAGTCGGGATTCTGAGTGGCCACACCCATCGGACAGGTATTCAGGTTGCACTTCCTCATCATCACGCACCCCAGCACAATCAGTGGCAGTGTGCCGAAAGAGAACTCGTCGGCACCCAGCATGGCCATGATGATGACATCCCTGGCAGTCTTCAGCTGGCCGTCGGTCTGCAGGCGTACTTGTCCCCGCAGGCCGTTCTTCACCAGCGTCTGCTGGGTCTCGGCCAATCCTATCTCGGGCGAGATGCCCGCAAAGCGCATACTCGAGGCCGGACTGGCGCCCGTGCCTCCTTCCGAACCGCTGATGACGATCAGGTCGGCCTTTGCCTTCGCCACTCCGGCGGCGATGGTGCCCACACCGCTCTCGGCCACCAGCTTCACACTGACGGCAGCCATGGGGTTGATGTTCTTTAGGTCGAAGATGAGCTGCGCCAGGTCCTCGATCGAATAGATGTCGTGATGAGGTGGGGGCGAGATGAGCGAGATGCCGGGGATGGCATTGCGCGTCTTGGCAATGACCTCGTTCACCTTGAAGCCCGGCAACTGACCGCCCTCGCCGGGCTTGGCGCCTTGGGCCACCTTGATCTGAATCTCCTCGGCATTCACGAGGTATTCAGCCGTCACACCAAACCGACCTGATGCAATCTGCTTTGTCTTGCTGGAAAGCGAAATGCCGTCCACATCCGAATGATAGCGGGCATTGTCCTCACCACCCTCGCCAGTATTGCTTCGCGTGCCAAGTTTGTTCATAGCCAGGGCAAGGGCTTCGTGCGCCTCGATGCTGAGGGCGCCAAACGACATGGCTCCCGTGACGAAGTGCCTGACGATGCTCTCCACTGGCTCCACCTCGTCGATGGGTGTCGGCACCGAGGCCTTCCTGAATCCGAAGAAGTCGCGGATGAAGATGGGTTTCTCCTTCTCGTCCACCATGGCCGACCACTCCTTGAACTTCTTGTAAGAACCAAGCCTGGTGGCAAGCTGCAGGCTGGCAATCGTATCGGGATTCCAGGCATGAAGGATGCCGTCCCTGCGCCAGGAGAACTGACCGTTGTTGGGCAGGAACCCGTCATTGACAGCTGGCTCGGATGCCGCATCGTGCAGACGGATGGCATCGCGGGCAATCTCCTGCAGCCCGATGCCGCCGATGGTGCTCGTCTCGGTGCCGAAGTACTTCCGGAGCAAATCCTCGCCCAGTCCTATGCTCTCGAAGATCTTTGCTCCACGGTAGGAGCGTATGGTCGAGATGCCCATCTTGCTCATCACCTTTTTCAGACCCTTATCGACAGCCTTGATATAATTTGCCTCGGCGGTGGCATACTCCTCCTGGATCTTGTGCGTCTTCACGAGGTTGTCCAGGACGGCGAAGGTCATGTACGGACAAATGGCACTCGCGCCATAACCTAGCAACAAAGCGGCGTGCATCACCTCGCGAATCTCGCCGCTCTCCACGATAAGAGCGGTCTGCACACGCTTGCCGACGGAAATCAAATAGTGATGGACAGCCGAAACCGCCAGCAGGGAGGGAATGAAGACAGACCCACCCCCCAGCCCCTCCCTTGTAGAGAGGGGAGCAGAGACCTCAGGATCATCAAATTTATCAGTTAAAATGATGTAGTTGTAGCCTTTATCGACGGCTTCCTCCGCATCCTTGCAGAGCTTGTCGAGAGCCATGCCCAAAGCCTCTCCGGCCTGGGCGTAATCGCTACCCGCTCTCCCAATAAAGGTGGTCGGGGGGTCAAGAGGTTGGGGGGTGGGCCTGAACGTCATCGGCAACTTGATTGTCCTGAAGCCCTTATACCTTATATTACATAATATATCGAGCTGAGTGTTCGTCAGGACGGGCTGCGGCAGGCGGACCATCTTGCAGTTCGAGGCATCGGGCGTCAGGATGTTTGTGCCCACGGCGCCGATGTACTCCGTCAGCGACATCACCAGTTCCTCGCGAATAGGATCGATGGCAGGGTTCGTCACCTGGGCGAACTGCTGTCGGAAGTAGTTGAAGAGAATCTGCGGACGGTCGCTGATGACGGCCAGCGGCGTGTCGTTGCCCATCGCCGCCACAGGTTCCTGTCCCGCCGTGGCCATCGGGACGATGGTCCTGTCGATGTCTTCCTGCCCGAAGCCGAAGCTGATGAGCTTGCGCTCGTAGTGCGCGACTGAATTCTCAACATGCCTGCCGCTCTTGAGCATTTCCAGCTGGATGCGGTTCGTATGGAGCCATTCACGGTAGGGATGCGCCTTGGCCAGCTGCTCCTTTATCTCGCCGTCATAGTAGATCTTGCCTTCCTGCGTGTCGATGAGCAGAATCTTGCCCGGCTGCAAGCGTCCCTTGCTGACAACGTCGCCCGGCTCGAAGTCCATCACGCCGACTTCCGATGCCACGACCATCATGCCCTGTTTGGTAATCGTATAGCGACTGGGGCGCAAGCCATTCCTGTCGAGCATGCCGCCGGCAAAGCGCCCGTCCGAGAAAAGCAGGGCTGCGGGACCGTCCCAAGGCTCCATCAGGATAGAGTGATACTCGTAGAACGCCTTGAGCTCCTCGCTGATCGGGTTCTTGTCGTTGAAACTCTCAGGTATCAGGATGGCCATTGCATGCGGCAGCGAGAGACCGCTCATCGTGAGGAACTCGAAGACATTGTCCAGGCTTGCCGAGTCGCTCATTCCTTCCTGCACGATGGGGCGCAGGTCCTTGATGTC
>JAEEHP010000204.1 GCA_016280855.1 Bacteroidaceae bacterium
AATCTGAGGATTGGGGCAGCCGAGCTCCTTAGCGTATTCGACAGCGCCCTGAGCCATGTAGCGCAGGATGGTGCCGTTGGCGTATGCACGGGCACCCTTGCTGACCTGCATGATGACGGGAGATTTTGTTTCTACGGCAGCCTGCACGATAGCCTGCATCTGCTCCATAGTGTTGAAGTTGAAGGCGGGGATGGCATAGCCACCGGCAACAGCCTTCTTGAACATTTCGCGGGTGTTAACCAGACCCAGTTCTTTGTAACTTGTCATAATGTTGTTTAAGGGTTAATATTGGGGTTATTAAACAGTTTATAGTGTTTACATCTTCTTAACGAAATAAGTGACGACAGGCAGGTGGTCGCTATATCCGTCCATCCACACGCCAGAAGCATGTGTACGCTTGGGGTTGCCTTTGTACTTGCCGCTTTGCTGGAGCAGGTATTCGCGGTTGAATATCTCAGCCTTGTAGAAGGTGAGCGACGAATAGTCCTTGGTGGGCGTGCCCTTCGTCAGGGTCTGACTCACAATAATCTGGTCGAAGAGGTTCCATTTGCCGTCATACTTGAGGGTACCCTTGCCGTCCAACAGGATCTGCCACCAGGGGTTGAACATATCCATAGGAGTTTTCACATCAGCCATCTTACGACGTCCGCCCAACCCGCTGGACAAGGACTCATCGAAAGGATCGTCGTTCATATCGCCCATCACGAGGATCTTCATACGCGGATTGGCACGGACGATGCTGTCTTTCTCAGCCTTTACCTGCTGACCAGCCCACACACGGGCCGACTTGCCGGAGAAGCGGCTGGGCCAGTGGCACACGATTACCGTGATGCTGTCGCCGGCCAGCGTGCCCTGCACGGTGAGGAAGCCGCGGGTGGGACGGGCATCCCTGTCCTTGAGGACATAAGGCTGCAGCCACACCTTGGCAGGCGTGAAGAAGGTGGGGTTATAGAGCAGGCCGCAATCTACGCCGCGCTGGTCAGGACCTTCGATGTGGCAGAACTTCATGTGACGCTTGGCCAAGACCTCTTGTGCACAGAGGTCACGCAGGCAGTGAGCATTCTCCACCTCGCTGACACCGATGATGGCACAGCCGGTGGGGATGCGGTCGGTGCCCATCTCTGCCAGCACGCGAGACATGTTCTTCAGCTTGCTCTGGTACTTCATGTTGGTCCACTTATTAGCGCCGTCGGGCAGGTACTCATAATCATTCTTACCCTCGTCGTGCTGCGTGTCGAACAGATTCTCAAGGTTGTAGAACCCGACACTGTACATACCTACACGTCCTGTCTGCGCCCAAGCCGTGAGGCTCAGAAGCGTCGTGCAAGCGAATAAAATCAATTGTTTACGCATAGTCTTCCTGGTTTATAAGTGAACATTCGCTCTTTGGGTTGCAAAGATATATGTTTTTGCGGAAGAAAAAGAATAAAAGGAAGAAAAATTTATTCTTTTAAAAAAAATATGGATTTCTTTACTGCATTTGAGTTATTTTTCTTATCTTTGTGGCGAAATACCATATTATGCTACTTTACCAATGAAAAAGAAAGGATTTTTATTCGCGGCCGCGTTGCTCTGCATGGCTTGTCCGATATGGGCACAGGAGCCAACCACGACCGAACAGGAAAAGGCGTTGAAGGACGAGGCAGCCTCGTTCATCTTCACCGAATCGCAGCTTGACGAGGACGCCGACGTGACGACCGACGTCATTCAGATCAACTCCAGCACTAACCTCTACACCAGCAACGTAGGCTATCTCTTCAGCCCCCTGCGCTTCAAGTTCCGTGCATTGGACCAGAAGTACAACGACGTCTACATGAACGGTGTGCAAGTAAACTCCGCCGAAAACGGGCGCTTCAGCTTCTCTACCGTCGGAGGTATGAACGATGCCACGCGCAACATCGACAACGCGTCGCCGTTTGAGTCGAATACCTTCGGCATGGCAGCACTCGGAGGCTCCAACGACTACAACTTCCGAGCCAGCAACTACGCCGCAGGCCACAAGGTGACGCTCTCTGCCTTGAACCGCAACTACACGGCCCGTGCCATGTACACCTTCGGCACTGGTCTCAACGAGAACGGCTGGGCCTTCTTCGGCACCGTGGGCTATCGTTGGGCGAACATGAACACGGCCAACGTCCAAGGCACCTTCTACAACTCCCTCGCCTATTTCCTCTCGTTGCAGAAGAAATGGGGCGACCGCCACAGCCTCAACATCGCCACATGGGGCAACCCCACCGAGCGCGCTCAGCAGGGAGCATCAACCGACGAGGCTTACTGGCTGGCCAACAACTACATGTACAACCCCTATTGGGGCTACCAGAACGGAGTGAAACGCAACTCACGCGTGGTGCACAATTTCGAACCTTCGGCACTCTTCACCTGGGACTTCAACATCACCGACGCCCTGAAGCTCACCACCTCGTTCTACGGCAAGTACGCCATGTACAGCGGCACACGTCTGCAGTACAACAACTCGCAGAACCCCAAGCCCGACTACTGGAAGAACTTCCCCTCATATAATTATGATGTATGGGGAGAGTCGGACGGCAGCAACAACGATGCCAACGCCTGGCAGGAGAGCTTCGACTACTGGAGGGCAGACATCGCCAACCGCCAAATCCAGTGGGACAAGCTCTACTACGCTAACTCCCAGATGAACAAGGTCGGTGGTGATGCAGCTTACTACATGCTGGCTCGTCACAACGACCACCTCGCTTTCAACCTCGGTTCCACCCTCAACTGGTCCATCAACAAGGATGCCAAGCTGCAGGGCGGCATCCAGCTGGCTTCCAACACCGGCATGCACTACCAGACCATCTCCGACATGATGGGCGCACAGTACTTGCATAACGTCAACAACTACGCCATAGGCACTTACGCCGGCAGCGATCCGCGCGTTCAGTACGACTTGAATAACCCGAACGGTGCCGTCGCCAAGGGCGACCGCTTCGGCTACGACTTCAACATCGTCGTACAGAAAGCTACCGCCTGGGCACAGTACACCCGCGACTACGGCATCAGCCACACCTTCGTCAGCGCCAAGATAGGCGGCACACAGATGTGGCGCGACGGTAAGATGCGCAACGGCCTCTTCGCCGACAACTCCTACGGCAAGAGCGGCACTGCACGCTTCCTCGACGGAGGCGTCAAAGCCGGCACCAACCTCAACCTCGGCAAGGGACACGTCATCGGCCTCGGCGTGGGCTACATGACATACGCTCCCACAGCCTACAGCAGCTACGGCGGCTCCGCCTTCCAGGCTGCCGAAATGAACAACAACTTCATCGATGGGCTCAAGGTCGAACACATGCTGAGCGCCGAAATCGGCTACGCCTTCACCACCAGCTTCATGCGTGCTAACCTCACGGCATACTTCAACCGCGGTACGCACATGAACGAATGGCAGAACTACTACTACGACGACGTCAACTCGTTCACATATGTCAGCATGACGGGCATCGAGAAGAACTGGTACGGTGTGGAGCTCGGCATGCGCTTTAACATTACTTCAGGCCTCACCCTCGACCTCATCGGCTCCATGGCCGACGCCAAGTACACGAAGAACACCGACGTCAGCTACCTGCTCTCCACCCAGGGCACCGTCACCACTGACATATTATATAATAAAGGTATGCGCGAGGCCAGCACGCCGCTCACCGTCGGTAGCATCGGTTTGAACTACAACGTCAAGGGTTGGTATTTCAACCTCAAGGGTAACTATTACGACCGCATCTACCTCTCCTACTCTCCCTCGCTGCGCTACCAGAGCACGCTCATCCGCTCCGGTGCCGTGGACAACGACGGTCAGCTCATCGTTCCCGAGCAGACCAAGGGTCGCGGAGGCTTCATGCTCGACGGCTCCATCGGACACCAGTTCCGCGTAGCACACAACCCGCTCAGCGTCAACCTCATGCTCACCAACATCCTCAACAACCGCAAGATGGTCAGCGGTGGCTTCGAGCAGAGCCGCTCCAACTACACCACCGACCAGACCACGGGCGAGAAGACATCCATTCGCACCTACAACTTCCAGAAGAATCCGATGAAGTACTACGTGCAGGGCTTCAACTTCATGCTCAATCTCAACTATAGGTTCTGATTAGTGACAACGAATAATGAAAAGTGAAAAATATAAGTTACTTAAGATTATGAAAACTAAACATATTTTTCTGACCATCCTCGCAGCCCTGGCGCTGACCTCATGCTTCGACGGCGACTGGGAATCGCCACTCGACGACGCCAATCCGCCCTACGGCAACAACGCCATCGTCAAGGACGAAGCCAAACTGGTAACCATCGCCGAGTTGAAGACGCAATACGCCTCGGCAATCTCCAACAGCAGCTTCCAACGCATCACCGATGACAAGCAGCTCCTTTGCACTGTCATCGCCAATGACATCGGCGGCAACATCTACAAGCAGATTGTCGTGCAGGACGCTACGGGCGCCATGATCGTCGGCATCAACGGCACAGGCCTCTTCCCCTTCCTCTCGGTAGGCCAGCAGATACTCATCGGTCTCAAAGACCTCTGCATCGGAGGCTACGGACAGCAGACACAGCTCGGCGACGAGTACAACGGCAGCATCGGACGTATGTCCACCGAGAAATGGGAGCAACACGTCAAGATACTGCCCACTCATGACATGGCGCAGATCGACACCATCGACTTCTTCTCCGTGGCACAAAACGATATGACGCGCTACTGCGGACATCTTGTCAAACTCGAGAACGTGCGCATCGGCGACGCCGGAAGCCCCATAGCCCCAGAGTTCAAGGCAGGCACTTCGCTCACCTACAACGGCTCGTCCAACGGCTACGTTCACCACACCATCAACAATCAGTCGATGAACAAGCTGCTGCTGCGCACCAGTACCTATGCCGACTTCGCCTCGTGGGTCATCCCCTCCACGCCCGTTACCCTCTACGGCATTGCCACCCGCTACCGCGACACGTGGCAAATCCTCATCCGAGCCGAAGAGGACATCAAGCAGTAGATTAGAGATTAAAGATTAGAGATTAAAGATAAAAAAGATAAAAAAGATATACATTATGAAAAAGTATTCTATCTCGCTGCTTTGCGCAGCACTCAGTCTGGGATTCTTCACCGCTTGTGAAGACGTACCAGCGCCTTACAACATTCCGACCGAGGATCCCACGCCTGTCGTGACACCAGCCGAACCCAAAGGCACGGGTACGTTAGAGGATCCGTTTAACGCCGTTGCAGCTACTCAGGCCGCAAAAGCTTTGGAGTCTGGCGCCGAAAGTGAGCAGGACTATTACATCCAAGGCATCGTATCATCAGTTGCTGACAGCTACTCCACCAACTTCGGCAATGCCTCCTTCTACATCTCCGACGACGGAACCGCATCCAACCAGTTCTATGTTTATCGCGCCCTCTATCTTGGCAACCAGAAGTACACTTCGGGCGAGAACATCGAAGCCGGTGACACCGTCATCATTTGCGGTAAAATAACCAACTACCGCGGCAATACGCCCGAAACCGTCCAGAACAAGGCTTATCTCTACAGCCTGAAGAAAGGCGACGGCACATCCTCACAAACGCCCGTCGAGAACCTCGTGGGCAGCGGAACAATTGAGGATCCCTACACCAGCGCTTCTGCACTCCTCATTGCCAGCGCTCTCACCTCCGGCGGCCAGACCAGAGATGCCTTCTACATCAAAGGTAAAGTCGTCAGCGTTAAGGAGCAGTTCAGCACACAGTATGGCAACGCCTCCTTCTACATCTCCGACGATGGCACCACCACCGACCAGTTCTACATCTTCCGTTCCCTCTACCTTGGCAACAAGAAGTGGACCAGCGGCGACAAACAGCTTAAGGAAGGTGACGAAGTCATCATCTGCGCTAAGCTCACCAACTATATGGGCAATACGCCTGAAACCGTTCAAGGCAGCACATACATCTACAGCCTTAATGGCGAGACCGGAGGCGTGACTCCGACACCCGGCCCTGGCGGCGACGCCAAGGGAACAGGTACGCTCGAGGATCCTCTCAACGCCGTTGCTGCCAACAACATCGCCAGCGCTTTGGGCTCGGGTGGCAAGACCGATCAGGCCTACTACATCAAGGGTAAGGTCGTCAGCGTCAAGGAACAGTTCAGCGCACAGTATGGCAACGCCTCCTTCTACATTTCCGACGACGGTACCACGGCCGGACAGTTCTATATTTTCCGCGCCCTCTACCTCGGCAACCAGAAATGGGCCAACGGCGACAAGCAGCTTAAGGAAGGCGACGAAGTCATCGTCTATGCCAAGCTCACCAACTATATGGGTAACACACCCGAAACCCTACAAGGCGAGACCTATCTCTACAGCCTCAACGGCGAAACTGCCGGCGGCACAACGCCCACACCGGGTCCCTCCGGCGAGGCTAAAGGCACCGGTTCACTTGCCGACCCTTACAACAGCGTAGCTGCCAACAACATCGCCAGCGCTTTGGCGTCGGGTGCCAAGACCAGCGAAGCCTATTACATCAAGGGTAAAGTCGTCAGCGTCAAGGAGCAGTTCAGCGCTCAGTACGGCAACGCCTCTTTCTACATCTCTGACGACGGCACCAGCACGGATCAATTCTACGTTTTCCGTGCCCTCTACTTCGGCAACCAGAAATGGGTAAGCGGAAACTCGCAGATCAAGGCTGGCGATGAAGTGGTCGTTTATGCTAAGCTCACCAACTATATGGGCAACACACCTGAAACCGCTCAAGGAGACTGCTATATCTATAGCATCAACGGCAAGACTGAGGACGATGGCACTGGCGGTGGCGACACACCCGGCCCCGGCACAGGCGGCTCCACCCTCGCCGACTTCACCAATGGTGACTTCGAGACATGGGCTGATGGTCAGCCCACAGGTTGGAAGAGTGCTTCCACAGCCAGCAACGCAACCCTCTCGCAGAGTAACGATGCCCACGGCGGCAGCTACTCCGTGAAGGTCGGAGGCGCTTCTCAGAACAAACGTCTGGCCTATAAAGAACTGGAACTTGAAGCTGGAACATATGATTGTTCCTTCTGGACGAAAGCAGCCACTAGCTCTGTTGCAAGTCTCTGTCCTGGATATGCAGCTGTCGGTTCCAGCATCACTTACTATTACGACAAAATGGAAGATGATGCGACCAAAAACAAATACGTCAATAATATTGGACAGGAATGGCAGCAGGTAAAATATAGTTTCACACTCCCTACCAAGACCACCGTCTGCCTCGTCGTCATGAACTCCAAGACTACTGGCACTGATCTACTCATCGACGACTTCACTATCACCAAGAAGTAATCGCTACGGCCTTCCCTTCTACATCATCCTCAAAACACATCCATACGTGCAGACTGTTTGACGGGGGTCAAACAGTCTGCACACTATCGACACATACACAATGGTTTATTATCCGCATCACATGAGATACAGATCAGACTTACTTCGAATCACCCTCACCCTATTCACTGCAGCCCTGCTGCTGTGGGGGTGCTCGTCAGACGATGAGCCTGACAACCCGTCCAGCGTCAACACCAACGCCAACAAAACAGGAGAGCACCCAGAGGCTGGGCGATTGGAAATGCCGAAGCTGAAGGGTGGCGTCGTGAATATGTTCCTGGTCAAACGACTGAGCTCAGGAGCTGTCAACTACTGCATCGAATGGGACATCTCCAAGAAGTCGCAGCGCTGGGCGGCCTTCCGATGGGACAACACCAACAGCGGAGGCTATATCAAACGCGAGGATAACTTCGTTGAGGACTACGATATACCCGAAATGTACCGCACCACGTACTACCATTATCGCGGTTCGGGTTACACCCGAGGACACATTATTGCTTCGGCAGACCGTTGGAACTCGCTCGAAGCCAACCGACAGACATTCCTCTACTCCAACATGCAGCCGCAACTGTATGATTTCAATGGTGGCATATGGGCTAACCTCGAGATGAAAGTGCGCTCGTGGAACAACGATGCTTTTCGTGACACACTCTATGTGGCTAAAGGCGGCACCATCGACCACACATCTGACATTCTGGAATATGTCCGAAAAGGCACGGACTTACAGCTTCTAGTCCCCAAATATTTCTTTATGGCTATCCTCTGCAAGAACAAGAGCCAGACCAACAGCGGATACAAAGCCATCGGTTTCTACATGAAACACAGCGAGGACTACGCTGATCCCAACAATCTGAAGCCCTACATGATGAGCATCGACCGTCTTGAGGAACTCACCGGCATCGACTTCTTCTGTAACCTGCCTGATATCATCGAGAATCAGGTAGAAGCGAGCCTCACACCCACCGCTTGGGGCTTCCAATAGTGCAAAAATCAGCGGATAAATGAAGAAAAACGGTTGAAAGTTTGGTCAGTTCGAGAAAAAGCAGTACTTTTGCGCCGCAAAAAATGAAATAACGCTGGTACACAAGCCCAGCACAGTACTCATCCGCCGGTACACAAGCCCGGCAAAACTACTCAAACAAAACAATGAAACAAGGTATTCATCCCGACAACTATCGTCCCGTCGTGTTCAAGGACATGAGTAACGGCGACATGTTCCTGAGCCGCTCCACAGCGAAGACCACTGACACCGTGGAGTTCGAAGGCGAGACTTATCCCGTAGTGAAGCTCGAGATCTCCTCCAGCTCTCACCCCTTCTACACCGGTAAGAGCAAGCTCGTCGACACCGCTGGTCGCGTCGATAAGTTCATGAGCCGCTACGCCCGCAGCCGCAAGTAATTTGTGGTGGTTTTACACCTAATTATAGCACAGAACATAAGTTCTGTGCTTTTTTTGTCCTATTTTCTTGTGTGTTTCAACAAATATAGCTATTTTTGCGCCAAATATAACTATTATTTACTTACAAACACTTATTTTTACATGAAAAAGATCTCAGTTCTCCTATTGCTGGCCGCCCTCTTGCCAGTACAGCGTATCCAAGCGCAAGCCGTAGAAGACTTCGGCTATTTCGACCACCTCGGCGCCGGCATCTCACTTGGCGTGCTCGACGGTATCGGCATTGATGTCGCAGCCCCCATCGGCAACTACGTTCAGCTTCGCGCAGGTGTATCCTTCATGCCCACCATCACCCCTTCCATCAAGAGCTTTGAGGAAGGTTTCGAATATGAATATGGCAAAAGAGATCCCATCACACACCAGCGTCCGAAGAACACCCTCACGGTTGAAGCCTCTGCAGGCTGGGTGAACGGCAAAATGCTCGTTGACGTCTATCCCTTCCGTAAAGTGCCCTTCCGCGTCACTGTCGGTTTCTACGCTGGTACAAGTGCCATCATAAAGGCAAAGAACACCTCACCCGTCAAGCTTGCAGGTGAAGGTTTCATTCTTGGTAACACCTCCGAGAGCATGGCTTTGTTCCCCGACAATAACGAAAATGTACAACTTGAAGCCCGCGTCAACACATTCAAGCCTTACTTCGGAATCGGCTACGGCTACGCTGTGCCCAAGAGCCGCGTCAATGTCGGTTTCGACCTCGGCGTCATGTGCTGGGGAAAGCCTGCCGGATGGATTAAGGCCAAGAATGCCGACACCGGAGTAGAAGGTTGGTATGAAGTGCGAAAAGAGCTCTATGACGAAGCCACCATTGAACGAGAGAACAATGAAACCGACCGCGCCATCCTCGACGGCATCACGATCGCCGAGAAGATTAATGTGGGACCCGTCCTCAACGTTCGCGTCGGCTTCCGCATCTTCTAATGCATAACTTAATAAATAACCCATAAAACAAATCAAAGTATGAGAAAGAATCTTCTTTTGCTGGCTATGCTGGCATTTACGACATTAGGATTCACCGCATGCAGCAGCGGCGACGATGAACCTACGAACGAAGATGTCGTTCTGCCTACTCCCGACTTCAAGGATGATGCCATCAAGCTCCGCTTAACCGATCCGGTGGAATTTAACGAAGAGTTCAAGCTGACCGAGTTGGAACTGACCGAGTCTGGTCACTACCTCATCAAGCTCGAAAAGTACAGAAACACGGAAGTCAAGGCTACGCGTGCCGCCTCGAAGAGCTACAAGTACCTTTTCGACACCTTCTCAAGAATTGCCGAAAGAATCTATAAGCTCGTCAACTTTGGCACCGTCACCATCCAAGCCAAGGGCAATGGCAAGTACACGTTAATACTCGAGTTCAATGGCAAGTCCGTCACCGTTGACGCCACGCTGATTATTGCCAACATCTCCAAGGGCAAGCAGACCTCTAATCTCTGCCGCAGCTGGACCATCGAATCCACGCGCATTCAGATCGACGGCGAAAAGGGCTTCTACCAGGAGAACGGCTGCGACATGAACTCCATTCTGACCTACATGAAGCAACATGCCAGCATCGGCGACGAAGTGGAGAGCGACCAGAAGGTCAAGAGCCTCATCATCTCGGAGAACGGCACCTTCGCCCTCGTCTATGCTAACGGCAACACTGACAAGGCTACCTGGAGTTGGGTTAGCGGTTCCACAACCGACCTCACCTACACTTGGGACGCCTCCGACATGGGCTACACGTTCCTGAACGGCAAGGCTCAGGTAGCGTTGAAGGCCGTCGGCAAGGCTTCACAGCTCAAGCTCTTCGGCTCCGTCAAGAACAAGTCGGGCGAGACGAAACCCGTCACCGCCACGATCCTTATGAAATAATTTACTCACCTCATTATCATTAGCAAATTTATGAAAAAGAATCTATTATTGTTAGCTCTGCTGACAGCCGTTTCATTTGGTTTCACTGCTTGCGGCGGCGACAAAGAAGACGAAACCAGCAAGCCCTCCAACCAGACGGAACAGAAATACAAGGACGACGCCGTCAAGCTTGAGTTCAACGACGCAAACCCCATCGACTACTATGTCGTTGACGAAGAAACAGGTCGCACAGACTATACCATTAAGGAACTGGAGCTGACCGAATCCGGTTACTACTTCGTCAAGCTCGAGAAGAAGCGCAATCAGGAAGTCAAAGCCACACGTGCTGGTGGTTCAGAGATTCAAATCGTCTGGGGTATGTACACCAAGAGAGAAGATGGCAGTTTTGACCTTGCCGGTTTCGGCTATGTCACTATTGTCGGCAACGGTAATAGCTCCGCTCAGGTCACCATTAATCTTGTGACAGGCACAGAAAACCCGAACACCACCGTTACAGTTACTGTCACCGTTACGCCTCCCAACAATAACTACAGCCAGAAAAACCAGAACCTCTGCCGTGCATGGGATATCATTTCCACTCGTGTACAGATTGAAGGCGTGTCTGGTTTCTATCAGGAACAAGGTTGCAACATCAACTCCATCCTCGATTACATCAAGAACTATTCTGATGTGAAGGATAATTTGAAGCCGAACACGGAGATTGAAACCATCGTTTTCTCCGACAATGGCACCTTCGCGTTGTTGTATAAAAACTCAAGGACCGACAAGGCTACATGGCGTTGGGTAAACGAGCAGGAGGGCACACTCCGTTACGACTGGGATTTTGGCGACATGGGCTATTCCTTCATCGATGGCACAGCTTCTGTTACATTCGGCAATCCCACGCAGCTGAAGCTCTTCGGCACCGTCGATGACGGCAAGGGTGAAAGAAAGAAAGTCACCGCTACGATTAACATCAAGTAATCGAGCTACAGACAAACAGATCGTCAAGGGGCTGCACACAACCGATGCAGCCCCTTGTCTTTTTTTAATCGAACAATCGGTGGATTTCAGAAGCGGAAGCCGTAGCAGAGCGTGAGACGCCACTTGCCATAGTTCATACGGATATCCTGTCGCGCACCGACCAACGTGTTGTGGGCGATGAAAGCCAGGTTAAGGAAATGTTGGTCGTTAATCTCGTAAAGTGCAGAGATACGCTCGGTGAAAATAAACTGCGGGAAGCCGTAGGGGATCTTATGCTGCTCGTCGTCAACCTTCAAGCGATTGAAGGAGAGCACTACAAACGTGGGCAGTGCTGAACCATGCAGCATCAGATGATCGTTGACGACCCAGTTGTAGGCATAGCCGCCACCAATGCCCAGATAGCCGACCTTCATCGTCATAGCAGGATTGGCCAACTCCGGATCCTTACGTGTCGTCACATTGCCGGCCAGCAGCGAAGCCCCCACGAGCCAGCTGCCCTGACTCTGCAGCTGACGGTAGCTCTGCGTGAAAGCAGCCGGATAAGAGAAACGGCGATTGTTGAAGGCGTAGTAAGCATTAGCCATGAACATCTTTGAGGTCACCAAGGAGCTGGAGATGTCGGATCGCTGATTGCCCACCTCGAGGCTGCCGTTGTAGGTCTTGGCGTTCTGGTAGGAGAGATCGAAGCCGTACTTATTGTTGTAGAGTTCAAAGCGCAGTTCGGTGTTCTTCTTGTTGCCTTTCCACTTGAAGGGATTAGCCGACAGACTCAGACCAATGCCACGATAGCTGAAGCCGACGTTCGTGGTGAAGCGCAATGCGCTGGAAAGTGAGCTATGCAGACGTGTATCATTCCAAGTGCCGTTCGTCGTAACGCCACTGCCCGAGAGCGCCGACCGCACTTTGATCGTGAAACGCTGCTCAGGGCGTTCGAGATAATCCTCGTCGTAGCTTCCCTTTTTCATGTAGCGCTTGGCCATCTCCTGATCAACCCTGTTCACGTCGATGGTGTCAAGTCCATAGCGCGTGATGATCTTGTCGGCCTTATCCTCGACGTAATTCTTGCCACGATCAATGAGGTCGCTGCCCTTGTCTATGACCTTATCGGCTTTCTCCTTGATCTTTTCGATGGCCTTATCGACCTGCGCCGACATGGGCAAAGCGATCATGGCAAGCAGGCATATAGAGAAACTTTTCTTGTTCATTGATGAGTGAAGATTAAATGATTGAGCATAATTGAAATCTCAAAACCTCGAATTACCTCTTAAACCTTAGCCCGTCCCATGTCAACGTAACAGGCTGGAGACAACCGTCCACCGCCTCTCGTTCTTCCTTCGACAGCTGAGCGGTCTGCAAGGTCAACGTAAGAGTGGCGTCATCCGCAGAGAGTGCCATTCTCACAGGATGGAAGTCGGCGAGCGAGCGTTTGGCTTGCTCAAAAACGCCCATAGATGCATCGCCGTTTTCGCCTATATAAGAATCGACATTCGTATAGGCGCGTTCAACATCACGCCTAAGCGTGTCTGCGACCATCGGCGACCAATCGGAATACAGAAAACGGATATTGCTGTCCTCGAAGCGTAAAGCTGTGCCGGCCTCACCCATCTGCGCCGTCGTGACCACACAAAGGACAGAAGTGGAATCCGACGTCGGCAGCAACTTCAGCTCCATCAGCGCTGAGGTGCTGGTGCGGAAGCGGGCATAGTCGGTCGTCAAGGCTTCCAACGTCACGTATTCATCCAACAGGTTGCGAACCTTTGCCTCCATGTTGTTCTCGATAAAGTCGATGCAATCCAACCGATTGTTTTTGCTAACGAGCGGCAACACGCTGTCAGGCATCGCTGCAAAGACTTCGCGCATCAATATCTGAGCGGAAACACAAATAGTAAATAATGAATATAGAATGATGAATAAAGAAAGACGTTTCATAATAAAACTATTTTGAACCGAGATAAAGGAATACCATACTAAGTAAGACAAGGACGAGATCGACAGCCTTGGCACGCAGGTTCTTCTCATGGAAAGCGAGAGCACCGACGGTGAACGAGACGATGACGCTGCTGCGACGGATCATGGAAACAACCGAGATGAGCGCCGCAGGCAAGCTCAGCGCATAGAAATAGGCAAAGTCGGCAACGGAGAGGAAAAGAGAGATGAGGGGGATGGCCCAATGCCAGTGAAAGGGCGTGTAGTCTGAGAGGCACGACGGTTTACCTGCCGGAATACGCTCCACGACACTGCGACGGATGCGATGAATCGTGTAAAGCACCACGCACATCATCAAGAACTGATAAAACGTGAAATAGCTCTGGACAACCATGCGGTTGAGCCCTACCCCACCCGACTCTACGGGTGCTAATAGGTATTTATCGTACAGCCCGCTGACAGCGCCGAATACCGAAGCCAGCACAGCCATGACAATCCAGCGGTTGTGACGGAAATCGATGCCTTCCTTCTTGCCACTACGACTAAGCAGGAAGAAGCTGAGAATGGCCAACAGCACACCTATCCATTGGTAAAGGTTCAGATGCTCGCCAAAGACGAAGATGGCACCCAATAGCACCATCACGGGACGCGTGGCATTGATGGGGCCGACGATGGTCAGCGGCAAATTCTTGATAGCGATATATCCGCAAAGCCACGACGAGAGGACGATGACGGCTTTCAGTACGATGTACTTGTGAACCTCCCATCCACGTACCGGGACATAGAAAATGGACGTCTCGCTGATCTGTCCCATCGCCGACAGCACAACAAACGGCAGGAAAATGAGCGAGCAGAACAGCGTGTTGAGCGTCAGTACAGGCACTACGGCATTGTTCTTCAAGGCTTGTTTCTTGAAGACATCATAGAAGCCGAGCAAGGCGGCTGAGGTAAAGGCAAGGAGTAACCACATTATAAATATTCAACATTTTGCAAAAACAGCCCCCTTGCCGGCACGCTATCGCCAGCTTTGGAACGATTCTTTTGTTCTATCACATGGCGGAAGCCATCGATGGTGAGCTGTCCGCGACCGACTTCCATCAATGTGCCGACGATGGCGCGCACCATGTTGCGCAGGAAGCGGTCGGCGGTAATCTCGAAGCGCCATTCGTAGTCGCCAAGCTGAACCCATCGAGCTGAGGTGACATGGCAGATGTTTGTCTTCGTGTCGGTATTCACCTTCGAGAAGCTGGTGAAATCCTCATATTCCATGAGCGTAGCAGCCGCACGGTTCATCGCCTCAAAGTCGGGCGTGTGAACGAGACGCCAGGAACGGTCACGCAGGAAAGGCGACTTGCGCGTGTGAACATAATAATAATAGGTACGCGCGCGTGCGGAGAAACGAGCATGCATGTCATCGCCCACAGGATAGATCTTGTGAATAGCTATGTCATGAGGCAATACTCCGTTTAAGCGATAGACCAGGTGATCCAAGGCCATCTCAAAGCCCCTCTCTAACTCCCCCCGTGGGGGGGAGGACTCCTTATCCTCTTGTAATAATGATACCGTATGCTTGGCGGCTCTCCCCCCCACGGGGGGAGCGGGGAGAGGGGCCTCTATATCAAAATGCGCCACCATCATCGCCGCATGGACACCGGCATCGGTACGTCCGGCTCCCGTTACGGCAACATCTTCGCGCAGCAGCATCTTCAATGCTTGTTGCAGCGTTTCCTGCACGCTCTTGCCATTTGGCTGGATTTGCCAACCATGATAGGCAGTGCCGTCGTAACTAAGTTCAATGAAATATCGCATTACTTCACGAAACGCTTATAGGTGTAACCGCCGCGACGGACGATATATATGCCTCGGCGTGTCGGCACTTCCGTTCCGACGTAGCGACCATTCATGTCGAAGACCGCATCCTCGGCTTCGACGGGCGACATATAGTTGTCATCGATGCCCGTAGGCAATGGCAAGCCATACACCTGGAAACCATCGACCTCCCATGCCCAGCACTTGCTCGATGTGGCACGGTAACGGAAGGCAATGTTAATGGTCTCGCCTGCAAAATCATCGAGGCTGAGGCGCCCCGAAGAGATGAAGCCCGTGAACTTGCTGGTTGCGGACAACAGCTCCGTTGGCCATTCTGGCTCAAGACGCGTCCATGTCGCAGCGTTCGGTTGTTGTGCGTAGTTGTTTGACACCAACACCTCGAACATCGTTGAGGGATCGCCGCCATTGTTGTAACCCACGGCATGACGGAACTCTAAGGTTGCTCCCTGCTGACTCGTGAGGTCGATGGCCGGCGAGATGAGCCATTCGTCGCCACTGCGACCGTAGGAATAGGCATTGGCCACCATACCATATTTATTATCGTAAGCCCACACTTGAGATTGCGAACCATTAGCCTTGACCGTGGTGAAGCTGCCAGGACCTGCCGACTTGAACGCCTGATAGAGCAGCAAGGTGCTGTCGAGCGGTTCGGGACCAGGGCCGGGTCCAATGTTGTCCATGACCACTGTCAGCGATGTGAAGCGCACCTGTCCCTCGGAAGCCAAGGCCGTGAATTCATTTGTCTCACCCTGCCAAGCCAATTCCTTGTCCTCGTCGAAAGTGTAAGCCTCGCCGTCTATCTCCAATGGATTCAGATAGCCCGAAAGGCCATAGACCTTCACGCTCTTCAGGTCGGCGCCTGTGATGACGAAGACTGAGCCTTTGTAGAGGCGCAACTGACTGTACTGGCTGACATTCACCAACGCCGTACGCGAAGTATTCTTATAGTACCCAAGGGTAAGTCCCCTCAACGTTGCCGTGAAGCCCTCGCCGTAGGTCTCATGAGTGTCTTCCGTCCATTCGAGACTGGTGACATCAATGGTCAGTGTATTGGCATAGTCGGGGTGCGGCGTCGTGCTGCCTTCGATCTGATGAGGAAGGCTGACGTCGAAGTCATAGTCGATGCTGTCGCCCCAGATATACTCGGGCAACGACGGATAGTCGATGAAAGGATTGCGGTTGTGCTGTATGCGATAGACCGCCTCGTTGCGGGCTATCTCGATGTCATCCACGGGATCTTCGCGGTTCCATTGCAGGTAGAGCTCGTAAGCCCACGGCTGCAAGGTCGGCCAATCGCTGTTGGTGAGCGATTCCAAAGCTCGATCACCCTGCCATGTCAGGTTCTGATAGCAGGTCACCATGTAGAACACGGCACGTGCAAAATCTCCCTTCCACTCGTCGGCAGGCTCCCATAGATAGATGAGCTCGCCCATAGCTCCTGGGCCCTTTCCCACTTTGGAGCAACCATTATTGTTCGTAATCTCCGTCACCTTGCCCATTCCATTGTTGCTCTTCGACCTATTGATACGGGATTCGCAGGGCATCAGATGATGTATGTCGCGATAGGCTTGATTCTCATCGCCACCCCACCACGACTTAGGGAACGAATGTTCGATATCCATGCCCGTGACCGAGGTATATTGACCAGCCGTGAAATAATGGTGCTCATAGCTGTAGCGGTCGCGTACCTCATTGTCAGCCATACGGTCGGTCTGGTAGAATCCGAACCACGTCTTGCCGTTGCCACCGCCGTAAGCCAGCACGTCGGCATAGCCAATGATGTCGTGGAAGGCATTCTTCAACTCTGCCTTCTTCTTGCCATCGGCCTGCGCATAGAAAGTCGGAAGGTCAACGGACTGAGCATAAAGAGACAGTCCTGTGACCCAAGCTGCCAAAAGCAGGAGCGTACGGAGGGCGTTTTTGATGTTCATCGTACAAGTATTTTCTGAGTTCTTTGTCCACTACGGACGATGTAGGTTCCTCTACGGAGAGGCAAATGGCGACCGACGTATCGACCCATGACATCATAGACTTCAGCATCAGCAGGAACGGCGGCGTTCATCAACATGGCATCAATGACAGGTTCTTCCTTCTCGGCAATGGTCACATCGAGACTAGCTATACGGCTCTGTCCACCATCAGCTGTCACAATGAAAGGTTTCATACTACCTTCCCAAATAATGGAACTGTTACTCCACGCATAAACCTGATTTCCAATTTTCATATCAGCCAACTTTGAATCAGATGCATGGAATATTACCTTAGTAATTTCAGCCCCATCGATAATCATCACCGCTCCTTTGTACAAACGGACTTCGCCGTCACGAGTGACAACAGCATTTTGCGACTCATATGTATAATAGCTTACCGTTAGCCCCCCAACAGTTGTCGTGAAGCCATTCCCATAAGTCTGGTGAGAAGTCGAAGTCCACGTGACGCTGGCGAAATCTATCGTGCCGGAGGTGGCATCGGGATTGTCGGGAGTATCTGGAGTATCAGGGGTTTCGGGGTTATCAGGATTGTCAGGATTGTCAGGATCATCAGGATTGTCATCCGGGTCATAGTCCTTCTGCCCATGAGGCAGCGTTACATCAAAATCATAGTTGATACTGTCGCCCCACACGTATTCGCACAATGAAGGATAATCGACAAAGGGATTACGGTTATTCTGCTTGGCATATACCACCTCATTACGCGCCCGCTCCACATCGTCAACGGGATCCTGTTTGGCCCACTTGAGGAACATCTTCAGCGCCCAGTCTTTCAAGCCCGGATAAGTCCTGCCGTCAAATACTTTAGATGCTTCGCCACCTGTCCAATTGGGGTGCAGATTCTGGTAGCAAGCAAGGACGTAGAAATATACACGTGCAATATCGCCCTTCATCTCATCATTAGGCTCAAAGCATTTTCCCGTGTATCCAGGGTATGTGCAGGCGCCAAGTTTGCAGTAACCGTTGATCGATTGGTAGGTCTCACCTTTGTTCTCGCCCAAAGGGAAGTTGCTACGACGGTTATTGACATAGCCGTCACTAGGCACCACTTGGACGAGGTCACTCTTCATATCGCCGCTGCCGAACCAGCTCTGCGGCACCAAGTGCTCACGGTTGTAGCCGTCGCCTTCTTTGGAATAGGAATGGTTTTCAGCGGGACCGCCAATAACATACTTCGTTGCATTGGAATACCAGTCGCGCAGATAGCCATCTGCACGGCGATCAGACTCGTGATAGGCTTCCAGCAAACCGTCGTAACCAATGTTCTTGTGCTTGCTTATCGTCTGATACATGGCGGTCTTCAAGTCCGCACCTCGCTTACCATTAGCACGGGAATAGTAAGTTTTCAGATCTACGGCACTTGCTGACGCTGATAGACACAACGCCACTGCCGTCAGGATACTCCAAAAGGCTGTTCTTTTCATTGTTTTAGGCTTTTATTTGCTGCAAAGGTAGTGCATTTCCCTGAACCCGCAAAGTTTTTTGTAAAAAAACTCACACTTCACGCTTATGCGCTATTATCTCTGGAGAAAAAAGTGCAGGTGCAACGCCTCCGAAGAGGAGATGCACCTGCGGGAATGACAAAATATGAAATGCGGAGAAGCGAATTACTTCACAAGGACTTTCTTGCCACCGATGATGTACAGACCAGGCTGAGCAATCGTGCTGATGCGCTGACCGGCAACGGTGTAGATAGCCTTAGAGGTCATGTCGGCCTTCGGAGCATGAACGCCCGTTGTCCAGGTTTCGCCATCGAAGCTCCAGTCAACGACTTCCTTGACACCAGCGACGGAGAAGTACGGGGTCAGCGTGCCTTCAACCCAGACTTTCTTGTGGAGATAGTTGGGATTGTCGCGGAGGCTGAGGGCTTCACGCATACCAAGCTTATTAGCAAGCTGCACGGGGATGCACTTAGCTGGATCGGTGCAGGAAGGATCATCGGAGAGCAGGATGTTGGTGTTGGACACCTGGGGTTCTTCACCTTCGGCACGGTGAGCAGGAGCTGCTGCGGGTGCTTCAGCTGAGAAGACGCAACCGTTATTGTAGCTCTGACCATTGACGTAGCCTACGATGTAACCAGAAACCCATCCGGCAGGAGCACCTTGTTCGGGCTTCAGCAGACCGAGATGACGGACATCCTCGACGGTGTAAGCATTGGACAGCTGGCCGTCGCCTGTGGGCTCATAGACAACAGGAGCCTCGCCATTGTCGATATCCTCAGCAGCGCGAGGATAAAGCTGAACCGTTGTAGCAGTGGCATTGGCATAGATAGCTACGAAACCGGTGACGGAGTAGGCCTTCGAGGTGTCGAAGGTGAGGGCAGTTGCTACGCTCCAATTATCGCGCACGACAAGTTCGTTGTCGCTATCATCAGTGAACGTAATGTTACGACTTGCCCAAGCATCGGCAGCGGGTGTCAGATCCTTAATCGTGACGAGCTCGTTCTCGTAGTCAGCGAAGCTGTTGGTGATGTCAGCGATGGTGACGGTCTGAGGAGTGACGGTGTTGTTGGACGAGTTGACGGTGAGGTTCTCGATGGAAGCTACGGCGATTTCTGTCAGGCCGTTGTAAACCTTAAGCTGACCTTTGAAGTCGGCAGTAACCTTGTCTCCAGTCTTGATGCCTTCGTTGGTAGCAGCGCTGTTGGCATAGAGAAGGAGGCCGTCGGTGCCATCGAAGACATAGACGCTCTTGCCATTGACATAAGCAACCAGCAAGTCGTTAGCCTTGAAGATAGCGTTTACGCCATTGCCGGCATTGGTGGCAGCAGCCTTAGCGCGAGCGATGGTAGGCAGCTCGAGGTATTCGGGTTCGGGAGTGTCGCCACCCGTCTGTCCGTTGAGCGAGTAGAGCTTGTTGCCCTGAATGAATTCGAGCGTTGAAGTCTCATTTTTGACATAGTTCTTGATCACGCCAACAACCACGACTTCATCGCCAACTTTGATCTCATCTTCTAATGTAAAGTCGGCACCGTTAAGGCTCTTACCACGGTAAACATAGAATTGATTCGTAGTCGTGCCATCATCGGAGATGTAATAAGTCGCATTGCCATATCCAGAGCCATCTGTCAGTTTCGGACTGATTTCATCAATCTGAGAAATCTTACCCTTAACGTAAACATCCTTACCGCTATCGGCACCACCCTCGAGCTTAGAAGCTTTCTCCAGCGCTTGAGCTACAGTGAGAGGAGCATCTGCGGAGCTTGTCCAGTCAATAGTTTGAGGATCAGGACCAGGACCAGGTGTGTCGCCACCAGGCTGGACGGTGGTGCCGTCGAGGCTGTACTTCTTGACATTCTTAAGGCCGGGAACACCCATGTACTTGAGGACATCGCCGCACACCCAGATGGTCTGACCAATCAGGTTGCTGTTGTCGCCAAGGTTGAGCGCATCGCGCACATCGCCAGTGGGAAGGTTGACAGGAGTCATGTAAGCGATGTTCGGCAAAGCGGTAACGTCGTTGTGCGACGCGTCGATGAGCACGAGGTTGGACTTCGTCACTTCCTCGCCTTCTGCGGGAGCAGTACGAATGGTGTTTTCGGAGAGGGTGCTGCTGGTGATATATCCGAAGACAACAGCCTTCACCCATACCTCTGTCTGAACAGCCTCAGAGGTGGACTGGGCATCCATCGAACGGATAGCATCAATGTTATAAGGATTAGCGAAAGAGCCGTCGCCCTGAGGTGTATATTCGACCTGAGGCTGGGGGCCGGGACCAGGCGTGTCGCCACCCTCGGTCTGACCGTTGAGCGAATAGAGCTTATTACCCTGATTGACTTCGAGGGTTGTGGAGCCGTCTTGGTTCTTGAAGTTCTTGATCTTACCGACAACAACTACTTCGTCGCCGACATTGATGTCGCCCTGAGCCAGCTTAGCACCATTGAGGCCAAAGCCACGGAACACAACCAGTTCGGAAGAAGTGGAACCGTCATCGGAGATGCTGTACGTAGCATTGCCATAAGCTTCACCAGTGGACTCGTTGACAGTACCAATCTCTGTGATCTGGGAGATCTTACCTTTGACGTAAACTTCCTTGCCGCTGTCAGCGCCCTCGTCGAGCTGTGCGCCCTTTTGCAGAACCTGAGCCACGGTCAGGGGAGAGGTTGCAGAACTGGTCCAGTCGATGGTGACAGGCGTGTCGTCGCCTTCCTGGAAGACTTCCATCTTCTTAATCTGCGTGTTGGCAGCGATAGTGATGACCACTGTGGAAGCATTGCCAGCCCAAGAACCAGTCTCGAGAGTGCCACAATCAGCAGAGTTGTTAGCGCCCCACTTGCTGCTGTTGAGGGTGAACTTGATGGCGGTGATGTTCTTGCGAGAAGCAGAAACAGTCATGGTGCCGCCATAAAGGCGAAGCGAGCCGCTCCACATGCGATTGGCATTGGTCTTACCAGAAGGAGAGACCGTGATGGTCACGTCTGAAGAGGTGGTGGAAACATCAGAAGTGATGTCGCCATCTGTAACGGCAGGCTGACCTGAGGGAGTGGCAGAGAATCCACTCAAGCCGAACAGCGTGTAGGCATCGTCTGTCGAGAAGTCGAACACGACTTGCGCGTTTGCCAGACCTGCAAAGGCCAGTAAAGCAAACAAAAGAGAGTAAATTTTTCTCATAAAAAGGAATTTTAAGTAGGTTTATAAAGTGAATACGCTGCAAAGGTACACCGAATTGTCCGAACGACAAAATAAAAAGCCCTACTTTTTCATAAAAAAAGAAAAAAAGATGAGCACTGCTCTCTCGAGTGGTGCTCACCTCCCACCTGCGAAACGCAGGTAATTCAATCAACAAATCAAAAATTCAAGTCGTGTCTTATCGGTGTTCGTACGGAAAATGATGGTGATATGATATGTTTTTGGTATTGTTATGTTCTCATTAGAAGTTGCCGCCGCCGAAGCCGCCGCCTCCACCGAAGCCACCGCCACCACGGTTACCACCGAAGCCCTGACCGCCACGGCCGCCCTGACGATTGTTGCGACCCATTTGCGGACGGAACACCTGCAGCAACTGCTGGGGAGTGAGCACAGACGAAAGTTCTGCGCAATATTTCTTTTGGATATCCAGACGGAGCTGCGACTGCTGGATCTGCTCTTCCTGACGGGTGAACACTTCCTGCAGCTGAGCCGAAGCCTCGGCATCTGTCAGATCCTTCTTCTCATCCTGACTGGCCTGATCACGGTTACCCTGTGTACGAATGGCAGAGAGCTCATTCAGGTAGTTCTTGTAGATAGGTTCGAACTTAGCCTTCTGCTCATCAGTGAGTTTCATGTCCTTGATTAAACGCTCGGTCATACGGGCCTGCATCTCTGCACGTCGCGAATCACGGTCGTTGTTCTGTGCGTTTGCCTGTGTGGCGTTGGCAAAAGTCATGGCGGCAAGTGCCAACATCAGAATTGCTTTTTTCATAATCTTGTGTTATTTAATTAATGAATAAGTGTATGGAATTAATCGAAATACAATCCTGTGACAACGCACAACGGAAATAGTTTAAGAGACTTGCTAATTTTTTAATTTGTTAACATTAAACCACGACTCGCTTCACCTGACGGTCACGTGGAAGCACCCCTGCTTGACCTCATACTTGATATAGCACAGCCCTTCTTCGCGACAATCACGCAGTACCTCAGAAAGGATGAACTTCAGCGAGTCGTTGCGCACGGCACGACGGTTGGGATCATCGGGAGGAGCTACAGTGTGGTAGCGGTTGTAGGAGATGTCGAAGGTGGTGCCAAAGCGATGGCAGCTCTGCTCGGAGGCATTGCCATTGATGCGACGCAGACGAGCCACATCTTCCTCGGTGCGCAGCACACTAGTGACGATGATGGTGTGCAACGGAATCTGCTTCACGGCCAGCGAATCGAGAAAACGACGTCCGATGTGCTGCAAAAGATGACTGGCCTTAGGCACCAGATAGGGAATACTGCTGCGCATTGACGGGTCTATCATATAATAAGGATTCGCGCCCACGTATAAGAGGTCTTTCTTGCGATGCTCGGCCTCGACACGATTCATGACGGGCGACACGCCACCAGCGACAGCTACAGGAAAATGAACATCCTGAACATCGGGAAAGCAGTCATGATAAGAAGGAACGCTGAAGATGGGATGACGACGGCTGAAATCAAGATGAGGTGTGGAGACAAGGGGAAGCAAAGCGACAGAAGCATGACCATAACGAAGTGTTGAATCGCTTAAAGTCGATTCACATTTAACACCTATAGAATCATTATAACCAGCGACTTGACTATCTTCATTTACAGCAACGCTTGAAGACTCAATCTTCAAAGAATCAGTCCCGTCATCTGGACGTGCATGATTGTTCTCACGCACGTCTGGCCAGATGAGTCGAACCACGAAAAGAACCGCGACGACAGCCGCTACGCTTTTCAAAAATATGTCTTTCTTCAGCTTCTTCACAATGTAGTTTTAGCTTTTTCGGGTGCAAAGATAAACAAAATCGATGAACTATGCACATTTTTCCCGTTCTCTTTGCAACTTTGCCACTGAAAAACATTATCTTTGCAGCGAAAAAGCGTAAACATGACAGAAAAACACTACATCCTTGAGGAAGCTGACCCCGTCATCTTCTACGGTGTGAACAACACCAACATGCAAATGCTCAAGGCACTTTACCCAAAGATGCGCATCGTAGCCCGTGGCAACGTCATCAAGGCAATGGGCGACGAGGATGATCTTTGTGCCTTTGAGGAAAGCCTTGAACGGCTGCAAAAGCATTGCGTCAAATACAACAGTCTCGGCGAAGAGGACATCCTGCATATCATCAAAGGCGAACGCACGAAGCGCGACGGCATCTCCGGCGCCATCGTTTTCAGTGTCACGGGTAAGCCCATCACGGCACGTAGCGAGAATCAGCAACGGCTGGTCAACGCTTTCGAGACACACGACATGGTGTTTGCCATAGGCCCTGCCGGATCGGGCAAGACCTACACGAGCATCGCCCTTGCCGTGCGTGCTATGAAGAACAAGGAGGTGCGACGCATCATCCTTTCGCGACCTGCCGTGGAGGCTGGCGAGAAGCTCGGTTTCCTGCCGGGCGACATGCGCGACAAGATAGACCCCTATCTACAGCCGCTCTACGATGCACTCGAAGATATGATTCCGCGCCAGAAGCTCAACGAGATGATGGAGCAGAACATCATACAGATCGCGCCGCTGGCCTTCATGCGAGGACGCACGCTCAACGATGCCGTAGTCATCCTCGACGAGGCGCAGAACACCACACCGGCACAGATCCGTATGTTCCTTACCCGCATGGGATGGAACACGAAGATGATCCTCACC
>JAEEHP010000205.1 GCA_016280855.1 Bacteroidaceae bacterium
AGATGCAAATCCCCGACTACGACGACGCCATCCCCCACTACCTCATCTACGACCGCGAAGGAAAACTCGCAAAAGCCATCGTCGGCTGGCCGGGCTTGGAAGAGATGAAAGCGAAGCTGACAGAAGCCCTGAAGGACTAACCAGGCTGTTTATTCACCGCAAAAATTCGGCGAATAGATGCGGCTTAATGCAGCACCTTGTGGCTGGCGCCGCCCAGGCTGTGGATGTAGAGGCCGCGGGGGAGAGAGGGGGATGGGCTGACGAGCTGGCCTTGCAGGTTGTAGATGCGCTCGGGAGCTGGAGTGGCGGAGGAAGCGGAGGTGCGGGGAGATGTTATGGCATCGGGAGCCTGGGTTGCAGGCGTGACGACGAAGTTGTCGAAACGCATGACGCTGTCGTGGGCGCGGAAGCCGGCACGGCCTGTGATGAAAGGCGTGGGGTCGGTATAGCGTATGAGGGGCGTGTCCATATCGTCAATGTAGCAACGGATATTGGGTCCTTCGACCTCGACCTTCATGTGGTGAGGCTTGCTGAGGTCGATATTGTGGTTGACGCTCTTCAGCGCCTGCCAGCCGAAGTTATGCTTGCCGAGGGTGGCTGACGTGGCGCCGTGCAGGAAGACATAGCCCTGGAGAAAATCGGTGCCGAGCGAGGGGCTGTCGTCGGCGCCGCCTGTGCTGGCATTAGTGGTGCGGAAGAGCAGGCCGCCGTTGGTGTTGCCGGTGTTGTAGATGACGTCGCACTCGACGGTGTAGTCGGTGAGGTGGATATCGTCGAAGCCGCCCATGAGCATCTTGCCGTAGCGACCGGTGGACTCCAGCTGGCCGTCGATAATCTTCCATTCACCCTCGCGGTAGCCCCACTCTGGACTGAAACCTTCGTCGAAGTTGTCGGCCATCTGATGGGGATTGACCACGCCGCGCTTGATGTTGTATTCCACGATGTTGATGGTGCCGTCGACGACCTCCACGGTGAGGCGATGGTGACCCTCAGGCATGACGACATCCTTGATGGTCTGCACGCTGGTGGAGCGAGAGAAGGGGAGTTCGATGGCATCGGCAAGGGGTTGGCCGTCGAGGAGCAGGCGCAGGTGGATGATCGAAGAGGCACGGTAGCGGAGGCCTATGTTGTAGGGGCCGTCGCGCTGGATGTTGACAGCGTAGGTCATGGAGGCGCCCGGGTTGCAGCGCATCATGAGGTATTTGCCGGCAGACAAGTTCATGGTCACCTGGCTTACCTCATCGTTGGCCTCAGTACAGAGGTTGGCAGCCAACATGCCTGGGATGGGCTGACTGACTGCGATGGAGGCGCTGCCATCAACGTAGGGACTGAGGGCGATGTAGCCGAAATGGGCTGCGCCGTCGCGGGTGAGATAGCCTGCACTGCCTCCTGCTGCCTCCACGGTGAGCTGCGCCTTGCGCATGCCGTCGATATAAGCTCTAAGGCGCGTGCCGTTCTTCTCGATGCGTATGCTGTGCCAGCATTCGGGGTCGAAATCAGCGGGCAGGGCATAGCTCTTGCTGTAGGCTTCGGCGCCGTCGGCATAGGACGTAATCTCAAACTTACGCGTGGCGGCGTTTATGGCAGCCAAGGAGTAGTTTTGGGCGTTGCGATAGGAGAAGAGGGCTCCGCAGATGCCTGTGGAACCGGGGGCTGCACGGAGGGTGAACTCGGCGGTGTAGTCGTCGTAGGCAGCAGCCTTGAAGAGGGCTGTGTGCTGCGATTGAGCGGCGCTCTGGCTGAGGTAGTCGGCGTCGATGATCTGCCAGTTACCTCCATCTGAGAGCTGCCATTGGTCGCCGATGTCCTGGCGCTCGAAATAGTCGGTGGCGGCGAGGAGGGGGGCATCCTGAGGCCAGTCGGTGGGACCGGTCATCATAAGTTTGTCGCCGTTCCAGGCTATGCGCTCGAAGTTCAGCAGGCGACGCGCCTTGTTGTCCTGCAAGTTGTGGTAGCAGAAATAATAGGTGTCGAGGTCAGGCCCCACGAATGCCGTGCCGTGGCCGAGTGCCTTGTGCGTAGGCGTCTCGGTGTCCACGAGGATGGGGTTCTGCTCGCTCTGCGGACGGAAGCCTGCAAGGGGACCTGTGTTGCTGATGGCGTAGTCGATGCGGTAGCCGTTGGTCCACACATGGTTGCCGGTGTAGATGAGATAGTAGAGGCCGTTGCGCTTGAACACGCAGGGGCCTTCGGTCCATTGCCTTGAGATGCGACAGCCGAGGTCCACGTCGCTGCCGAAGCTGAGGGGGGTGGGCATGGCGCAGCCGCGTATGCCTTCGTAGTTGGCATGGTAGAAATAGCGCTTGCCGTCGTCGTCGATGAACATGGAGCCGTCGATGTCGCGCCCGAGGTTCTCGGTCCTGTGCACGAAGGGGCCTGTGGGCGACTCGCTGGTGAGCAGGTAGTGGCCATTGCCGCGGGGCGAGGTGCACATGTAGAAAAGGCCGTTGGAATAGATGACCTCAGGTGCGTAGGCCACGGCTGTAGTCTCGTCCTTGCAGCAGATGTAGGCATCGGACCAGTTGACAAGATCCTTGGTACGCCAGCAGTAGATATTGCGGTCGCCGGCACTGACGTAGAGGTAGAAGTAGCCGCGATACTTCATCATATACGGGTCGCCAAGGCTGCGGTTCTGCAGCCCTGGCAACACCATGGGATTGGTCCAACTCAGAACGGGTAGGGTTGGCAACAGGAGGGCAATGGTCAGCGCCAGACGTAGGAGATGTTTCATGTTCATCATGCTATCATTGTTTTTCATTGAAATCCGACGCAAAGATACAATGAAACGGGCGCAAATGATAGCAATCCTTGTTCATTAAAAGCAAATTATCGGCCAAAGCCCAGAGGGATTTATATATTCTCTTAATTCGTGATTGATTACAGGTCCCCCAGCATGAGGATGCGCTTGTCGGCGACCATTTTGCGGAAATCAGGGGCATCAGGGGTGTCGGGGGCTGGCGCGAAGTACTGGCGACGGTCGGCGTTGCGCCATACGAGGAAATAGCTGATGGGGTATTTCTCAATCTGCGGTTTCAGTACGCGTGTCCACCACGTGGGGTCTGGGATGTTCAGGTAGCCGCACTCGGTGAGGGCAAGGAGCTTGCCTTTCTCCGCAGCAAGGGCGCTGAGGGTAGTGAGGTCTTTGTTGAGGGTGGCGATGAAGGCTTGTTCGCCATTACGCTGCTGGTAGGCATCGAGGCCGATGACGTCCACGCGGTCGTGACCGGGGTAGGTATTGAGCA
>JAEEHP010000206.1 GCA_016280855.1 Bacteroidaceae bacterium
CAAGCCTACGCAGGAGCAGCGCCAGAAGGACTTCGACAACTGGGAACTCACCGACGACCACGGCATGCACATCTACGGCTTGGCCAAGGACCAGAACGGCCGCGAGTACTACCTCGTCAAGAACTCTTGGGGCGAGACCGGCGAATACAAAGGCACGTGGTACATGACCAAGGCCTTCATCGCTGCCCGCACCATGGACTTCCTCGTCAACAAGAATGCCATCCCCGCTGACATCCGTCAGAAGCTCGGCATCTAAATGCCCGCCAGCCATGAACAGGGAAATAGATTTGAGCGTCTCGGCCTACGGCGTGACGCGTGGACTCGACTATGCGCTGGCCGTCCTCCCGTGGGGCGCCACCGAGCCGCATAACCTCCACCTGCCCTATCTCACCGATGCCATCCTTGCGCACGACGTTGCCGTGGACGCTGCCCAAAAGGCCTTGGACGACTTCGGCGTGCGCGCCATGGTGCTGCCGCCCGTGGCCATGGGCGCCCAGAACCCGGGTCAGCGCGACCTGAAGTTCTGCATCCACTATCGCCAGCACACGCAGGCCGCCATCCTCGCTGACATCGTGGCATCGCTCCACCACCAGGGCTTGCGTCGGCTGCTCATCGTGAACGGCCACGGCGGCAATACGTTCAAAGGCATGATTCGTGACTTGGCCGTGGACTATCCCGACATGCTCATCCTCTCGAGCGAGTGGTTCACCGTGCTGCCTGCCAAGGAGTGGTTCGACGAGCCCGGCGACCATGCCGACGAGCTCGAGACCAGCGTCATGATGCACTACCACCCCGAGCTGGTGCGCCTCAGCGAGGCCGGCCCCGGCAAGGCCAATGCCTTCGCCCTGCCGTCGTTGCAGCAGAAGGTGGCGTGGCTCCCGCGCCACTGGACACGCGTGACGGCCGACACAGGTATCGGCAACCCGCACCTCGCCACCGCCGACAAAGGCGGTCGCTTCGCCGAGGCCGTAGCCGCGAAGTACGCGCTGCTCATCAAGGAACTGGCCGCTGTGACCACCGAGCAGGAGCTCTATCAAATGTGACTTTAACCATGAAGGCTGAGGCCGACAGGCCTGCAGCGTGGCGCAGATCAGCGTCCGTGAAGCCTTGCCAGCCATAGCGCACCGAGTTACCTCCGATGTTGTCATCGAGAAATTCAAACTCGAATACTACCAAAAGAACGGCAAGAAACAAGACTCACCACAATAGCCTACGAGCGTCGTCACGATTAGTGACGGCGCTCGTTTGTATATAGTAATGAGGTTGTGAAATGCTATTTCAACGTAATTATGCGTTAAATGAAGTGAATTAATTTGGTCGTTTAAGGATTATTTACGTTATTTGCAGCGGATTTCAGCAATATAATACGTTGAATAAGACCTAAATCATAAGCAAATGGACCCAACACTCTCGAAACTTACAGAAAAAGAAGAAGAGGTGATGGCCTTGATTTGGAAGCTCGGATCATGTGCTCCGAAGGAGGTGCAAGCCTTATATGACGAACCTCGACCTCACATCAACACCGTCGCCATGGTCTTTCAGTCGTTGGAGAAGAAAGGCTACCTGACACACCGCCCACAAGGACGCGGATTCATCTACGAGCCTGCCGTGCAGCGCGAGGACTATGGCAACCGCCGCATCAGCCAGTTCGTGGACGCGTTCTTTTCAGACTCGTACATGAGCGTCGTCTCGGCTCTCGTGCGAGACAAAAAGGTCGATGAGGCTGACCTCCTGCAGTTTCTGGCTGACTTGCGTAAACAAAAAGTCCAAGGCGAGCAATCGACAGAAGCGACTTAACTAAACGATTCTATCATTATGACCATGTGCGTTGCCCTATACAGCCGCTTGATGGGATTGCTTAATCACGATGCAGCAATTGCTTAATCATGATGCAGCAATTGCTTAATCATGATGCAGCAATCATTTTGATTGGCCAAATAGCATGAAACGACAGGCAGATTGGGGCAACACAAATAAATAAACGAAGCATTATGACTATTGTACTTTATCTCATCAAATGGGCGATTGCCCTTTCGCTGCTATACGCTCTCTACGCGCTGACCCTTCGACGCGAGACTTTCCATTCGTTGAAACGGTGTGTGCTGCTTGGCGTGCTTGCGGTCAGTGCCGTACTGCCGTTTGTGCAGTTGCAGGTGTCGTCTTCATTGGGTGCCTTGACGCGCGGTGGAAGACCTGTTAGTTTGGACAATCTCATTCTTTCGGGAGGTCAAAGCGTTGAGACTATGCGTGAAGCCGAGCCAGTTGTCAGGGCATCGTTGGACGTTGAAGAAGTTAAAAACGACGGTACGGAACTCCAAAATATAGAAGTGACAAGAGGGCAGGCGGAACGGCCTTCAGAATGGATCGCCTTTTGCCTGTTGCTGCTTTGGGGTGGCGTAGCACTCGTTTTCTTTATCCTTTACGCTCGTTCGCTGCTTGCGACAGGCTGGATTATTCATCGCAGCCGTAGCGTAAAAGTAGATGGTGTGCAGCAAGACATCTGTGTGTTAGCGAGCAATCGTTTAGTCTCGCCGTGCTCATGGATGCATTGGATTCTATTGCCCGAGGAGACTTTGGCACGACCGCGAGAGTTGCGGACGGTGTTGCTGCACGAACAGGCCCATGTGCGCCTCGGTCATTCATGGGACATGATGCTGGCCGAAGTGACGGCACGCTTGTTATGGTTCCTGCCTTTTGCCTGGATGATTCGTCGCGAGTTGGCCGACGTGCATGAGTTCGAGGCTGACCAAGCGGTGTTGCAGGCTGGTGTGGCGCAGACGGATTACGATGACGTGCTCGTAGCGCAAGCCATAGGTGCGCGGTTGCAGCCTGTGGTTAACGCCTTTAATCAAACGCAGGTGAAGACGCGATTGGCTATGATGTATGCCACAGCCAGTAGCGGGCAATCGCGGATGAAAGCGCTGTGGATGGTGCCTGTCGTGGGCGTCGTTGTCCTGCTCTTTGCCTGCTACAAGCCGAAACCACCGATAGAGTCGTCAACAGTGGCGGGTACGTGGAGGTTGATTGGCATTAGACTGACGAACCTCAAGAACAAACAGACGGCACCAAAGACGGAGTGGGTGAAGGGCAAAGATTATGTTTATCGTATTCATCAAACTGACTCTACGTTGATGATGGTGACCACGCTTGATGGTACATCTGACACAAAAACTTCGGTCGTTGGGTCGTGGTTGCCCCAAACTGAAGACTCTTTCGATGAGCATCTCGCCTTCGTCAACAGTCCTAATATTGGTGCTCGCTACAACACCCAGCATTACGACCTTTCATCGAATGAAGATACGTTGTATTTGTTGAAAAAGAACCAACCTCATGAAGGCTTCTTGTACACGGAACTCTGGCTCCGCGTGTCCGAAGGCAGCGTTCAGCGAAGCCACCCCGATATTGCACGCACCAATATATCTTTAGTGAGCCATGCCCGTAAGGAAGAGTTGACGCGCAGCGTGCGTGAAATGCCGACACTGCAAGCATTGTACTATGTGAAGGATTTCTTTCACATAGAATGTTTTGACCATATCTACTATCGATTTGACAACTGCGAAGAATATGACGACGGCATTCACGTCTCGATGCACGCTGCTCCGAAAAGGTTTGACGGGGAACGGTTGTACGGCGTAGAAGAGGACATGCAATATGTGGCGCTCACTTTACGACAGGTGAATGGCAAATGGAACATTGTCAGCTATTATCCTGAAGATACGGCCATCAAAAACTACTTTCAGGTACATAGCAACAAGCAGAAATAATTTTATGTATTAATGATCTATGAAACGAATTTCATTATTCTTGATTGTCGCACTATGCCTCGGAGCTTGCGGAGATAAGGACAAGCCGTTGAAGCCCCAGGAACGGCACGCGATTAGAATGCAAGTCGGCCTGCGTGTGACAGAGATCTACGACGAGGTATGCCGTTGGTACAACAGCCATGTGGATAGCTATGAGAAGAATAGCTTCGACGAATACTATCTCACACCGGATTTCTTGAAGCTACGCAACGAGGCTCGAAGCATCGGCGCGAAAAAAAGCGAGATACCGGCAACTCTTGATTACGACCATTGGATACAAGGACAGGACTACGCACAGGTGTCTGTGTCCGTCGATTCCATCTTGATCGTCAGTCGTGACACGGCTGGCGTTTGGATTACCCTAAATAACAGGGGCGTAAGGCCCCTTGGTTTGCTGATGGTGAAAACATCAAGACGCGATGATCGCGAAGCCAATTGGTTCATCGACGACTTTGTGAGTCCGGACGAGGAAGGCAACTATGCGTTCTCCGAAAAAGAAGCATTAAAGGAGTACAATAACGCCGTGACTACCGCTCATCATCCCTATCAAACGGCACTTTCACCATGAAGGTGGAGGCGGGCAGGCCTGCTGCGTTACGGAGGTCGGCGTCGGTGTAGCCTTGCCAGGCGTAGCGCACAGCGGCGGGATTCGTGACAGAGGGCGACGAGAGCAGGATCTTGTCGCCTTCAATCGTTATGGTCGCGGGATAGAACAGCCCGTCGTGTCCGGCGATCTCGAAGCCGCGCGAGCCGGTGAGGCCGTCGGCATGTTCGAAGCGCAGGGCTACGGTGTGGTTCTGTCCGAGGACCGTCGCGCTGAGGGTGGGGCCTTCGCTCTCGATGGCCTTGCCGTAGGTGTGGCACAGGGCTTGCAGCGCCAGGCGCTCGCCAACGGGACGTTTGGTGCGGTAGTGCACGTCGGCGGCATCGCCTACGTCAGATGAAACGGCCATCCACGTATCGGGCAACTTCTCGGCCAGGCGGCGCTGGCTGTCGCGGAAGGCGGGCCATGAGGGGCGCGGCAGGCTGGAGAGCTGTACGACATAGAACGGCAGCGAGGGCTTCCGCTGGAACTCGCATTGCCAGCGGCGGGCGAAGGCATCGCGCCACGACTGCTCGAGCAGCGTGAACAGGCGTTCGTGGAGTTCTATGTTATGTGCATTCGATTCGCCTTGGTACCACAGCACGCCCTTGATGGGGTAGTGCTCCAGCGGCGCCACGGCAGCCTCGAAGAGGTAGGCGGGATCATAGGGGTGGCGCTGGAGGGTGTTGTATGAGGCGCTTTCCTTGTCGAGCGCCCGTGCGATGTTCTGCGTCATGCGCCCTCGCGCCCACGGCTGTCCGTAGTCGCCGTTACGCCAGTCGCTGAGGATGTTGGGCAGTTCCCATTCCAGCGTGGAACGGTCCACCCACGACTCGGTGGTCGAGCCGCCTACGGCGTTGCAAATGATGCCGATGGGCACGTCCTCGAGGCTGTCGGCCAGCACGCGGGCGAAGTTGAACGCCACGGCAGAGAACCGTGCCACGGCCTCAGGTGTGGCTGCCGTCCAGCCTTGGAAGTCCATGTGCTGCAGCGCGTTGGTGAATCGCAGCACGCTGTCGGGCCATTCCACGGCATCAGTCCTTGCCCGTGCAGGCATATTATAAAGATGTATCCTTTGGCTCAGGCGGCGTGCATCGGCGAGATCCTGGTCGAGCGTATTGCACTGGTCAACGCGCAGCTCCATGTTTGACTGCCCCGATGCCAGCCATACGTCGCCGAACCAGATGGAGTCGATGGTCAGCGTTTCTATTTGCGAAGCTTGCTTGTTCTTGGGCTTCAAGGCCAGAAGGTCATAGGGGTAGTGCTTGGGATAATACAGCTGGTAATCGCTTGGCGGCAGGGGTTTGGACGTAAACGTAAGCTTGTAGGGTCCTCCGGCCTGCATGTGATCCAGTTCCACGCTCCATGAGCCGTCGGCGCGCGTGAACGCTCCGCATTCTTTGACGACCTTGCCGTCCTTGCTGAGGACAGCTTGGATTTTCTGGCGGGCATTGGCGCGTCCTTCAATGAGAAGGTGTTCGTTGCGCGGCAGCACCATTCCGTTGGTGTAGAGCACAGGAAGTTTCAAGCCGCCATAGTCGCCCGTGAGGGCGCCATAGACCGTCGTGGCCAGAATCTTGGCACCTTCGGGATTGGGATGCAGGGCGTCGGGGAAGAGGTCGGGGCGCGAGTGCAGCGGCGTGTAGAGGTCGATGAGCTGCACGTTAGCTCCAAGGGCTACCTTGCGGATCGCGTCCTGAACCTGCGCGTGCCAGTCGCGTGTGCCGCTCTGGAAGCGGGCATGGCGGTCGAAGATGGGTGTCATCAGGCAGATGGCAATGCGGGCTTCGGGATTCACGACGCGGAACGAGTCGATGAGGGCGCGGTAGTTTGGGATGAACTCTTCCTTCCAGTCGGGCCAGTCGCGAGGGTCGGTGTCGTTCAGCCCGAGGTGAATGACCACCCAGTCGGGTTTGAACGCCAACGCCTGTTGGAACTCAGGCTGCTGGATGTATGGGCGGTGACCTTTGTATAATAAGGTGGCTCCCGAGCGTCCGAAGTTGCCGACCTCGAATCGTCCGCTGCCGTAGTACTCGTCGAGCATCTCCTGCAGGCGCACGGGATAGGCGTCGCGGTCGCGGTTGCGGAGGCCGTAGCCGTAGGTGACGCTATTGCCTACGCATGCTACGCGCAACGGCGTAGCCTGCGTCTTCTTCTTGGCGGCATAGAGGGGACAGCTGACCAACACGGCCAGCAACAGGATGGTGAAGGTCTGCAACGAAGTGCGAAAATGCATGTTAGGTCTCATCGGTATGGTTGGTTTTGAGAGGGTTCATAAAGTAATTGCGCGACAAAGATACAACATTTCCTTCATATCCCTGCAAATCGCCCTCCTTTTTTTGCAATAAATAAAGGCAACAATATTGCGCGTGTCACATTTCTTCTTTTTAAACAACGAATTTTACGAATTAAACGAATTATTTCCTGTCCTATAGCTCTTGCTTCTCACTAATACGCTCAGCGTAAATTCGTTTAATTCGTATAATTCGTTGTTTTATAAAACATCTTCTGTATAAAAAAGCGATGAGCAGCCGGGAGGGCTGCTCATCGTTAGGAGAGCGTTGTGGCGTCGTCGTTTATGCGATGTCGATGTGTCGTGAGACTTTTACCTCTTCCTTCTTCATCTTAGGCAGTATGATGGTAAGTACGCCGTCCTCGACCTTGGCAGAGATGTCGTCCTTCTTGACATCGTCGGGCAGTGCATAAGCCTGCTGGTAGTTGGTGTAGGAGAATTCGCGACGGAGGTAGTGCTCCTTCTTGTCTTCCTCCTTGTGCTCGAACTTGTTCTCGATGGCTACGCAGAGGTTGCCCTCGTCGTTGATGCTGATGCGGCAGAATTCTTTCTTGAGTCCCGGTGCTGCCACTTCCATGGTGTATGCATTCTCGTCCTCTTTGACATTGACGGCCGGTGCCGTGCGCTGTGTGGTGGGAATAACTTCGGTGTTGAAGAAATCATCGAATACTGTGGGGAACCAATTGTTTCTAAACATAACGGGTAACATGATTAAAACCTCCTATTGTTTAATGGTTAGACTTTTGTTTCTTTTTCTGAGTCCTGCTGCTTTCGCTGGCAGCGCTCATCTCTCATTAAGCAATAGTTGTGCCAAAGTGGGGAATGACTAGTAAAGAATGAAGAATGACGGATGGGGGTGGTCAAAATGTCCATATTTATGACAATTTGTCCCCTTGGCTGTCATTTGTGTGTCATGATGTCGAGTACGAATCGGTCGGTTTCGTCCATGCCGCGGCTGCCGATGGAGGTGAGGTTGTGAATACTGCGGTCCACGTCGTCGTCGATGATGCCCTCGGCGGAGGTGACGTATTTGTGCTGTATGGCGAGCATGGCGCTCATGACGGCCGTTCCGACGCCGGTGGTGAGCTTGAGTGCGCACGATGGTTTTGCTCCGTCGCAGATCATGCCGGTGAGGTTGGCGATCATGTTCTTGACGCTGTGTGCGATCTGCTCGTAGTTGCCGCCCATGAGATAGGTGATACCAACGCTGCTGCCTGTTGAAGCGACGACGCATCCGCAGAGCGCGGAGAGGCACCCGAGCGACTGCTTGATGTAGATGGCGGTGAGGTGGGAGAGCGTCAGCGCGCGTATGAGTTCCTCCTCAGTGTTGTGGTTCTCGCGGGCGAAGACGACGACGGGCATGGTGGCGCAGATGCCCTGGTTGCCGCTGCCGGAGTTGCTCATGACAGGTATCATGGCTCCTGCCATGCGTGCGTCGCAGGCGCATGACGTGACGGAGAGCACCTTGGCGAAGATGCTGTCGCCCATGATTCCTCGTCCGAGCGGCGAGCACATGGTCTTGCCGAGCTGGTGGCCGTAGTTCTCGCGCAACCCCTCTTCGGCAGCTGCCTCGTTGAGGCGCTTGGCTTCGAGGATGAAGTCGATGTCGGTGGTGGGCATGGTGGTGGCGAAGTCATACACCTTGCGCAGCGTGAGGCATTGCCGTTCGTCGCAAGTGTCGCACGCTTGCGTGTCACCGGCGGCGTTGTCGTGAGCATCGACGAAATGCGTATGTCCGCCTTTGATGGTGGCCTCTGCCTCCCGGTCTTGTGCGCTGACGCGGGCATGGATGTAGAGCTTGTCGGGGTCGTCGGTCTCGAGTCGGATGTGGATATGGTCCTCGGTGATGTATTGCTTAGCGGCGTCGAGGGCCTCGTCGTTGCAGTCGCGCAGGACTTCCAGTCCGAGGCAGGACTTGCCGGCGATGGCTCCCAAGGCCACGGCGATGGGCAGTCCGATCATCCCTCCCGTGCCCGGAATGCCTACGCCCATAGCGTTTTTGAGGATGTTGGCGCTCAGGCGCAGCTCAATGCGCTGTGGCACCACGCGCGGCCCTGCGGCATCGATCTTAGCGCTGAGCAATTCCGTGGCCCGTGCCACACACAGCGCCACGGCCATGGGTTCGGTGCACCCTATGGCGGGCACCACTTCGCGATGGAGCAGTGCCAGCATCATTTCGCGTTCTTCTGGAGTCAACATAATCGGTATTGTTTTTATTCAATTCAGGGGCAAAGGTACAAAAAAAGTGAAAAGTGAAAGAATGAAAAGTGAAAAATGAAAGAATGAAAGAGTGAAAAGTGAGAAATGAAAGAGTGAAAGTTGAAAGTTTTTCTTTTCACGTCTTATTTTTCGGCATTTCACGCTTACGACTTTCAACTTTTTATTATCTTTGCAGCGCAAAACCTTCAACGATCATCGATCTCTCGACCCCTATCACCTATCTGCCAGGCGTTGGGCCCGCCCGTGCCAAACTACTGGAATCGGAACTGCGTATCACGACGTTCCGCGACCTGTTGTACTTCTTTCCGTACAAGCACATCGACCGTACACGCCTCTACTACATCCACGAGCTGACGTCTGATATGCCATTTGTTCAGGTGCGCGGCGAAATCCTCAGCTTCGAGGAGGAGGGGCGCGGACGCAAGCGAAGGCTGATCGCACACTTCACCGACGGACAGGGCATCATCGACCTCATCTGGTTTCAGGCTACGACGTTCAAGTGGATCCAGAAAAACTACCTCATCGGCAAGCTGTACATCGTGTTCGGACGGCCCAATGTGTTCAACGGTCGGCTGAACATCGCGCATCCCGACATCGACCCCGCCGATGCGCTGCAGTTGGGCACCATGGGCCTGCAGCCGTACTACACCACTACGGAGCGCATGAAGAAGGGAGGTCTGAACAGTCGCAGCATCGAGCGCTTCACGAAGACGCTGTTCGAGCGCCTGCACGACACCGGCTCGGAGACGATGGACGAGACGCTGCCCGCATCGCTCGTCCAGCAGCTGTCGCTGGTGCCGCTGGGAAAATCGCTCCATGACCTTCACTACCCCGACTCGGCCGAGGCGTTGCGTCGCGCCACGTACCGCCAGAAGTTCGAGGAGCTGTTCTTCATCCAGCTGGGCATCCTGCGCTACACGCGCCAGCGCCAGCAGCAGGTGCACGGCCATGTCTTCGCTCACGTAGGCGAGCATTTCAACACGTTCTACCACTGTCACCTGCCCTTCGAACTGACAGGGGCGCAGAAGCGCGTCATCCGCGAGATGCGACGGGACATGGGCAGCGGCAAGCAGATGAACCGTTTACTGCAGGGCGACGTGGGATCGGGCAAGACGCTGGTGGCGCTGATGACCATGCTCATCGCGCTGGACAACGGCTACCAAGCCTGCCTGATGGCGCCGACGGAGATTCTGGCCGAGCAACACTACGACACCTTCTGCCAGATGCTGGGCGACATGCCCGTGCGGGTGGAACTGCTCACGGGCGCCGTCAAGGGCAAGCGCACGCGTGAACCTATATTAAAAGGAACGCGCGAGGGGGACGTGCACATCCTCATCGGTACGCACGCCGTGCTGGAGGACAACGTGGAGTTCCACAACCTCGGACTCGTGGTCATCGACGAGCAGCACCGCTTCGGCGTGGCGCAGCGCGCACGGTTGTGGAAGAAAAACCTCGTGCCGCCGCATGTGCTGGTGATGACGGCAACGCCCATCCCCCGTACGCTGGCGATGACGCTCTATGGCGATCTTGACGTGAGCGTGATCGATGAGCTGCCGCCGGGACGTAAGCCTATCGAGACGCGCCACTTCTACCAGGAACGCACCGAAAGCCTCTACCGCGGTATGCGCGCAGAGATACAGAAAGGCCGTCAGGTGTATGTCGTCTATCCCCTCATCAAGGAAAGCGAGAAGATGGACATGCAGGATCTCGAGAACGGCTACGCTGAACTCTGCCGCGTGTTTCCCGACCTGCACATCTCGAAGATACACGGCAAGATGCGCAGCGCCGAGAAGGACGCCGAGATGGAACGCTTCGTCAGCGGCGAGACGCAGATTCTCGTGGCCACGACAGTCATCGAGGTCGGCGTCAACGTGCCTAATGCCTCGGTGATGGTGATCCAGAATGCCGAGCGCTTCGGGCTGGCACAGCTGCATCAGCTGAGGGGACGTGTGGGGCGCGGTGCCGATCAGAGCTATTGCATCCTTGTGACCAAATACAACCTCTCGCAGGAGACGCGCCAACGCATCGACATCATGTGCGAGACAACGGACGGCTTCGAAATCGCGGAAGCCGACCTCCGCTTCCGAGGTCCCGGCGACCTCGAGGGTACGCAGCAGAGCGGTATGGCTTTTGACCTCCACATCGCCAACATCGCCCGCGACGGACAGCTCGTGCAGTTCGCGCGTGACACGGCCAACCGCATCCTCGACGAAGACCCCAACCAGTCACGCCCGGAGTATGCCGGGATGTGGAAACATCTCCGTGAACTTCATCAAGACGACGTCGATTGGAGCAATATTTCGTAACTTGGAACGATTTTTTCCTTTTTTGAGACTGATGTACAGTTTCATGATGAGAAAAAGAGATAACTTTGTACCGATTTTATAAACGACGATATGGACAGACGAGAATTCCTCAAGAATTTAGGCGTGGCAGGAGCAGGAGCACTGGCGCTGACGAGTCCGTGGCTCTCAACCTTTGCGTCGGTGGACGATAGCGCCCATGAACGTTGCCGGCTCGGCATGATCGGACCCGGCTCGCGGGGACGCTTCCTGCTGGAGTTCCTGTCGAAGAACCCCAAATGCGAGATGGTGGCTTTCGCCGACATCTATCAGCCTTCGCTCGATGCCGCATTGGAAATGGTGCCTTCGGCCAAGACCTACACCGACTACCACCAGCTGCTGGAAGACAAGAGCATCGACGGCGTCGTCATCGCTACGCCGCTGAACACGCACTATCAGATCGCTATGGATGCTTTCGACGCAGGCAAACATGTTTACTGCGAGAAGGCCATCGCCTACACGATGGAGGAGACGCTGGCCATCTACCGCAAGCACCTGGAGACGGGCCTCGTCTTCTTCACCGGCCAGCAGCGCCTTTTCGATCCGCGATACATCAAGGTCATGGACATGGTGCATCAAGGCGTGTTCGGCGACATCAATGCCGTGCATGCTTTTTGGAACCGCAACGGCGACTGGCGTCGTGAAGTGCCATCGCCTGAATTGGAACGTTTGATCAACTGGCGCCTGTACAAGGAATCGTCGAAAGGCCTGATGACCGAGCTGGCCTGCCATCAGCTGCAGGTGGGAACGTGGGCGTTGGGCAAACTGCCTGTACGCGTTATGGGCACGGGAGCCATCACCCACTGGAAGGACGGGCGCGAGGTCTATGATAATGTCCATTGCATCTATGAGTTCGATGACGGACGTCAGATGACCTACGCCTCCGTCATCAGCAACAAGTTCTACGGCCTCGAAGAACAGATCCTGGGCCATACAGGCACGGTAGAACCTGAGCGCGGTAAGTTCTATTTCGAGGACTACGGTCCCGCACCCGCACCTGCTTTTGTGCAGATGTTGATGGAATGGGAGGATAAGATCTGGGGCGCAAATACCTTTGCCGGCAGCAGCTGGGATCCTGAGGTGGCGCGCAACAACCCTGGAGAATACATCCTTGGCAAATCACCCGAAATGGACGGCACGTCCTTGCTGACGGAAGCTTTCGTTGACGCCGTCTGCACGAAGCGTCAGCCACCGCGCATTGCCGAAGAAGGTTATTATGCCACACAGCTCTGCCTCATAGGCCACGAAGCCATCGTGCAGGGCAAACCCCTGCCGTTCCCCGAGGCGATGAAGATAGAATACAAGCCGTATGGAACGAAAGGAAGTGAAAAGTGAAAGAGTGAAAAGTGAAAAATAAAAGTTACTTGGAACTTGAAGACAAAGACGAAACGAAAACAATAACGAAAACGATAACGAAGACGAAAACTATCTATTGTCCATTATCCATTATCCATTATCCATTAACATAATGCCTTATTTTTATATTCCTTCCCGCCGAATTCGCACCGAGCTGCTGTCGTTGCTCGTCTGCTTCATGATAGCCGTAGGCTTGAATGTCTATGCCATCATCCACTATGGCTCTCCGGTCTCTGAGTTGTGGACATCCATTCTTTATGTCCTCGAGGCAACGGTAGTGCTCTATGCCGTATGGATCATCCTGCGTCTCCTTGTCTTTGGCATTGCCCGTTTGTTCGGATACAAACCCAAGCGCAGCAGCCATCGCAGCTTCCATCATCATCACCATCGTTAAATGAGAGTGAAAAGTGAAAGAGTGAACTTTCGGAGCAGCGAGAGCAATTAAGCTCGTTTGAATTGCCGAGTCGTGACGAAAGTCAGCGAAGCTAAAAGTGAAAAATAAAAGTTACTTGGAACTCCATTGTCCATTATCCATTATAATTTGTCCATTGTCCATTAAAACATGACTACTCGCAGATCTTTTCTTAAGACTATGAGCGCAGGTGTCGCCGGCATCGCCCTTAGCGGTGTGCCGGGCATATCCTCGGCCGCTCCCACACTCATGACCTCTCGTGAGGCCGCAGACACAAAAAAAGACAAAGTGAAAGTAGCTTTCATCGGTATCGGTAATCGCGGTGAACAGGACTTCGACGATTTCATGCGCACAGGCATGGTCGAAGTCACCGCTTTGTGCGATGTCGATCTCGACGGCAAGCAGTGCCAGAAGGTGTTGTCAAAGTTCCCCAATGTCAAGCACTTCCGCAACTTCCGCGAGCTCTTTGAGAAAGCTGCCGGCGACTTCGAAGCCGTTGTAGCAGCTGTGCCTGACCACATTCATTTCCCCATCGCCATGATGGCGCTTGCCCACGGCAAGCACATCTATTTGGAGAAGCCGATGGTCCGTACTTTCCATGAGGCAGAACTGCTCATGCAGATGGCGCGCCGTCATCCCGAGCTCGCCACGCAGGTCGGCAACCAAGGGCACTCCGAGGCCAACTACTTCCAATTCAAGGCCTGGCAGGAAGCGGGCATCATTAAGGACGTCACCGCCGTCACGGCTCACATGAACAACAGCCGCCGCTGGCACCGCTTTGACCCGAATATTAAACATTTGCCAGAAGCAGAGCCCCTGCCGCAGAACATGGATTGGGACACCTGGCTCGGTGCTGCTCAATGGCACGACTACTCGGCCAAGTACCATCAGGGCGAGTGGCGTTCGTGGTATGATTTCGGTATGGGAGCCCTTGGCGACTGGGGCGCTCATATCCTGGACACCGTGCACGAGTTCCTCGACCTCGGCTTGCCTTACGAAGTGACGCTACTGAACCAAAAGGCTCACAACGACTTCTTCTTCCCCTATAGTTCAACGATTCTTTTCCGCTTCGGCGCCCGTGGAAATATGCCACCC
>JAEEHP010000207.1 GCA_016280855.1 Bacteroidaceae bacterium
CATAGCCTAAACGCTGACTTACCTTGGCATCCGTGTGGTATTCGGAAGGGGAGAGAGGAAAGAATTTAGATAGTGGCGATAAGGCACTTCAGGATGAAAAGCCTTATCGTTGCATCGTGAAAAGGGACGGCGAAGCCTGGAGCCAGGCCACTCGCTGCCACCTTTTCCCGCTGCAATCCTCCTTTCAGTCGGCCCCAATGTCTCTTTACCGCTCAATGGGTATTGAGCCGTGAGACACTGTAAATGTAAGTGGCTGACAGCCACACACATCTTTCTCGCGCATGAAAGCCACCACCGCGCTTCGCGGCTCGAAGATGACACAAGCACAAGCGGCAGAGGCGCGAGGGTTCAAAAGTCGCATTGAGACCATCAAAGGGGCGTTTTCGGATGTCGTGCGGGGCTGTCGTGGCGGCTGTCGGGTATGTGTGAGAGGGTGAAAGTGGGGAATTGCTGTGAGACCATTGGGGCGGTTATGACGAATTGTAACCATAAAGGCGGCTTTCGGGGTGGCGGTGGTCAGTGTGTGAGCGCGTGAGAGTTCGGGAGGCTATTGTGAGACCATTTAGGCGGTTATGATGATATGAGACCCTAAAGGCGGCTTTCGGTGTGGCGGTGGTCAGCGTGTGAGCGTGTGGGAGGTCGGGAGGTGATTGTGAGACCATCGGGGCGGTTATGATGATATGAGACCCTAAAGGCTGATTTCGGGGTGCTGTGGTCAGCGTGGGAGCGCGTGGGAGGTCGGGAGGTGATTGTGAGACCATCGGGCGGTTATGATGATATGAGACCATAAAGGCGGCTTTCGGGGTGGCGGTGGTCTGCGTGTGAGCGTGTGGGAGGTCGGGAGGTCATTGTGAGACCATCGGGGCGGTTATGACGATATGAGACCATAAAGGCGATTTTCGGGGTGGCAGTGGTCAACGAGTGAGCGCGTGAGAGGTCGGGAGGTTATTGTGAGACCATCGGGGCGGTTATGGTGATATGAGACCTTAAAGGCGGCTTTCGGGGTGGCGGCGGTCTGCGTGTGAGCGTGTAGGAGGTCGGGAGGTTATTGTGAGACCATCGGGGCGAGTCCAACGATGTGAGACCAAGGGCGGCAAGTTTGAAAGTGGCGGCAACGATGAGACCAACGAGCCGGGCCAACGCAGTGAGACCAAGAGAGGCGTGTTCCCAAAGAGACCGCCTACATATTCCGCAAAGGTCAAGGAGGGCGAGAGGGAGGGGCGAAGGCAGGGCGGTCGGGGGCTGCATAGCGCGAAGTCAGGGGAAATTCTTTCCCCCGACACCCCCATGTGGCTGATTTACAGCCATATCGGAATTTCAACTCTGGAAAATTTTGAAGTTCGCGTAAGTCGCTGAAAATCATACAAATCATGGTTTTTGACCATTTCCCAGGTGTTGAAGTGTTGTTGATTCGAGTACCTCGAAAGTGTCTTTTCACAGAGGTAGGCAAAGTATTTACTTTGCAGCGGTTTTAAGCCCGCCACCCACCCTTGAACAAGTAACAAACGCACAAAATAGCCACACAGTTATGTCAGAACTTAACACAAACGCAACAGTCACCCTCACGGTCAATGGCCGACAGGCACAGGAGATGTTGGATAACCTCAAACAGAAGGCTACCCAGTTGGAAGCGGCCATAGACAAAGCACGTCGCAGCGGGGACAAGGCCACGCTGAAACGGCTACAGAAAGAGCTTAACCAGACCAATGCTCAGATTAAGCAGATACAATCCGCCACTGCAACGGCAGAGGATGTTATGCGCCGCCTTGACAGGGCCACGCCAAAGCAACTGAACCAGACGCTTTCTTTACTTCGCCGTCAATTGAATGGTATTGAAAGAGGGTCTGAGGCATGGACGGCTCAGGTGGCCAAGATCAAGGCGGTGAAAGCGGAACTTGACCGCGTGAATGCAGAGTTCCGGCAGTCCGAAACACTGCTTCAACGCATCAACCGTGGTATCAATGAATGGGGTGCCACGATTGCTGGTGCCACTGCTGCTGTCACCGGGCTTATCATGGCCGGACGCTCGGCAGTCAACGCCTACGCGGAATGGGAACAGGAGATGGCCAACGTCAGCAAGTTCACGTCCCTTTCCATGGATCAGGTACGGGAACTGAATGCAGAGATGGCCAAAATGAATACCAGGACCTCCATTATTGAGCTGAACAAATATGCGGAGGATGCAGGTAAGCTGGGCATGAAGTCCATCGAGGACATCATGGGCTATGTCCGTGGTGCTGACCAAATCAATGTGGCCCTGTCTGACATCGGTGACGGGGCTACACTTGTCCTCTCGAAGTTGAGTAGCATCTTCGGTATCAAGGACCAACTCGGCACGGAACAGGCGCTGTTGGCCATCGGTTCCACGATAACGGAGCTGTCCCAGAACTGTACGGCTGGAAGTGAGTACCTGGCTAACTTCGCACGACGTATGGGTGGTGTGGGTAAGGCAGCAAACATGACACTGCCGCAGCTTATCGCCATCGGTGCCGTCCTCGATGCCAACGGACAGGCAGCGGAGATGTCGGCTACGGCTGTGTCAAAGTTGATCATGGATGCCTACAAGGAGAGTGACAAGTTTGCCAAGGCTCTTAACTTAAATGCGGAGCAGTTCAAGAAGGTCATGGCTGAGGATGCCAACGCTGGCTTCATCATGATTCTTGAACGATTCAAGGAGATTGGCAACATGGACGCACTGGCTCCAGTCTTCAAGGACATGGGTGAAAACGGAGCACGTGCCTCACAGGTCATGGCTACGCTTGCCAATAACATTGACATGGTGAAGTGGGAGCAGGAAGAGGCACAGAAGGCCTTTGACAAAGCGACCAAGGTCACGCAGATGTATGACATTCAGAATAACACGGCACAGGCAGGTATTGAGAAAGCCCGTAAGCGTGTGGCGGCACTGGCTGCAGAACTCGGTGAGAAACTGCTGCCTATCATGCGCCATGTCTATACATCATCCTCGCTGACATTGCGATTCCTCAGTACTACGGTGTCCTTCTTCATCGAGCACCGCAAGGCTATTCTTACGGCAACGGCTGCTATCGTGGCCTATAACGTAGCGGTCAATCTTTCGGCCATTCGTCTGAAAGCTTTGAATGCCTGGACGGCTGTCACGACCACTGCCACGAAGGGATATAAGGCAGTCGTAGATCTGCTGACGGTGGCAAAACTGCGACTGCAACTGGCAGGGGCAAGACTGACCGGGAACATGGCCAAGGAGAGCAGCCTGCTTGTTGACCTACAGAATAAGGGGAAGCAGTTGCGTACCGTATATGGACAGATGGCCGCTGCCGTAGTGGCCGCTATCATCGCCATTGTCCAGAGCCTTAGGGAGCAGCGCAAGGAACAGCAACTGCTTCAGGACATCGAGAAGGAGGCACGGATGAATTCTGCCGAGCAGATAAAGAGGATTGATATACTGAAACGAACCATCGAGGATGAGACGGTTTCCATTGAGAACCGCCGCAAGGCCATAGAGGAACTTCAGCAGATTATTCCTGACTATCACGCCAGCCTCAGTGATGAGGGCAAGCTGATAGGGCATAATGCCGAGGTGCTTGGCATCTATGTGGAGCAGCTGAAAAACAAGGCCAAGATTGACGCGGCATTGGCAAAGCTGCCGGAGGCAACGGAGAGACGTAAAAAGTTGCAGAACGAGGCCAGCGACAGGATGGTGAATGCCATGTTCTATGAGAGCGAGGGCATGAATGCCGATGAAGCAGCAGGTAAGGCAGGATCTTCACCGTCTGCCTATCGGGCATGGAAGGCCCAGCAGGAAGCGGCTGACAGGGAGGAGAAGGAGCTGAACCGCATCATCGATGACCTCACGGCACGGAACATGGAGCTTGCAGACCAGGCAAGGGCCAAGTCCGAGGGCAGCGGGGATGGTGGCGGTTCCGGCAACGGAGGAGGTGGAGGTGGCTCTGATGACAAGCAAAAGGGCGACAAGTTCAAGGCTGAAAAGGAATGGCGTGAGAGACAACAGGCAGAAATCCGTATCAGCTATGCCCGTGGAGAAGCGGATTATGAGCAGTACCAGAAACGCCTCGAAGAGATAGAGGTGGAGTATGGGCAGAAGATTCTTGCCCGTACTGACCTGACAGCTCAGGAGCGTATCACTGCCGAAGCCGACTACTACGAGGCGGTTGCAGCACAGACGAAGGCCGGGCTTGAACGCACCCGCGAGGCCGAGGATACAGCCTACGAGGAACAGAAGATGGCTATCCAGCAGCGGTACATCGATGGCATGAGTTCCACGGAGGCTTATCAGGAAGCTTTGCGGATGCTGGAACTGGATCATGCCCGCAAGGTCGTAGCCATCTACAAGGAAGGAACAAAGGAGCGTTTGGCTGCAGAACAGGCATACCAGGAGAAACTGCTTGCTGACACGCAGCGCAGACGCAAGGAGTATGAGCAGAAGGAAAAGGAGCATCAACAGAAGCTGAAGAAAATCAAGGATGAATACTTCGGCATGAATGCAGCAGAGAGACAGCAAGCGCTTTCCCAGGATCTTGCATTACTGAGACAGGTGTATCAGAATGAAATAACCTTGGCAGGTAACAATGCGAAAGAGAAGCTTCGCATTGAAGAGGCATATCAGAAGGCCAAGGCCGCACTCATACGCAAGTATGGCGGTGAGGAGCTGAATGGGATGCAGGCTTCAACACAAGCTGTGGTGGAATGGTTAGATAGTGACGGAGGAAAGGCCATACTTGAAAGCTTTGATACCATCGTGTCCGGCATGAGCAGCATCTTCAGCGGACTGTCTGACATCATTCAGGCCGAAGTGGAGATTCAGACTGCGGCCATCACAAGCCGCTACGATGCTGAGATTTCCTTCGCAGAGGGGAATACCTATAAGGTGAAACGTCTTGAACGCGAGAAGGAACAGGAGATAGCACGTATCAAGAACGAGGCAAACCGCAAGATGTTCGCCATGCAGGTGATTCAGGCTGTCGCACAGACGGCAACAGCGGCCATCAACGCCTACAGTAGTGCTGCATCCGTTCCATACGTGGGCTATATCCTGGCACCTATTGCAGCGGCAATGGCCGTGGCGGCAGGTGCTATCCAGATTGCAGCTATCAAGAAGCAGCAACAGGCATCGGAGGCACAGGGATATGCTGAGGGCGGCTATACGCCAAAGGGTCCGAAAGAGCTGGAAGTGGGCGTAGTCCATGCAGGGGAATGGGTGGCTTCACAGGCGTTGGTGAACTCACCCGCAGCACGTCCGATGATTGAGGCGTTAGACTATGCGCAGAGAACCAATACAATAGGTACACTGCGCAGTGAAGATGTCTCGCGCTCAATCACAGCGCCTACAGTCCTGGCGAAACAGGCAACAGACGGGACGCTGGTGGCCGCATTGACATCGAATAGTGCAGCGATGGCTAACTATTCTTCTGTCATGAGGCAATTGGAAAAGCGCCTTGAAGAGCCGTTTGTGACTGTCAACACGGTAGAGGGTGACAGGGGAATCAAGAGAGCACAGGATGAATATGACAACCTCATGCGGAATAAGACACCGCGCTCACAGAGATGATACATAGAGAGACAATTAATTAATAGTTCGCGCACACGCGCACGTAAAAGATTTAAGGTATGACAATACTGATTGACGACAAGGAAGCCATCCTGAAGAAGGGAAGCAGCTTCGATTATATCTCAGAGAACAGACTGTTCACGGGCAGTGATTCCTATACGCTGACAATGACATTTCCATTGGCTGACTGCCCGCAGAACCGCGCCATCTTCGGCAATATTGACCGCAAGGATGTGGTCAAGGAGAAGGTGGTGTATGACTGTGTGATTACTCATGGCTCATTGTACCGCAGTGGAGTGGTGACAATTACGGAAATCAATGAGAAGGAGGTGAAGACGCAGTTCCTGGAAGGGCGTTCAGCGCAAAACTTTGAAAGTACCTTTGATAACACGTACATCAATGAGTTCAATTGGGGCCAGTATTATGACGGGCTGGCGAAGAACGTGCCACCTGCTAATATGTGGACGATATACAATGACTCTAGTCCAAATTCCGTAGCACTGCCTTGGGTAAACTCTTATTCAGGCAACATCCAGAATGAAGCGCGTTATGATAGCGGCCACGGTAACTATACGTGGGTGTATCGTCGGGGCAACGGAGAGAATAAGATGAAGCTCTCACAGCAGCCGTATCTCATCTATGCCGTGGAGGAGATTCTGTTGGAGCAGGGCTATACGGCTGACCTGAGAGAGTGGAGGCAGTCGTATCACCGCTACATCCTGATCTGTAACACGCTACCTGCCGCATGGGACATTCCATCGTTTGCCCGGGCGATGCCGCATTGGTCAATAACTGAGTTGCTGCATCAGATAGAGCTTCTGCTGAATGCTGAGTTTGACATTGACCATAAGCGGAAGAAGGTGACGTTCCACTATACGGCTTCCGTGCTGCATGAGCTATATGATGAGGTCATCGATACGGTCATTGATGAGTATAAGGTGGATATATCCTCGGAGGCAAACGATAAGTTTCTGCCAGCCAAGAAGCGGCAGTTTGCAGACTGCGACCACAACGCCTGGAAGTATTATTCTTCGCCGTGGGTGCTCAATACGCTGTGGGATAAGATAAGGACATACGACACCATGAGCAGTTTCCTTGGTACTTGCAGAGATCTACAGACGGTCATCATGCAGTACAATGACAGCCAGGAGCAACAGGAAAACATGGTGCTCATCCATCAGATTCACTATGTGCGCTCTGTAGATACATACTTCGCTTTCCGCAATACAAAGATGGTCACGAGGGAGGGCGTGACCGTGGTTGATGGTGATGTTCAACCGAGTGGAACATACTGGGTATATTCTCGCTCATACGCTCCGGTTCCCATCAACATCTTTGGCGACCGCAGCATCAGAGGTGGTGAGGACGAAGGAAAGATTCAGGAGATTAAGATGGTTCCGGCATGGCTGGACGAGACGGACGCGGAGCATGGCTTCATGCTCTTCCTCCAGATGAACAACTACGATGAGACAGCGGAGGACAACCTTGGAGCCAACGATTCTTCAAGGCTGGTGAATCCGCTGCCGTTGGCTATCATCGCACAAGGGGAGCAGCAGGGAGTCAAGGAATACTACGATAAGATATACCTTGCTTATTGGAACGGGCAGATACCACAGAACGAAGTGCCGATGCCGTGGGTCGATACGATTATGATAGATGCCAACTGGCATTATAAGCAATATCCGTCATCCCTGCGTTTCGATGGGCGGGATGCCATCAACTATCCGGCATACAACGTGGACTTGAAGAAGAAATATACATTCTCCTTCCTGTCTGACCACGTACCTAATCCACGCGCCATCTTCCATATTGACGGCTTCCGTTACATCTGTGAAAAAATAACCGCGACATTCACGGAAAATGGAATGTCGCGGAAGATGAAAGGGGTGTTCTACAAGCTCATTTGAATATCCCTTTGAGAGAGTTTGCGTGACGGACAATTGTTGATTTCAGGATCTTTGCATATATCTGAGTGGTTTGGATATTCTTGTGTCCAAGCATCCTTGCCACATTCTCAATAGGAACGTCATGTGCCAAAACAATAGTTGCAAATGAATGACGGGCAATGTGAGAAGTCAGATTCTTGTTTAGTTTCAAACGACTCTCAATGAGGTGTAGATAATCGTTCATTTTCTGATTGCTCAATCTCGGAAGATGATAATTGTACCGTTTCAAAACTTCCATTGCTGGCGGAAAGATGGGGGTAAAGAAATTGCTGCCGGTCTTGATTCTGCTGCCATCAATGTAATACATATCCCCCATCTGTTCTGTCATTGTCTCAAAGTCAAAATTCTGAGCATCACAGTATGCAAGCCCTGTATAAGCAGAGAAAATGAAAAGGTCGCGGGCCTTGGCTTCCTTTGATGGCAAGTCCAAGGATTGCATTTTCTTCAATTCTTTCTCAGTCAATGGTTTGCGCTCACGATGATGTCCGTGGGGATAAGTAAAAAGATTGTACGGATTACGATCTATCCATCCTCTCTCATAAACTTCTGCAACATAATGGCGCACCCTTTTATGGTAGCCAGCAATGGTGACATCACAACGTGTACCATCTTCTCGTAGCCAGGCATCATAAGCACGGATATTTTCAGCTGTCAAATCTTGGAATTTCCTAATTTTCCCAAACTCAACGAGAGAATCTAAAGTGACAATCCTGACTTTCCGGGTGCTTTCCTCAATACGTTCAGACATAATGGAATCATGCATAAAATCAATGAAATTACCATTAAACGGGATAGCCGTTTCTTTCTTTGTCAGATGTTCCTTTGGTGTTATACCAAGATGTGCATTAAGGTTGGCTGTCGTCATTTCTTCACCGAGCATGTGCATAGCTTCCAGCACATTGACATACTTTTGTAAATGCTCTTGAACGTCCTCCCTCGCAGTATAGGTAGCACGCTCCTCTGGGGTGGTAGCACGAGTAGCACCAAGGGAAATGTACTTCCTACAATCTCTTGATACACAGAGCTGAATCTCTACGGTCACAAGGCCGTCTTTCGTTGGTTTCTTTTTGCGGTCAAAGACCAGTTTAACTGATTTCTCGAACATAGCGGTTCGTGGGTTTAAGGTTTGGGCCTTAAAGGTACTCGAACGAACTCGCCTGAAATTGGTAGCACCACGGAAATTGTGGGTAGCACCAAAAGTAGCACCAAAATGCAGATTTCAGTCCGTTGTAGTCCTTCTCAGTCCAAAAGGTTGAACTTGTGAAGTTTCTCACGAACCAGGAAGAAAGAGTCAGATAACAATGATTATTTGGAGTCTTTTTTGCCGCTTTGAAACGTGGCTAACTCGCTGATTCCCTGTCGAAAATCAAAGAGAGGACTTATGTGTCCTCTCTTGAATCTTCTGCTTACTTGCTCTCTGCTTGCAGTGACTTTTGCCCTGTCAAAGACTCATGAGCAAAGAAGTCTTCAGCAGTTTGAAGTGATCCGTTTGGGGCTCGAACCCAAGACCCCAACATTAAAAGTGTTGTGCTCTACCTGCTGAGCTAACGGATCTAACCACAGAAAAAAGAGAGAACGATATGAGGGGGTGCCTCAATTTGCGGCTGCAAAGGTAAGTATTATTTATGAATTACACGCGATGATTGATGAAAAATTTTCGTTTTAGGTGCATTTTTTGTTATTTTAGCCCGGAATGGGCGGCTGAAGGGAGGTGTCGATGACCTCTTCAGGGCGTTCTTCGAGCACAAAACGGCGGTAGTAGGAGATGAGCAGGGTGGTCAGCGGAAGGGCGATGATGAGTCCGATGAAGCCCAGCAGGGAACCCCACACGGAGAGGGACAACAGGATGACGGCGGGGTTCAAGCCCATGGCGGAGCCCATGATCTTGGGCACCAGGACGGTGTCCTGCAGCACCTGGACGACGGCGACGACGATGACGCCGGGCAGGAGGATCCACCAAAAGTTCTCGCCCGTGTCGGCAGCCTTGAGCAGGGCAAGCATGATCATCGGGATGAAGCCCAGCGTCTGGAGGTAGGGCACGAGGTTGAGGAAGCCCATGAACATGCCCAGGGCGATGGCCATGGGGAAGCCTACGATGAGGAAGCCCAGCGAGAAGAGGACGCCCACGCAGAGTGCCACGAGACCTTGGCCGCGGAAGTAGCTGTTCATACCGCTTTTGACATCCTCGGCGAGCTGTGCGGCGAAGCTGCGGCTGCCCTTGGGGATGAGGGTAATCCACCCCTCGGTGATCATCTCGTAGTCCTGCAGGATGAAGAAGAGGTAGAGCAGCACGATGAGGGAGCCAATGAGGCCGACGGCGAAGTCGAAGGTCTGATAGACGACGTTCCACAGCTGTGCGAGCACGCTCTGAGCGGCCTCCATGAAGCTGCGCTCCTGGATGAGGTCGAGGATGTTCGTCTGGTATTTGGAGCCGAACTGGTCGAGGAACTGCTGGATGTAGGGTATGACGCCCGTGCCGCCGAGGAAGCGGTCGGCATATTTCGAGAAGAGGGCGCTGACCTTGGAGAACTCCGACACGATGGGAGGAATGACGAGCAGCAGCAGGCCGGTGATGACCGCCAGCACGAGCAGGGCGGCAACGATAATGCTGAGGGTGCGGTTCCTGAGGCGGCATTTATACTGCAGGAACTTCACCAACGGGTACATCAGGTAGGCCATGAGCCACGCGATGAAGAAGGGCAGCAGCACGCTGCTCAAGCGGTTGATCAACAGGGCGATGCCCACGAACACGAGGGCAAGAAGCACGCCGCGAATGAAGCTGTCGAAAGTAATGGGTTGCTTGAACATGGAGGAATAAAGTTAATCCGTTAATCTGTTAATTTGTTAAACTGTTAATTTGTTAATTTGTTAATTTGTTAATTTGTTAATCTGTTAATCCGTTAATTTGTTAATCTGTTAATCCGTTAATCTGGTTTTACGGTTTTACAGCTTCGGCGTAGCATTGTCGGCAGAGGGGTTCGTACTCGTGCGTCTCGCCGAGCATGACTTGTTTGTCGCCTGCCACGATGCGATGGCTGACATAGGCGAGTGCTCCGCAGCGCACGCAGATGGCATGCACCTTGGTGACGTCGTCGGCGATGGCACAGAGCTGGGGCATGGGGCCGAAGGGTTGCCCCTTGAAGTCGAGGTCGAGGCCGGCGACGATGACGCGTATGCCGCGCTCGGCCAGTTCGTTGCAGACATCGACGATCTGCGCATCGAAGAATTGCGCCTCGTCAATGCCGAGGACATCGCAGTCGGAGCCCATGAGGAGTATGCTGGCCGCGCTCTCGACGGGCGTCGAGGGTATGGCGTTGCCTTCGTGGCTGACGACGTCCTCCTCGCTGTAGCGCACGTCGATGGCAGGTTTGAAGATTTCCACCTTCTGTTTGGCGAACTTGGCGCGTTTCATGCGCCGGATGAGTTCCTCGGTCTTTCCGGAGAACATGGAGCCGCAGATGACTTCGACGCGACCTCGTCGCATCATTTCGCCATTATAGTCTTTCGGATTGGTCATAGTGACGGAAAAAGCATTTTCAGAGGCCAAAAGTAGTGTTTTCTTCGCGTACGGCCAAAGAAATAAGGTTAAAAACGGCTGAAAACGCAAATAAATCATAAATCATTAATCAAAAATCATCAATCATCAATCATCAATCATCAATTATGTGTACCTTTGCCCCGTATGTTGTACCTCGTCCCTACGCCGGTAGGCAATCTGGAGGATATCACGCTCCGCGCACTGCGTGTGTTGAAGGAGTGCGATTTGATTCTCGCAGAGGACACGCGCACAAGCGGTCTTCTGCTGAAGCATTTTGATATCCGTCGGCCGATGCTGTCGTACCATAAGTTCAACGAACATCAGACCGTAGCACATATCGTGGAGCGCTTGCAGGCCGGCGAGACGGTGGCCGTCGTCAGCGATGCCGGCACTCCGGGCATCTCCGACCCGGGTTTCCTCGTGGCTCGCGAGGCGTCGAGGGCCGGGGTCGAGGTGTGCTGTCTGCCGGGCGCTACGGCCTTCGTGCCAGCCTTGGTGTCGTCGGGATTGCCCTGCGACAAGTTCTGCTTCGAAGGCTTCCTGCCCCAGAAGAAAGGACGGCAGACACGGCTCAAAGAGCTGGCCGACGAGACGCGCACGATCGTGTTCTACGAGTCGCCCCACCGCGTGGTCAAGGCGCTGCAGCAGTTTGCCGAGGTCTTCGGCGAGGAACGACCCGTAGCCGTGTGCCGCGAGATCTCGAAGATACACGAGGAGGTGATCAGGGGCACCGTGGCCGAAGCCCTCGCCCACTTCACCACCCATGAGCCCCGAGGCGAATTCGTCATCATCGTCGGAGGAAAACTGGAAAAGCCGGAGAAACCGGAACAACCGGAAAGATCGAAATAACAAGATAACGAGATAGCGTAATAACGAAATAATAACCATTTAAATAAAAAGAAAAAATGAAAAAGTTAATGATTCTGCCACTGTGTCTGTTGACACTGATGGCTTGCAACGATTTCAAGAAAACAGAAGAACGTGCTCAGCAGGAGCGCGACTCACTCCTTCAGGTCATCGACGAGAAGGAGACGGAGCTCAACGAGATCATGGGCTCCATCAACGAGGTCCAAGAGGGCTTCCGACAGATCAACGAGGCAGAAGGCCGCATCACGGTGGCCAACGGCAACCCCGAAGCTGCTTCGTCGAAGCAGGTGATTCGCGAGAACATGGCATTCATCCAGCAGGCTATGCAGCAGAACCGCGAGCGCATCGCACAGCTCAAGGAGCGCCTGAAGACAACGACCATCAACGTCGAGAAACTCACGAAGACCATCCAGAACCTGTCCTCACAGCTCGAAGAGCAGACCAAGCGCATACAGGAGATGGAGGCACAGCTGGCTGAGAAGGACGTACAGATTGCCGAACAGGGCGAACAGATCAACTCCCTCAGCGAGGACGTGAGCAACCTCAAGGCCGACAACCAGCAGAAGCAGGAAACCATCGACACACAGGACAAAGACCTCCACACTGCATGGTTCGTCTTCGGCACCAAGGCGGAGCTCAAGGAGCAGAAGATCCTGCAGAAGGGTGACGTGCTCAAGAGCAGCGACTTCAACAGGGACTACTTCACCAAAATCGACACACGCATCGACAAGGAGATCAAGCTCTACAGCAAGAGTGCCGAACTGCTCACCAACCACCCCGCCGGCAGCTACACCCTCACCAAGGACGTCAAGGGACAGTATGTCCTGCGCATCACCGCCCCCGAGAAGTTCTGGAGCGCCAGCAAGTACCTCGTTATTCAAGTTAAGTGAAAGAGTTCGTTATCACTGAGGCACAAGCTGAAACAGCGGTTCTCGTGGGTCTGATCACCCCCGAGCAGGACGAGCGTAAGACCACCGAATACCTCGACGAGCTGGAGTTCCTCGCCACCACGGCAGGGGCCATCACCGTGAAACGCTTCACACAGCGTGTGGGCGGTCCCAATCAGGTGACCTACGTGGGCAAGGGTAAGCTCGACGAAATCCGCGCTTTCATCGTGGCAGAAGAGGATGCCGAGCGCGAAGTGGGAATGGTCATCTTCGACGACGAGCTCAGCGCCAAGCAGCTCCGCAATATCGAGCAGGTGCTGAAAGTGAAGATCCTCGACCGCACGAGCCTCATCCTCGACATCTTCGCCATGCGCGCCCAGACGGCCAACGCCAAGACGCAGGTGGAGCTGGCGCAGTACCGATATATGCTGCCGCGCCTGCAGCGCCTGTGGACGCACCTCGAGCGTCAGGGCGGCGGCTCCGGATCGGGAGGCGGCAAGGGGAGCGTAGGCCTGCGCGGACCAGGTGAGACACAGCTGGAGATGGACCGCCGTATCATCCTTAACCGAATGAGCTTGCTCAAGCAACGACTGGCCGACATCGACCGACAGAAGAGCACGCAACGCAGCAACCGAGGACGCATGATACGCGTGGCACTCGTAGGCTACACCAACGTAGGCAAATCGACACTCATGAACCTCCTCGCCAAGAGCGAGGTGTTCGCCGAGAACAAACTCTTTGCCACGCTCGACACCACCGTGCGCAAGGTCATCATCGACAACCTGCCCTTCCTGCTTTCGGACACCGTAGGTTTCATCCGCAAGTTGCCCACCGACCTCATCGAATCGTTCAAGAGCACGCTCGACGAAGTGCGCGAAGCCGACTTGCTCGTTCACGTCGTCGATATCAGCCACCCCGACTTCGAGGAGCAGATACGCGTCGTCGATAAGACGCTGGCTGACCTCGGCTGCGCCGACAAGCCATCGATGATCATCTTCAACAAGATCGATGCCTACACCTTCACGCCCAAGGACGAGGACGACCTGACACCCGCCACGCGCGAGAACATGTCGCTGCCCGACCTCATGAACACGTGGATGGCGAAGCTCGGAGGCGACTGCCTCTTCATCAGCGCACGCGAACGACAGAACATCGACGAACTGCGCACCACGCTCTACAATCGCGTCCGCGAGCTACACGTCCAGAAATATCCCTACAACGACTTCCTGTTCCAACACTACGAAGCCGACTCATAAACTCATAACACTAACAGATATGACCGATTTCAAGTACGCCCCGATGTTCCAGCTGGGCGAAGACAAAACCGAGTACCGCCTTCTGACGAAGGAAGGCGTAACCCTTTCCGAATTCGAGGGCAAGGAGATCGTGAAGGTCTCAAAGGAAGCCCTGACGCTGCTGGCCCAGCAGGCCTTTCACGACGTGGAGTTCATGCTGCGCCGCGAGCATAACGAGCAGGTGGCTGCCATCCTGGGCGAC